>NZ_JAOTRZ010000044.1 GCF_030247655.1 Trichlorobacter sp. | reverse complement strand
TTCACGTCCGGTTATGTCTTCAGCATGTAAAATCCGGCGGGCACTATGACCACCTTCTCGGGTCAGGTCATACTCATCGCCCTTGGTGGTGGTGGTGAACTTCACTCCCCATTCAATCAGGTTCTTTATGGTTTGAGGACCTTCCTCAACCACCATTCGTACGACATCCTCGTGACAAATGCCAGCACCTGCTACCAACGTATCTTCCACGTGAGCGTCAAAAGAGTCTTCGCTGGAAAAGACTGAGGCAATACCTCCCTGGGCATAACGAGTGGCCGATTCTGCTACTTCACGTTTGGTGACAACGGAAACAGTTCCGTGTGCAGCAGCCTGAAGTGCAAAGGAAAGACCGGCAATACCACTGCCGATGACCAGAAAATCACTTTCAATGATCATGGGATACTCCCGTGATAATAGTGTATACAGATTGAGCTGCAATTATTGAACCCTGATGACAGATTTGTCAAGGCATCAGGGTTGTTTCAAGGCCAAAATTGTGCCATATAGACTGAACTATGCGTACTATGATAACAAATAATTTTTCCCGCCCTCTTGCAGATCGATCGGTGGTTACCATTGGGAATTTTGATGGTGTGCACCGGGGGCACCGCGAGATCTTTCGCCAGGTAACTAATCGCGCCAAAGAGCTGTCTGCACTCTCTGTGGTTGTGACCTTCACTCCCCACCCGTTGCGTGTTTTGCGTCCTGATGACCGTCGTTTTTGTCTCATTACGACTGACGATCAGAAACGCGAATTGATTGCTGAAAGCGACATTGATCTGCTGTTGGTAATTCCATTTTCAAAAGAGTTTTCTGAGCTGTCTGCTGATTTTTTTGTGCGGCGTGTTCTGCACACCTGTCTGGGAGTCCGCTTTCTGGTTATTGGTCATGACTATGCTTTTGGTAGTGGGCGTGAGGGTAATGAATCTTTTTTGGTTAAAATGGGGCGTGAGTTGAATTTTGAGGTGCAGACGCTTGACCCGGTTGGTGATGACGGAATCTTATTTAGCAGCACTGCAGTTCGACAACTTGTTACTGATGGGATTGTTGCAGGGGCTTTGCAGATACTTGGACGGTGCCACCGTATCTCTGGTCAGGTGGTACATGGACGAGAAATAGGGCGTTCTTTGGGGTTTCCAACGGCCAATATTGTGACTCATAATGAGTTGATTCCAGGTGATGGTGTTTATGCTGTCTGGGTTTCCGTGTTGGGCGAACTTTTTATGGGGGCGTGCAGTGTAGGGGTGAATCCAACCTTTGGCGGTGGTCAGCATACTATTGAGGTGTTTCTGTTTGACTTCAGCGCTGATTTGTACGGTCAGGATGTGGTAATTCATTTTGTTGATAAGTTACGTGACATCAAAAAATTTTCTGATAAGGCCGCTTTGATGTCACAAATTTTTTCAGATGTGGCTACTGCCCGTAATATACTGGCTTCCGGACTACCTGCAGAGTACCGGCAATGAAACGTTCAACAGTGTTATTTTGGATAGGGATCGGGATTAGTCTACTGCTGCTCCTGATGCTCCTTCGCAAGATCGATTTTCAGTCATTACTTGCGGCACTACGGCAACTTGACCTGCGTTGCCTTGCAGCTGCTGTTCTTTTTACTTTTCTCAGCTACTGGGTACGAGCTGTTCGCTGGCGTTATTTGCTGTTGCATGAACGTAAAATAGCTCTAGGATCCCTCTATCCAGCAGTACTTGTGGGTTACATGGCAAACAACCTTTTTCCTGCCAGATTAGGTGAGTTTATCCGGGCCTGGGTGTTGGCTGAAAAAGAGCACCTGCAGACACCATCAGTGTTTGCTTCGCTGGTTATAGACCGACTGTTTGATGGTTTCAGTGTAATGGTCATGCTGGCAGGAGTGCTGTTGACCTTGCAGCTACCGGCAGGAATGGAGCAGTCAGCATCGCTGCTGCGTGCTGGTGGTACAACTATGCTGATCTTTTATGCTGGAGTGATACTGTTTCTGGTGCTTTTAAAATTACGCACCTCTGTCACGATATCCTTTCTCACTCACTTACTTAAACCGTTTCCTGCTGTTATTGCAGAAAAAACCATTCCACTTATAGGATCTTTCCTTGGTGGTTTGCGTATTACCTATCGACGCAGTGACATTCTGGGCATTCTCGTTAGCTCTGTTCTTATCTGGGTCAGTGCAACTCTGCCCATCTACCTGATCCTGCTTGGCTTTGGAATACATCTCCCTTTGACAGCATCTTTTTTTATTATGGTACTGCTGGTTTTTGCTGTGATGGTGCCTGCTGCGCCCGGGTATATCGGTACGTATCATCTGGCCTGCTATACCGGCCTGGCTGCTTTTGGCCTGCCTGATACCCAATCGGTAAGTATTGCACTGGTGGTGCATGGGGTTGGTTTTTTTCCGGTGATACTTGCTGGTCTTTATCAGGTCTGGTCTCAGGGGATGTCACTGGGTAAAATGCGTAAACAGGCTGCTACTGCAGGCGAACAGTGATGAGACAGATGGTGTCACGTTATCTTGATGTCGGGTCACTACTGGCATTTATACTGCCACTTGGAATCTATCTTGGCTGTCTGGCCCCAACCATTACGTTTTATGACAGCGGTGAGTTTGTCACTGCCGTACATTTTCTGGGGTCAGCCCACTCTCCAGGCTATCCACTGTTTCTACTTTTTGCAAAACTGTTTGCCTGGCTACCGGTTGGTACCATTGCCTTCAAAGTCAATTTTGCAACAGCAGTTTCTGCAGCGTTGGCTTGTCTTATGGTCTATCATCTGATCAGGGCACTTCTTGATGTGGTCATTTTTTGTGAAGATCCTGTTTTTTCTGAATTTGCGAAGAGTTTAGCGGCAATGTCAGGTGCCCTGATTTTTGCGGTTTCTCCACGGCTCTGGCTACAGAGTAACCATGATAAACCCTATCCGTTACTGGCATTTATAAGCGGGTTGATACTATTTTTTCTGTTGCGCTGGGGTAAAAACCATCTCCAGGGAGATGAACAGCCTGCCTGGTGGTACGCAGCGGCTTTTCTGGCTGGTCTGGCTACTGGCGCCCATCAAACCATTGTACTGTTATTACCCGGCTGTCTGTTGTTTGTGTTGGTAACGTCATGGCAATCCATACGTCGTGTGCGAGAATGGATATTGACAGTTTGTATGTTGTTGCTCGGTGGAGCTGTGCAGTTATATCTGCCGCTGCGTGCTGCTGCAGAAACCCGTCAAAATTGGGGTGATCCTGATGTCATCTCCCGTTTTCTCTGGCATCTGTTGCGGCGAGGATATCCTGAAGATCCTCACAGCAGAGATGTAAGTTTGCTATTTAAGCAGCTTGCGGCCTTTAATCTACCCCATGAGTTTGGTTGGGTTGGCCTGTTGTTTGTGTTGATCGGGTTGTGGGCGTGTTGGCAGATCCAGCGGGCTTTTCTTGTGTATCTGGCGATGAGTCTCTTCTGCTTTTGGCTGATTATTGCCGGTTATTTTAATCCTCAATTCGAATCAATTTTTTTGACTGAGGAGTTCTATACGCCTTTGTATTTGTTAGCTGCCGTGGTACTTGCAATTGGTCTGTTTACTGCTGCAGCTAGAGGTGCAGCAGCGGCTCAGAAGCCAGACCACTATGGGGTGTTACACCATGTCGTCTTGGCTTTTTTCTTTTTACTCATACCGCTCGTGCAGCTATCCCTCAATCTTTCAGCACAGGACCAACATAAAAATTATCTTGCTCAGGACTATGCCTTAAATACCCTGCGTCCTTTGCCGGAGGATGCTCTTTTGTTTACCTGGGGAGATAGCGGCGCATTTCCTCTCTGGTATCTGCAGGGAGTTGAGCGGTTCAGAGAAGATCTTGATCTGGCTCATATTCCGCACTTGGTTTTTCCCTGGTATCAACGGGAACTGCCACGTCTTGCCCAGCCATTTAAAGAGGAACCAGGTACGGTAACCGCCGAGCTGTTTTTTATTCATTTGGTCGAAAAGTTACGTCAACAACGACCAGTTCTTATGGATTTCTCTACCCGCTATTCGTTCGACTGGAACAATCAACAACCTGTTCAGCAAGGGATGCTGTACTGGCTGTCGGATAGCGGATTAGTACACTATGATGATGCCGCAATCTGGAAGATGTATGTTTTGCATCGGCTTACACCCAAGGGGTGGCTGCCCGATATTGATTCTCGTAAGGCATTGATTATCCATGCTTATTGTCTTCTGCAGTCGGCCGAGGAGTTGGCGCGCAGAGGCCATGTAAAGGAGGCCTCGCGCTTGCTACTGTTGGCTGGAAAGATTATGCCTGAATGGCAGGAAAACCTGAGACTGATGCGACGGCGTTATGCTATTCCTGCCGCTGCCGGGGGAGCCGATGAACGATAAATCAGTCATTACCGGGAAGACCAGGATCTATGGGATCATCGGTTATCCTGTGACCCATTCTCTTTCACCTGTAATGCAGAATGCAGCTTTACAGGCCGCTGCTGTAGATGGTCTCTATGTCCCGTTTGCTGTTGAACCTGATCAGCTAGCAACAGCGGTTTCAGGATTGCGGGCGTTACAGGTATGTGGTTTTAATGTCACCATTCCTCACAAGACCAGTATTATGCCTCTGCTTGATGAGTTAGCACCTTCGGCTGTGCAGGCTGGGGCTGTTAATACAGTGGTTAATCAAGGGGGGAGGTTGATTGGCCATAACACGGATGGCGATGGAATGATTATTTCTTTAGCAAAGGACCTGGAGTGTGGGATTGCTGGAAGCAAGGTTGTTCTGGTTGGTGCTGGCGGAGCTGCCCGTGGGGCATTGGCTGCATTTTGCCGCGCTGGTGTTGCTTCTGTTATTGTAGTAAATCGTACCTTGCAAATAGCAGATGACCTGGCTAACTCGTTCCGGGCATGTTACCCGCAGGTTAAACTGCAGGTTTCTACACTTCCTGTTCAGGCTGAACTTGCATTATCAGAGGTCGACCTGCTTGTTAACGCAACCTCATTGGGTATGGCAGGTGAAAAAATTGAGGGTCTGTCACTTGCACTTCTGTCCGGCCATGCTAAAGTATATGATATGGTTTATAATCCCACTTTAACGCCGTTACTGTCAGACGCAAAAAAATGCGGGTTGAAAGCGGCCAATGGCATAGGTATGTTGGTTGCGCAGGGGGAGTTGGCTTTTAAGCTGTGGCACGGCATGAGTCCTGATGAGGGTGTCATGCAAGAGGCTCTCAGCTGCTTTTATGCAACGCAGCAAAGGCTTGACAGTCTTTGATGTCGACCGCTACTATCGGTTCGTTTTTATGCGGTTTTATTTTGATCTATTAACGGGAGTACCATGCAGACGAGCCGCCTTGGCGACATACTGGTTAAAAATAATATTATTACCAGCGAACAGTTGACCGCTGCACTGCAGGAGCAGAAAATGTCCGGCGGACAGAGCAAGCTGGGATCTGTTCTGGTTAAACAAGGTTTGGTCAAAGAGCCGGACCTGGTGGCGTTTCTTTCCCGTCAATATGGCGTTCCAACTATCAGTTTAGCTGACTATGATATTGATCCTGCCGTCATCAAAATTATTCCTCCTGAAGTGGTTCAAAAGTACAACTTGATTCCAGTGAATCGAGCTGGCTCAACGCTGATTGTTGCGGTCAGTGATCCCTCCAATCTGTTTGCCATTGAAGATATCAAGTTCATGACCAGCTATAATGTTGAAATGGTTGTGACCGGTGAGTCTGATATTAAAGGTGCCATCGACAAGTACTATGATCAGTCCGCCTCTCTGGCTGATGTGATGGATAACCTTGATATGGAGGATCTGGAACTGGTGGACACTGAGGAGGAGGTAGATGTTTCCTCTTTGGAGCGTGCAACCGAGGATGCACCGGTAGTTAAACTGGTTAACCTTATTTTGATGGATGCCATTAAGAAAAAAGCAAGCGATATTCATATTGAACCCTATGAAAAAACCTTCAGGGTTCGTTATCGGATTGACGGCGTGCTCTACGAAGTAATGAAACCGCCTATGAAGTTGAAAAATGCCATCACCTCCCGGATCAAGATTATGGCGGAACTTGATATTGCCGAACGGCGTCTGCCCCAGGATGGCCGGATCAAGATCAAGCTGGGTGGCGGCAGGGATATGGACTATCGGGTTTCATGTCTTCCCACCCTGTTTGGCGAAAAAATAGTTTTACGTCTGCTGGATAAGAGTAACCTGCAAACGGATTTAACCAAGCTGGGGTATGAGCCAGAGGCACTGGCCCACTTTAAACGTGAAATTCACAAGCCGTTCGGTATGGTGTTGGTAACCGGACCTACCGGCTCAGGAAAGACCGTTTCACTCTATTCTGCCCTGGCGGAACTCAACAAGGTAACAGAGAATATTTCCACGGCGGAAGATCCGGTGGAATTCAACTTTGCAGGTATTAATCAGGTGCAGATGCATGAAGATATTGGCCTTAACTTTGCTGCTGCCCTCCGCTCATTTCTGCGTCAGGATCCTGACATTATTATGATTGGCGAGATCCGGGACTTTGAAACCGCAGAGATTGCCGTTAAGGCAGCTTTGACAGGCCACCTGGTACTTTCCACCCTGCATACCAACGATGCGCCAGCGACCATCAATCGTCTGCTGAATATGGGGATAGAGCCGTTTCTTGTAGCATCAGCAGTCAACCTGATTACGGCCCAGCGTCTGGCTCGTCGTGTCTGTGGTGAGTGTAAAGAAAAAGAGGATATTCCGGTCCAGGCTTTGATAGATGCAGGTGTACCTGCGGATGAAGCTGCAGAATATGTCTGCTACAAAGGCAGAGGGTGTCCTGTCTGTAATAATACCGGTTACAAGGGGCGGGTCGGTTTTTATCAGGTTATGCCGATGCTTGAGCCGATTCGTGAGTTGATTTTGAATGGTGCAAATACAGCTGAGATCAAGCGAGAATCAATGCGGCTTGGGATCAAGACTATGCGGCAGTCTGGTTTGACTAAGGTGAAAGAGGGCGTTACATCCCTTGAAGAGGTTTTAAGGGTAACGGTTTCTGACGATTAAGGAGTTATTTTATGGCAAACCTGCATGAACTTCTGAAAACCCTGGTGGAAGCTGGTGGCTCTGATCTGCATATTACCACCAATACCCCGCCCCAGATTCGGGTGGATGGGAAATTATGCCCACTGGATTTTCCCCCCTTGAATGCGGTGGAAACCAAGCAACTTTGTTATTCTGTACTAACTGACTCTCAGAAGCATAAGTTCGAAGAGGAAAGCGAGCTTGATCTTTCATTTGGTGTAAAGGGGTTATCACGTTTTCGTGGTAATGTTTTTGTGCAACGTGGTGCGGTAGCTGGTGTTTTTCGTGTGATCCCATACAAAATAATGTCCTTTGAAGAACTTGGTTTACCCCCGGTGGTAAAGGACCTTGCTGAAAAACCACGCGGCCTGATTCTGGTCACCGGGCCTACCGGTAGTGGAAAATCAACTACGCTTGCCTCAATCATTGATTTTATTAACGTCAATCGTAAAGAGCATATTGTTACTATTGAAGATCCCATTGAGTATCTCCATCCCCACAAAGGCTGCCTTGTTAATCAACGGGAGGTGGGGTCTGATACAAAGGGATTTAAATGTGCACTTAAGTATGTCCTGCGCCAGGACCCTGATGTGGTTTTGGTGGGGGAGTTACGGGATCTTGAAACGATTGAGGCCGCCTTGACTCTGGCTGAAACCGGTCACCTTTGTTTGGCAACTCTGCATACTAACTCCTGTGCCCAGACCATAAACCGGATAGTAGATGTTTTTCCTCCGTACCAGCAACCCCAGATCCGCGCTCAGCTCTCTTTTGTTATGGAAGGGGTTATGTCTCAGGCGCTGATACCCAAAATTGGTGGTGGCAGGGTTATGTCGCTTGAGATCATGGTGCCGAATCCGGCTATCAGAAACCTGATTCGGGAAGATAAAGTCCACCAGATTTATTCACAGATGCAGGTCGGGCAGGAAAAATTCGGGATGCAGACCATGAATCAGTCACTCTACTCTCTGTATATCCGGAGATTAATTACCCTTGATGATGCCATGGGCCGCACTTCTGATCCTGATGAACTGCGTCAGATGATCAATAATCCTGCTATGGGAATGCGTCAACAGCCCCGTCGATAATTCAGGTATACTTTTGGAGGAGGAACAGCATGCCAATGTTTACATGGGAAGGTAAAACCCGCACTGGAGCAGCTCAAAAAGGTGTGACTGATGCCCCCGATGCCGCATCAGTAGAAGCTCAGCTGCAAAAGGCAGGGTGGCAGAATATTGTAGTAGAGGCTGAGTCAAAAGGAATTCAGATCAAGATGCCCAGCTTTGGCGGCGGTAAGATTGACACCAAGGATCTGGTTATCTTTACCCGCCAGTTTGCCACCATGATTGATTCAGGTTTGCCGTTGGTACAGTGTCTGGACATCCTGTCATCGCAACAGGAAAGGCCAGCCTTTAAAGAGATTTTGTTAAAGGTAAAAGAGAGTGTTGAGAGCGGTTCCACCTTTGCTGATGCCTTGGCTAGACACCCCAAGGCCTTTGACCAGTTGTTTGTTAACCTGGTGGCAGCCGGTGAGATCGGCGGTATTCTGGATACCATCCTTAACCGTCTGGCAGCCTATATTGAAAAGGCCATGAAGCTGAAGAAGCAGATCAAGGGGGCCATGGTCTATCCAACCACCATCATGTCAATTGCGGTGATTGTGGTCGGGGTTATTCTTGTGTTTGTTATCCCTACCTTTGCCAAGATGTTTGCTGATTTTGGCGGAGAACTTCCCGGCCCGACCAAAATAGTTATTGCCCTATCTAACTTCCTTATAAAGTACATAATAGTGATTATAGCAGCTTTTTTTGCCATAAGTTGGGCGATTAAAAAGTATTATGCCACGCCTGGTGGGCAAAAAAAGATGGATGCCATGTTTCTCAAGGCCCCGATAGCCGGGCCGCTGATCCGTAAGGTGTCAGTTGCCAAATTTACCCGTACCTTGGGTACCATGGTCAGTTCCGGCGTGCCGATTATGGATGGCTTGGAGATCGTTGCCAAGACAGCTGGTAACAAGATTGTTGAAGAGGCTATTTATGGGGTACGTCAAGCCATTTCCGAAGGTAAGACCATGGCTGAGCCACTTCAGGCCTGCGGTATTTTTCCTCCCATGGTAGTGCAGATGATTGCCGTTGGTGAGGCCACTGGCGCCATGGACGCCATGCTGACAAAAATTGCTGATTTCTACGATGATGAGGTTGATGATGCTGTCTCTGCCATGACCGCCATGATGGAACCATTATTGATGGTTTTTCTGGGTACCACTGTTGGTGGACTGGTTGTTGCCATGTATCTGCCGATCTTTAAACTGGCAGGTGCTGTTGGCGGCTAATGGATGAAAACCGAGCGTCGTCTAAGGCTCTTTATCTTTGCCAGAATTGTGGTAATTACCCTCTTTCTGGCATCAACCATCATCCTGAAGTTAAGCGATGCTGAAGCGATAAGTGATATCCAGTTTAAGGGTGTCATTGAGCTGATGGTCCTTTCCTGTTGTGTCTCTCTGATATCCCTGGTGGCCTTGCGCCGCCAGGGGTGGCTGCTTCCGCTTACCCGGCTTCAAATCGTCTGGGATATCCTGTTTGTCACCTTGCTCCTGATGTTGACTGACGGCATTGCCAGCCCGTACTCATTTCTTTATCTGTTGGCCATAATGAGTGCCGGCATGTTGTTAAACCGACAGCAGGCGCTGTATACCGCGGCTCTTTGTATTATTTTGTACGGGGCAATGGTTGATTTACAGTATTTTGGCTTGCTGCAAGGAATTGGTTTGAGTCCAGAAGTTGCCCAACAGCGCGGGAATGTGGTTATTTTTTATACCCTTTTTCTGCATCTGGTGGGGTTTGTACTGGCAGCGGTTATGGGAAGCCATCTGGCTGAACGGGCCAGGTTGACAGAGGTAAACTACGCGGAGTTGAAGCAGCTTCATAGTACGATTGTGGAGAATCTGGAAAGTGGTCTATTGACCATTACCCGTGATGGGCTGATCAGAGTATTTAATCCCTATGTTGAAAAAATTACCGGCATGACCCAGATTCATGCCTATGGGCGTCCGATTAGTGCTGTGTTTCCCTCACTACAGGTTGAAGGGGAGACGTTTGAGCAACATGGGCAGGGTGAGTTTTACTATCGACCAACAACCGGCAATCCTCTGACCATCGGCTATGCCACCATACCGTTCAGGAATCTGCAGGGAGAAACAGCCGGCCTGATTGTAACACTCAAAGATCTGACCGGTTTTAAGCAGATGGAACTGGCCCTGAAACGGTCAGATCGTCTGGCAGCCCTGGGTGAGCTTTCAGCCCGTATGGCCCATGAAATCCGTAATCCTCTGGCTGCCATCAGCGGTTCAGTTCAACTGTTGTCTGAACATGGTAGTCTGCGTGACCATGAATCCAGACTGCTTGCAATTGTTCTGCGTGAATCCGACCGTTTAAACAGTCTGATAACAGACTTTTTGGCCTACGCACGTCCGACTCCTCCCCGCTTTGAACGCTTTAATCTGTATCATCTGGTGAGGGATTTACAGGAGTTGCTGCTGGCAGATAACCGTTTTGACAAGATCAGGTTTGTGCTGGACCTAGCAGATGATCTTACTGCCTGGGCTGATCGTGGTCAGTTGCAGCAGGTGTTGTTAAATTTATTGCACAACGCGGCAGAGGCCATGCCGGATAGTGGAGTGATTCAGATTTCTGCTGATCTGCAATCGGGAACTGATGATGCGGGCAGGGCATTTTCTCTGCTCTGTCTGAAAATTATTGATCAGGGCTGCGGCATGAATGAAGATACCTGTCGGCATCTGTTTGAGCCGTTCTGGACAACCAAACCGGCTGGAACCGGGCTGGGGCTGGCAACGGTCTACCGGATTGTTGAAGGGCATGGTGGTATGGTGCAGGCTGCCCCCCGTGAGGGGGGGGGGACTGTTATGTCGCTTTTGTTGCCGATGATGGAGGAGGGGCCTGGTGAGAACCAGAATTCTGGTCGTTGATGATGAATTGAGCATGCGGGAGTTTATCTCGATCCTGCTTGAGCGTGAAGGGTATGAGGTGCTGACTGCAGCTGACGCTGCAACAGCGCTTGTTCGCCTGGCTGCTTCGGATATTGATCTGGTTATTTCAGACGTGCAGATGCCGGGCTTAAGTGGCCTGGAGCTGCTGGCACGGATTAAGGAAGATAAACCGGATACTGCGGTGTTGCTGGTGACTGCCTTTTCAACAGCTGAACAGGCGGTTGAAGCAATGAAGCTGGGTGCCTATGATTATCTCGCCAAACCTTTCAAAGTGGATGAGATCAAAAAACTGGTGAAGAACGCTGTGGAAAAGCGTGACCTGAAGCGAGAGAACCGGCAACTGAGGGAAAAGGCTGGCGTGTGCGAGGGGTATGGCGGAATTGTTGGTACGTCGCAGCGGATGAAAGAGGTCTTTAATCTGCTGCGCAAAGTTGCTGAATCCCAAACCACGGTGCTCGTGTCCGGAGAAAGTGGTACTGGTAAAGAATTGGCAGCCAGGGCGATTCATGAAGGAAGTGCCCGTAAAAATAAATCATTTGTGGCGGTTAACTGTGGTGCCATTCCTGAAAATTTAATTGAGAGCGAACTGTTTGGCCATGTCAAAGGGGCCTTTACCGGTGCGGTGGGAGAGCGGGCCGGGCTGTTTGAGCAGGCCAATGGTGGCACGGTTTTTCTGGATGAGATAGGTGAATTGCCGCTGGCAATGCAGACCCGCTTGTTGCGGGTGATTCAGGAACGGGAGGTGCGCCGGGTCGGTGGATCAAGCACCAAAAAGGTTGATGTGCGTCTGCTGGCAGCCTCAAACCGTGATCTGGCACTGCAGATAAAGGAAGGGACCTTTCGAGAGGATCTTTACTACCGGGTCAATGTGGTTCAGGTGGTGATGCCTCCCCTGCGGGAAAGGGTTGAGGATATTCCGTTACTTGTTGAACATTTGGTCAGGAAGCATTGCGGCAACGGCGGTATTGTCACTTCAGAAGCACTTAAATGCTTGATGGCCTACCCATTCCCCGGGAACGTGCGGGAGCTGGAGAACATCATTGAGCGCAGTCTGGTGCTTGATCGTGAACGGATTACTCTGGACAGTCTGCCTGCCCAGGTTAGGGGGGCGATCAAACGCTTTGACCTGCATGCTGCGGTTGATATTCCTGATGAAGGGATTGATCTGGAGCCGGCCCTTGAGAATCTGGAGAAACAGTACCTGATCAAGGCCCTGGAAAAATCAGGTGGCAGCAAAACCAAGGCTGCTGATCTGCTGGGGATGTCATTCCGCTCCTATCGCTACAAGCTTTCTAAATTTGGACTTGCTGCTGAGGGGGAGTAAGCATCTCAGACTTCCCCTAACAAACACGCTATGGTATAGAACCGCTTACTCCACTTAAGGACTCGTCCATGTCTGAGCAACAGTTTCAACCCAACGCCCTGCTGGTAACCGGTGGGGCCGGCTTTATCGGTTCAAATTTTATAAACCGTTTTATGCTGCTGAATCCCGGTTGTCGTGTGGTTAACCTTGATGTCCTGACCTATGCCGGTAATCTGAAAAACCTGACTGGCGTTGAGCCGAATCCCAGCTATCGCTTTGTCAAAGGTGATATTGCTGACGCCGCATTGGTTGCCTCCTTGCTGGCTGGGGAAAAAATTGATGCGGTGGTGCATTTTGCGGCTGAGTCCCATGTGGATCGTTCCATAACCGGACCGGAGATATTTGTCCGTACCAATGTACTGGGTACTCAAGTGCTGTTGGAGGAAAGCCGTAAACACTGGCAATCGGGTATTGTACCGAGTTTCCGCTACTATCAGATTTCCACCGATGAGGTCTATGGATCATTGGGGGAGACCGGCTATTTTACGGAGGATACACCGCTGGCTGCCAACTCTCCCTATTCTGCTTCCAAGGCCGGTGCAGACCTGCTGGTGCGGGCCTATCAAGAGACCTTTGGCATGCCGACGCTTGTTTCGCGCTGTTCCAACAACTATGGTCCCTATCATTTTCCTGAAAAGCTGATTCCGTTGTTGATCGCCAATATTATTGCCAGAAAGCCACTGCCGGTCTACGGCGATGGCACAAATGTACGGGACTGGCTGCATGTGCAGGACCATGGCGCAGCCATTGAGTGTATTCTGAAAGGCGCCAGGCCGGGCTCCGTCTACAACATCGGTGGCAACAATGAATGGCAGAATATCGCTATCGTCAATCTGGTCTGTGACCTGCTGGATACCAAGCTGGGCAGGCAGTCTGGCGAGAACAGGGGACTGATCACCTTTGTCAAGGATCGCCCCGGCCATGACCGGCGCTATGCCATTGATGCCTCAAAACTCAAAAAAGATCTGGGCTGGTCTCCCTCCTATACCTTTGAAACCGGTATAGCCGAGACCATTGACTGGTATCTGGCCAATCAACAATGGGTAACAGAAGTCACTAGTGGCAGCTACCGTGATTACTACCAGCAGCAGTACGGAGGTGCAGCATGATTCTGGTAGTGGGGGCAAACGGGATGCTGGGGCAGGATCTGATGAGCCTGCTGGGTGAACGGGGCAGGGGAGTGGACCTGCCGGACATTGATATTACTGATATGGTGTCAGTGCAACAGGTGCTGACCGCCCTGAAACCAAAGGTGGTGATCAACTGCGCTGCCTACACGGATGTGGATGGCTGCGAGACCAACACGGAGACCGCCATGCAGGTCAATGGCGAAGGGGTGGCCTTTTTGGGGCTGGTTACCCGTAGCATCGGGGCCAAGCTGGTGCAGATCAGTACCGACTATGTCTTTGACGGCAGCAAGGGCAGCCCCTACAGGGAAGATGACCTGCAACAACCGTTGAACATCTATGGCGAATCCAAACTGGCCGGTGAGCTGAATGTGGATATCAATCCTGATAACCTGTTGGTGCGGACCCAATGGCTGTATGGCCTGCATGGCAAGAATTTTGTGGAGACCATGCTAAAGCTGGGACAGGAAAAAAACGAGCTTACCGTGGTGGATGACCAGATCGGTTCTCCCACCTGGACCATGGATCTGGCCAGGGGGATCATCGCCCTGATTGACAAGGATTGCCGTGGCACCTACCACTGCGCCAACAGCGGCCATACCTCCTGGAACGGTTTTGCCAGGGCTATTTTTGACGAGTCGGGATTGAAGGTGCAGGTGCTGCCGATGACCACCGAACAGTTAAACCGCCCGGCCCGGCGGCCGCTCTACTCAACCCTTGATTGCAGCAAGCTGGTTGCCGATACCGGCTTTGAGCCGCAACCATGGCACGAGGCGCTGAAACAGTATCTAACCCTGCGGAAGGAAACCTGATATATGACACTGGAGCGTGGAGAGCGGCCCTGGGGCACCTATACGGTGCTTGAGGAAAACAGTCACTACAAGATCAAACGGATCGAGGTGTCGCCGGGACAACGGCTGTCTCTGCAGAAGCATCACCATCGCAGCGAACACTGGATTGTGGTCTCGGGAACCGCTCTGGTGACCTGTGGTGAACGTGAATTCATGGTGAATGTCAATGAGTCTACCTTTATCCCGATCGGTGAACAGCATCGCCTGCAGAATCCCGGTAAGATCCCGTTGGTGATTATTGAGGTGCAGAGTGGCGAATACCTGGGCGAGGACGACATTGTCCGTTTTCAGGATGATTACCAGCGGGCAGAGGCATAGGGAGGCGCTATGTATGTTGTGATCCTGGCAGGAGGCTCAGGCACCCGTTTCTGGCCGGTTTCCCGTGCGGCACGTCCCAAACAGTTAATCAGTGTGACCGATGGTCCCACCATGCTGCAACGGACCGTTGAACGTATCCTGCCGTTGAAGCCCAAGCGGGTTCTGGTCATAACCAACCGGCTGCAGGCAGCGGAAACAGAACGTCAGCTGGCTGGATATCGTGCATCGGTTCCGGTTGACGTGATTGCCGAGCCGGTGGGGCGCAATACAGCCCCGGCAGTGGGACTGGCTGCCACCATTATTGCTGCCCATGACCCGGAAGGGGTGATGGCAGTGCTGCCTGCTGACCATTATATCCGGGATGATGAGGGGCTGCGCCAGAGTCTGCAATTGGCGGCCAACTCTGCTCGAAACGGCTGGCTGATGACCCTGGGCATTGTACCCACCAGCCCTGAGACTGGTTATGGCTACCTTGAGGCAGATATGAGTCTGCGGGGGCTTGGTCCCTTTCCGGTAACCCGCTTTGTGGAAAAACCGGATCGAGCCACGGCCCTTGCCTATCTGGAGGCGGGCACCTATTTCTGGAACAGCGGCATGTTTGTCTGGCGTGCTGACACAATCCTGACTGAGATTGCCCGCTACATGCCGGAACTTGCGGCTCAGCTGGAACGGATGACCTTTGGTGATGTCTGGGATCTGGCTGACCTGTCGGGCCAGATAGCAGACATCTACGCTGCCATTGGTGGCCAGTCCATTGATTACGGTGTCATGGAACAGTCAGAACGGGTTCAGATGGTCCCTGCTGATGTTGGCTGGAGTGACGTGGGCAGCTGGTCAGCCTTGCCGGAAGTTACAGATCTTGACGCACAGGGCACGGTGGTTGCCAATTGCAGTACGTACGTGAATGTTGAAAGTAGTGGCTGTATTGTATCCGGTAACGGTCATGTTGTGGCCACGGTGGGGGTACATGATCTGATCGTGGTTGCAACTGGCGATGCGGTGCTGGTCTGTCCAAAGGATCGGGCCCAGGATGTGAAGAAAGTAGTTGAACAGCTGGCTGCTCAAGGGCTGGAGAACTATTTATAGGCATAGAAAGGGGGAAAATGGTCTTCCCCCTTTTTTTGAATTGTTTGTCAACTTTGGCTTGCTTTGAAAGGTTAACAATGCCGCTGCAGCTTCTCTCTCAAAGGCTTGAAAAGATCCGGCATGATGGTCTGTACCGCAGCCTGCGGTCGGTTGAACGTACAACACCGCTGGTCTCTGTTGAAGATCAACAGGCGTTGTTGTTCTGTTCCAACAACTACCTGGGGCTGGCCGAACATCCAGCTCTGGCGCAGGCCGCAGCTGATGCTGCCTTGCAGTATGGTACCTCTAGTGCTGCTTCGCGGCTGGTTTCAGGTAATCAGCCATTGCATCAAAAACTTGAGGATAAACTGGCTGCCTGGAAAGGAACGGAAACTGCCCTGCTGTTTAACAGTGGCTATGCAGCCAACACCGGTATCATTGCTGCCTTGGCAGGGCGGGGAGATATCATCTTTTCTGACCGGCTCAACCACGCCAGTATCATTGATGGTGCCCTGCTCTCTGGCGCCAGGCTGGTCCGCTACCCACATAATGATACCCAGGCACTGGCACGCCTGTTGGAACAGCATCAGACAGACGGTTTCAGGCTGATTGTGACTGACGGGGTCTTCAGCATGGATGGCGATATCGCTCCGCTACAAGGGATTGCTGATCTGGCAGAGCAGCATAAGGCCCTGCTTATGGTGGACGATGCCCATGCCGGAGGTGTGCTGGGGCAGCAGGGTAGGGGCAGTGTTGATTTCTGCGGCATTACAGGGCGGGTGGCTATTCAGATGGGAACCTTTGGCAAGGCCCTGGGCAGCTTTGGTGCCTATGCTGCCTGTTCCAGGCTGGTGCGGGAGTATCTGATCAACCGCTCCCGTTCGCTGATCTTTTCCACCTCCCTGCCACCGGCAGTGCTGGCCGCCTCATCAGCGGCAGTTGATCTGGTACAGGCAGAAGAAGGGCAGCAATTACGGCGGCAACTTGCAGAAAACGGTACGCTGCTGCGCTCTCTTCTGCAGCAGGCAGGCTACAAAGTGCCTGATGGGTCTACCCCGATTGTTCCGATTCTGGTTGGTGATTCTGAAACCACCACACACTTTTCTGCTCGGTTGCTGGAAGAAGGGCTCTTTGTGCAGGGAATCCGTCCCCCTACTGTGCCTAAAGGTACCAGCCGCCTGCGGTGTACGGTTATGGCCAGTCATAGTCCGTGTCAGATCCAACAGGCTGCCGCTACTATAGTCCGGGTCGGCCGGGAATTGGGGGTGCTCTGATGCCGTTTGCAGGGCCGATCTGGTACGAAGAGTATGGTGCAGGGCAACCGATCCTGTTTGTACATGGCTGGTGCATGTCATCAGCGATTTGGGGATTACAGCGGACTGTCCTATCTGCGCAGTATCGCGTTATTTCGCTGGACCTGCGGGGACATGGGCAGTCAGGGCTACCGGAAGATGGTGTGACCGGATTTGGTGGCTATGCTGCTGATCTGATCCGTGTTGTTGAACGGCTTGACCTGCAGGATATGGTTGCGGTTGGCTGGTCCCTGGGAGCACAGGCCCTGCTCAAGGCCTGGCCACGCCTGAAAGACCGGCTGGCCGGACTGGTGCTGGTGGGGGCAACCCCGCGCTTTTCGGCTGCCCCTCACTTCCCCTATGGGTTACCCCCGAAAGAGGCTGAAGGGATGCGCCTGAAGGTGCGTCGCAGTCTTGAGCGGGCCCTGGAAGGTTTTCATCGCAATCTGTTTGTAGAGCATGAACTTGATGACCCTGTTGTTGCGCAACAGGTCGCAGAGCAGTTAGGACAGGTTGTTCTACCTCAGTCTGCTGCTGCCCTTGCAGGGCTTGAGGCATTGATGGAGGAAGAGCTGATGGAGGAGGCTCTGCAGGTTGCTTGTCCCACCCTGCTGCTGCATGGCGACCAGGACAGGGTCTGCCTGCCTGCGGCGTCTGTCTGGTTGGCGCAGGCGATCAGGAACAGTCAGCGTATGCTCTATGCCGGTTGTGGTCATGCGCCGTTTCTGAGCTGTGCCCGGCAGTTTAACCATGATCTGCTAAAATTTGTGGGAGCGCTGCATGACAGGCATTAATCGACAGAGGGTGCAGAGCTCCTTTCATCGAGGGGCTGAAGCGTATGATCAGCATACCCCGGTTCAGCAACGGGTGTTGCAGCAGTTGATGCAGCTGATTGGTCAGTATCCGTTTGCTCCCAATGCAACCGCCCTGGATGTTGGTTGCGGTACCGGACGTTTGCTAGAGCTGCTGGGGCGCTGTTTTCCTGATGCTGCTCTAACCGGTCTTGACCTGGCTCCCAATATGCTGCAGCAGGCCGCTGTCCGTCTCGGGGGGAAGGACCGGTTGATTCAGGGCGATGCGGAACAGCTTCCCTTTGCTGACAGCAGTTTTCAGATGGTACTTTCCAGTTCCACCTTTCAGTGGCTTGATACCCTGCAGTGCTGTTTTGGAGAGGTCAGGCGGGTGCTTAAGCCAGAGGGACGATTTGTGTTCAGTCTATTTGGTGAAGGTACACTCTATGAGTTGCGGGAGTCGTGGCACCAGGCCTTGCTGAATACCGGACGGGAGGTGACTGAACAAAATAACGGTACCCATCGTTTTCATAGTAGTGATCAGGTGCAGCAGGCACTTGAGCTGACGGGATTCAGAGATGTCGTGGTCTGGTCTGAGCTGGAGCAGGTTTGGTACCCAGATGTGCCGCATCTGTTGCAGGCAATCAAACGGATCGGAGCAGGGACATCACGCCCGCCATCCGGTGGCGGGCTGGGGTGGCGCAGGGTACTGCATGAAATGGCAGCAATTTATTACGAGCGGTTTGGTACGCCAGATGGTGTGCCGGTTAGTTATTCAGTGATTTACGCAGCAGGAAGGCGTTGATCCTGGCTCAGCAATGCAGCAATAAGCTTCTTTGCCAGGGGATGGATAACGCTGTAGTGAACCTCAACGCCGTCCCGTTTTCCTTCAATAATTCCTTTGTTCTTCAATAAGGCCAGATGCTGGGAAACCGTGGCCTGGGGCAGGCTGAGGCATTCCCAGATGTGCTTGACGTTACACTGTTGTGAGCAGAGTCCGGCAACGATCTTCAAGCGGATCGGATGACCAAGCACCTTCAGAATTTCAGCCTCATTACTAAACATCATGTTTTTGTCGAAATCCATGGATCAGGTCCTGTTCGTAGGCTATTTTGTGAAAACTATATATATAAATATTCCCCCTGTCAATTCGATCAGAACAATTATTTCAAGACAATAAAAGGCTTGCAACCATTGGGGCGCTATGGTATTGCCTGTACTACATTTTGTTCTGTCTGACAAAGTGGGCTCGCAAGGCCCACTTTTTTATTGCCTGGAGTTTATGTATGGCCGGTGTTGATCCCGCAAAGCTGGTTGAAAATCTGCTTCACCCTATTCTTGATTCGATGGGGCTTGAACTGGTAGAGCTTGAATTTAAAAAAGTTGGACGTGGTTACCTGCTGCAGATCTTTATTGATAAACCAGACGGTGTGAACCTGGATGACTGCGCTGAAGTCAGCCGTGAACTGTCTGTGCAGCTTGATGTTGAGGACTGTATTGCCAGTCGCTACACCCTGGAAGTCTCGTCTCCAGGTCTTGATCGGCCCCTGAAAAAAGAACAGGACTTCGTTCGTTATACAGGGCGACTTGCCGTGATCAAGACATCAGAGTTGCTGAAGGATGAAAAGGGAAGTCCCCGCAAGACATTCTTGGGTACCATCGAAGGCGTTGAAGAAGGTGTGGTGATCATCCTCCTGAAGGAAGGGCCACAGGCCCGTATCCCTTGGGACAAGATCGCCAAGGCACATCTTGAATTTGAATTTTAGTAGTCGAATTTAGTTTTTCGTACGTACGCAATAATTAATCCGTGATCGCATAAGGAGATTCGTGCCGTGGATACAATCGTCAGTCTCAAGCAGGCCATCGAGCAGATCGTGAAAGAGAAGGGGATCGACCGTCAGGTGGTGATCGAGGCGATGGAACAGGCCGTGCTGTCTGCTGCCAATAAAAAGTATCGCAATACTCGCAACCTTGAAGCCCATTACAACAATGATACCGGTGAAGTTGAGCTGTTTGAATATGTGGTGGTAGTGGAAG
>NZ_JAOTRZ010000043.1 GCF_030247655.1 Trichlorobacter sp. | reverse complement strand
GTGCCGAACCGTGACCGCGAGACGGTCTTTTTGCGTGAGATCTTTACCTGCGACGATTTTCTGCAAAGCCGGATGAAGCTGCCGTTGGTACTGGGCAAGGATATCGCCGGTCTGCCTTCCCTGACTGATCTGGCCAAGGCCCCCCACCTGCTGGTGGCCGGCTCCACCGGTTCCGGTAAATCGGTTTCGGTCAACACCATGATTCTGTCACTGCTTTACACCGCCACCCCGCGGGATGTCCGCTTTATCATGGTAGATCCCAAGATGCTGGAATTTTCCATGTATGAAGGGATTCCGCACCTGCTGCTGCCGGTGGTGACCGAGCCGAAGAAGGCCTCGCTGGCCCTTAAGTGGGCGGTCAATGAGATGGAGCGCCGCTACCGCCTGCTGGCAGACAAAGGGGTTCGTAATATTGAATCCTACAATCGTAAGCTGGCAACTGAGGAAGAAGAGCTGGCGATTCACGATCTGGATGATGAAGAGATCATTGAAGAGTTGGAAGAGGTGATTGAGGGTGAAGATCCGGCAGTTCTGGACGAGCCGCTGCCGTTTGTGGTTGATGATGAGGTGGATGAACTGGAGCACAGCCATCTGCCCTATATTGTGGTGATTGTGGATGAGTTGGCTGACCTGATGATGGTGGCTGGCCGTGAAGTTGAAGAGCATATCGCCCGCCTGGCCCAGAAGGCACGGGCAGCCGGTATCCACCTGATTCTGGCCACCCAGCGGCCATCGGTGGATGTTATCACCGGCCTGATCAAGGCCAACCTGCCATCGCGCATCTCGTTCCAGGTCTCTTCCAAGGTTGACTCCCGCACTATTCTGGATTGTAACGGTGCAGAGGCGTTGCTGGGGATGGGGGATATGCTCTATCTGCCTCCCGGTACCGGACGGCTGCATCGGGTGCATGGCGCTTTTGTCTCTGATGCCGAGGTACAGCGGGTGGTTGACTTCCTCAAAAAACAGGGCAAGCCGGTCTACGAGAAGTCTATCCTTGAGATGAAGGATACTGATGACAAAGGCAGTACCGGTGATGACGAAGAGCAGGATGAACGCTGGGAAGATGCTTTGCGTCTGGTGGCTGAAACCAAACAGGCCAGCATCTCCATGGTGCAGCGCCGTCTGCGGATCGGCTACAACCGGGCTGCCCGGATTGTTGAGATGATGGAACGGGAAGGGATGATCGCCCCCAGCGATGGCACCAGTAAACCCCGTGAGATCTATATGGATATCATCCACGCCTATCTGAATTCGCAACTGACGAGGTAGTAATGCCAGAGACACAGACGATCACCGCTGCAGCAATTCAGTTTACGGTCAATCAGGGGGGTCTTGATGCCAATCTGGCCTATGTTCGCGCAGCCCTGAAGCGGGTTGCAGAACAGGGAGTCAATCTGGTCGTGCTGCCGGAGATGTGGTCCACCGGTTTTGCCTATAAAGTGCTGAACGAGCTGGCGCAGCGTACTGAGGCGGTGGTGGCTGAGCTGTGCGAGCTCTCTGCTCGTCACAAGCTGGTGATTGTGGGCAGCCAGCCGGAACCGGCTGACGATGGCCGGGTCTACAACACCATCCATGTTGTTGATAATGGTCAGGTGGTGGCTCGCTATCGTAAGCTCCACCTTTTCTCGCTGTTGGGTGAAGACAAGGCCTTCAAAGGAGGGGATAGCTGGTGCCTGGCTGAAACCTCCATCGGTAAGGTAGGGGTCATTATCTGTTATGACCTGCGTTTCCCTGAACTGTCGCGACGGCTGGCGCTGGAGGGGGCACGGGTGATCTGTGTGCCGGCCCAGTGGCCCAAACCGCGCCAGGAGCATTGGCGGACACTGCTGCGGGCCAGGGCGATCGAAAATCAGCTCTATGTTGTTTCTTGCAATGCCTGCGGCGAGATCGGCAAGCTGGATTTCTTTGGTATGAGTATGGTGATTGATCCCAAAGGCGACGTGCTGGCCGATGCAGGAGAGGCTGTTTGCGAGGTCTCTGCAGCGCTTGACTGGCAGGCTATGGATGTATGGCGGGCGCAGATCCCCTGCTTTCTCGACCGTAGGCCTGAACTTTATTAGGTACATTATTGTTTCTTGACGGTCTGTCTCTGAAGGACTAGGTTTGAAAATATTTTCTCAGGAGGTTCTGTCCCGTGGGATTAGAAATGTTTTTTAGCAGTACCGGTCTGGTGGTGAAGGGTGTTTTGCTGCTGCTGATCGTGTTTTCAGTGGTTTCCTGGGCCATTATTATGTTCAAGTTTTTTCAGATCCAGAAGGCGTTCAGTGAGTCTGGCCGTTTCATGGACTTTTTCTGGAAGACCAAGCGGTTTGATACGATTGCATCGCAGGTGGATCGTTTTGGCAGTTCACCGCTGACCGCCCTGTTTAACGAGGGCTACAGCGAGCTGAAGCAGTTGATGGAGGCTGAAAGCGGCAAGCCGGATCATGGCGGTCTCAGCACCGACCTGGGCGGGGTTGCCAACGTCACCCGCGCCCTGCGCCGGGCCACCAACCTGGAGGTTAACCGGCTTGAGAAGTATACCACCTTCCTGGCAACCACCGGCTCTACTTCTCCTTTTATCGGCCTGTTTGGCACAGTCTGGGGGATTATGGTAGCCTTTGAAGGGATCGGCAGGACCGGTTCTGCCTCACTGGCGGTTGTTGCGCCCGGTATTGCCGAGGCGCTGATTGCAACGGCGGTCGGTCTGGTGGCTGCTATTCCGGCGGTTATGGCCTACAACCATTTTCAGCACAAGATCAGGGTACTGGTGAAGGAAATGGATAGTTTTTCCACTGAATTCCTGAACATTGTGCAGCGCAACATAGCCGGGAAGTAGGGGGACGCCATGGCCATGGGTGGTGGTGATGATGAACGGGGTATGATGGCACAGATTAACGTCACCCCGCTGGTTGACGTTATGCTGGTGCTGTTGGTGATCTTTATGGTAACCGCCCCGATGATGCAGCAGGGGGTACAGGTTAATCTGCCAAAGGCAGATACCAAGGGGATGAACGCCCAGGAAGATACGGTAATTGTGACCGTTGACAAGAACGGTCGTACCTTTATCAACAAGGATGAGGTGCCGGGCGGTGATCTGCGTAAGCAGCTGTCTGAGATGTTTGCAACCCGCACCAAAAAGGAAGTCTTTTTGAAAGCAGATGCCGGTGTCCCCTATGGTGAAGTGGTGCGGGCCATGGCTGAGATCAAGGGTGCAGGGATTGAGCGGTTGGGTATGGTTACGGAGCCGGCCCAGAAATAAGGTCTATGTATCAACTTGTAGCCCGCAAAGACACCGGATTGGGTGTCACAACAGCACTGTCCGTCACGTTTCATGTGGCGGCGTTTGCTTTTCTGGTCTGGTGGCAGCAGTTGATGCCAGATCCGGGGCCGGTGCAGACCACCTATTATGTTGATGTGGTCAACCTGCCGGTGGCAGACCCGCGTGCTGGTAGTCCCACCGAGTCCGGTAATGAGCTAAAGCCTGCCCCGCCTGCCCCAACTCCTCCGGCGATGGCTGTGCCTGCCGCTCCCTCAAAAACCGTGTCGGGCAAGAAATTGACAACTAGCCCCGTAACGGAATCTGCTGCCTTTCAGGAACGGATGGCAAAACTTGAAGGCAAGGTGGATGCCCAGCGTCAGACAGCTGCCTTTGAGGAGCTCCGCAAAAAAGTTGCTGCGCGGGGTAAAGTTGGTATGCCGAAGGGGACCGGAACAGAGGCTGGCAGTGACTATACCGCTTACCTGCACTCCCGTCTGAAGGATGCCTTCCGCGATACCATCAGTTACCAGACCCAAAGCCCCTATGTGATGGTGCGTATTACCATAGATGGTAATGGCCGCATTATCAGGACGCGAATTGAAAAAAGCACTGGTGATAAGGCCTTTGAACTTTCAGTAGCACGTGCAATTACACTGGCTGAGCAGGCCATAGTACCGCCGCCCTCCAGGACGGTGTACGAAGGGGCGTTTGTCTTTAAACCCCAGGGAGTTACTCATAAATGAGTTTTTTACAGCGTATGTTTCTTGTCTGCCTGCTGGTACTGCTCATTCAGCATAACAGTGAGGCAGCAAACTATATTGAGGTGACAGCAGCAGGTAACCGTCTGCTGAAGCTGGCAGTGGTGCCTCCCCAGCCAATGGGAGCGGTGATCCGTCCTGAGCTGGCCAATGAGATCGCAGAAGTACATTCTTTTGATCTGACCATGTCAGGTCTGTTTGCAGCTGAAAGGCGTGATGCAGCACCCTTGGTAAATGGTCTGTCCCTGACGCCGGTTGATTTTGTGCCTTGGCTGTCTGCCGGATATGATCTGTTGATCCGTGGTGAATATGAGTTGCGTGGCCAGGAACTGACCCTTGAGTTCAGGTTGTACGATCTGGTTGCCAAGAAACTGTTGACCTCAAAGCGCTTTCTGGGACGCGAAAAAGACCTGCGGCGCTATGCCCACAGCTTTAGCGATGAAGTTTTGCGGGCCTTGACTGGAGAAAAGGGGAGCTTTACCTCAAAGATTCTGTATGTCTCCAATCAGACCGGCAACAAAGAACTTTTTTTAATGGATTGGGATGGTGTTAACTCCCAGCAGCTGACCAGCAACCGTTCGATCAATATTTCGCCGGATGTCTCGCCGGATGGACGGGAGGTTATCTTTACCTCCTACAAGCGGGGCAATCCTGATCTGTACAAGCGCGCCTTGTCCAGTAACCTTGAAGTACCGGTTTCCAGCCGGTCAGGCCTGAATATTACCGGCGCCTGGTCGCCGGATGGGGGAAGGATTGCACTGGCGCTTTCCAAGGATGGTAATACTGAGATTTATACCGTTGCCAAGGATGGTTCTGCACCTAATCGTTTGACGGTCAGTCATGCTGCCAATCTCTCTCCGGCCTGGTCGCCTGATGGCAGCAAGCTTGCCTTTGTGTCAGACCGGTTGGGAAGGCCACAGATCTTTACTATGGATAGCAATGGCGGGAATGTTCGTCGTCTGATCACCAGCGGCTCTTACAATGTCAATCCTTCCTGGTCGCCCAAGGGAGATAAGCTTGCCTTTGCCCGGATGGCTGGCGGGTTTCAGATCTTTGTTGCCAATGCTGATGGTGGCGGTGAGATTCAGTTGACCTTTGAGGGGAACAATGAACGGCCCCGCTGGTCTCCCGATGGCCGACTGATAAGCTTCAGTTCCCGTCGGGGGGGGCAGGAGGCTGTCTATGTCATGCGGGCTGATGGGTCTGGTCAGACAAAGGTCAGTCGTACCAAAGGTCTGAGCCAGCATCCGGTCTGGACCCCCATGGGGCAATAAAAAGATATCAGGTTGTTGCAAAAAGATTCAGGGGATGTATAATCCAGCTCATCTGTAGTTTATCAGGCTCACAAGGCCGTTGAATACCGTGGTTACAAGGAGGCAGTGATGCGGAACGGATTTAAAGGGATGGTCGTGGCCCTTGGTGTTGTTGCAATGATGGCAGCAGGTTGCGCCAAGGAAGAAGTAGTTAAGAAGGATGAGCCGGTGGTTCAGCAGCAGACCGTCAAGCAGCAGGAGCCGGTCAAGCAGCAGGAACCGGTCAAGCAGGAAGAGCCACAGGTTGCTCCTCCAAAGCAGGAAGAAGCCAGCGCAGCCAAGGCCTCTGAGGCTGTTGCCCTTGAAACGGTCTACTTTGATTTTGACAAGTCTGATCTGCGTCAAGATTCACGTGATGCCCTTTCAAAGAATGCTGAGACACTGTTGAAGCAGGTTGCTGATGCAAAGATTCAAATTGCAGGCCACTGTGATGAGCGCGGTTCTGACGAGTACAACCTTGCCCTGGGCGAGCGTCGTGCCAAGTCGGTTGCCAAGTATCTGACCACTCTGGGTGTTAAAGCTGATCGGATCAGCACCATCAGCTACGGCAAAGAGAAGCCAGCTGTTCAGGGTAACGATGAGGCTGCCTGGTCAAAGAACCGTCGTGCCGAGTTTGTAATCGTCAAGTAAGCTCGTTACTACAGCGCATGAAAACTGAATGCACCGGTAGCCGGATATTTCTCGGTACCGGTGCATTTTTTTTGTACAGGGCGGTACTTGACATTTTATATTTTGATATATATTAATATATGTATATATCAAGAGGCGGGGTGGAACAATGCAGGTTAAGCAAATCATGATGGTGGGGCTGGTATCACTGTTGACCGGTGCTGGCGTGCAGGCGGCTGAATTGCAGAGGATTACGCTGCGTGAGGCAATTGTGCTGGGACTTGAACGGAATAACCAGGCGCGTGCAGCCCGCTTTCAGTCCGATTCCGCACGCTCAGGCGCTACCTCCGCATCCCTGCACTACCTGCCAAGCATTACCCTTGAAGAAGCCTGGTCACGCTCAGATGTGCCGGTTAATACCTTTATGATGAAGCTGAACCAGGGTAGATTTACCAATCAGGATTTTGATGCAGCAAAATTGAATAATCCTGCGCCGGTTAGTGATTTTAGAACGGTTGTATCGGTAGAGCAGCCGATTCTTGTGCCTGCAGCCTGGGCAGGCCAGAAGGTGGCGCAGCGGGGAGCAGAACGGCAGGAGGCGGTAACAGAGCAGACTCGTCAGCAGGTTGCCTTTCAGATTTTTCAGCTCTATCTTGAGGTGCAAAAGGCCCATGCACAGCTTCAGGCTTCTGTGAAGGCACTGGATGAGGCGCGGGAAAGCAAGCGCCAGGCAACGGTCAGGACAGCAGCAGGCCTTGGACTTAAGTCAGATGAATTGCGGGCCGCAACCCAGCTGGCTGCCATGGAACAGCAGAATATCAGTGCCGCCAATAACCTGACTTTGGCCAGGATGCAGCTTACTTTGGCAACAGGTGGGCAGCCTGGTGATGAACTGGATGCCGCAGAGGCGGTACAGTTGAAACGACCAGAGCGGGATTTGAGTGGACTGATCGGTGCTGCGCAGCAGGAACGGCGCGATCTGCAGGCATCAGAGCGTGGAAAAGAACAGGCTGATGCAGCCCTGCTACAGACCCGCGCAGGGTTTTTGCCTACGGTAGGGGCGGTTGGGGCCTGGCAGATGAATGACAAGAACAGCGCGTTTGGTAGAGATCATGATGCCTGGATGGTTGGGGTCTCCCTGCGCTGGAATATCTTTGACGGTTTTCGTACCTGGCATGGCAGCGGACAGGCACAGGCTTCCCGTTCTGCTGCAGTTGAACAGTTGGAGCAGGCTAGAAAAGAGGTCAGCTATCAGGTGCATGAGGCCTGGCTGCGCCGGATAGAGGCAGAGAAGCGTCATGAGGTTGCCAATGCCGCTGTGCTGGCTGCAGATGAGGCGACACGTCTGCTGGCTAAACGCTTTGATAATGCTTTGGCTACCATGGTCGAGTTACTTGATGCACAAACTGCCCTGAATCAGGCCCGTGCCAATCTGGTGGAAAGTGATGCCAATCTGATGTTGGCCACCGGGCGGCTGTATCACTCCGCTGGAATTTTTTTAAAGGAGGTTCAGTAATGAATCGTTCATATAGTGCTGTTCTGTCTCTTGCCATTGCTACCGTTATTGGTCTGTCCGGCTGTTCAGATACCAAGCACGGAGCCCAGGCACCGCCAGCAGCAGTCAGTGGACTGACGCTTACCACGGTTAAGGTGGCAGACCTGCCGGAGACACTGGATGTGGTTGGCACCGTCAGAGCCCGGACCAGCGCCATGGTTTCAGCCAGAATTTCCGGTACGGTCAGCGTACTGCATGTACGTGAAGGAGACCGGGTGCGTAAAGGTCAGCTGTTGGGACAGCTTGACTCCAAAGAAAGTATGGCTCAGGCCACCGGCGCTGTAGCGGTAATTGACGAAGCAAAACGAGGTCTTGAAGAGGCACAGGCTCGTCAAAAACTGGCAGACAGCACTTTTACACGTTTTAAGAAGCTGTATGATGAGCAGGCTCTGACCAGGCAGGAATTTGATACCCGCCAGACTGAACGGGATCTGTCCCATCAGGCGGTGGCACGGGCAGAAGCCCGCCTGCGACAGACCCAGGAGGCATCACGTGCTGCAGGAGCCATGGCCAACTAAAAAAAAATTGTTGCTCCGATTTCCGGGGTAATTGTCGCCAAGCAAGCTGACCTCGGTTCTACGGTCTTTCCGGGCCAGCCATTGATGACCATTGATGATGAAGGAAGTTATCAGCTGGAGCTTTCAATCCCGGAATCTCAGGTGCGTGCGGTGCATGCCGGTACAGCGGTACAGGTGCAGATTGATGCAATCGGGACAAGCGTTGTTGCGCGGGTGTCAGAGGTGGTGCCAACCAGTGATCCAGCCAGCAGGACCTATATCGCCAAGGTAACGGTTCCGCAAAAGGGGATTCGCAGTGGCATGTTCGGGCGGGGCAGTATTGCACTGGGCAGCACGGTCAAAGGGGTCAGGATTCCACGCACGGCGGTCTTTGAACGTGGTGCGTTGACTGCAGTATGGGCCGTTGGCGCTGATGAGATAGTGCGGATGCGGCTGGTGAAGACCGGACGGCTACAGGGTGACAGTCTCGAGATTCTGTCCGGCCTGGCCGATGGCGATCGGATTGTGACAGCTGGCATGGAAAAGGCAATTGACGGTGCTCGCCTTCAAACGGCTGCAGGAGGTGCTAAATGATACGGATAAGTCTGTTTATATCTGGTCTGTTGTTTGGTCTGGCATCTATCGCCGCTGCAGATAATTTTCGCTGTCCAAACGGTGAGATTGTCTCCACCGGTGATCGTCAGTCGATAGTGGCCATGAAATGCGATCCGCCCACCTACAAGAATAGCCGAACCGAGAGTGAGGCGGGGTACAGAGGGGCTACCATTCTGGTCTCTGTGGAGGAATGGACCTATAATGAGGGACCACACCGTCTGGTGCATATCCTGACCTTCAGGAATGGTCTGCTTGATTCGGTACAAACTGCAGGGTTTGGTAAGTAGAGGATACGTTATGCTTAAGCTGGGATTTGCGGGGAAGGTTGCCCGCGCCTTTATAGATTCAAAATTAACTCCTCTGATTGTAGCGGCATCGCTGCTGTTGGGGGGCTTTGCCATCAAGATGACACCTCGGGAAGAAGAGCCCCAGATTTCGGTGCCGATGGTGGATGTTTACCTGCCATTGCCAGGTTCTTCCCCTCAGGAGGTACAGGAGCGGGTTGTCAAGCCGCTCGAGGGGCGTCTGTGGGAGATCTCCGGTGTTGAGTATCTCTACTCCATGAGTCGTCCTGGCATGGGCATCATTACCGTCCGTTACAAGGTTGGCGAAAACATGGAGGAATCGCTGGTCAAGCTTTACAACAAGGTGATGAGCAATCGCACCCTGTTGCCGGCTGGCGCGGGTGATCCACTGGTGGTAGCCAAGTCCATTGATGATGTGCCGATTCTGGCCCTGACCCTCTGGTCTGACCGCTATGATCATAGCATGCTGCGCAAGCTGGCCCGTGAAGTCTGTGATGAACTGAAAAAGAGTGAGAACGTCTCTGAAGCAGAAATCAAGGGTGGTCTAACCCGGCAGTTGCGGGTAACGCTTGATTCAGCCCGGTTAGCAGGTTACAGCATTTCTCCACTGCAGGTGGCTGGTGCCCTGCAGGCCGGAAACAAGACGCTGCCTTCCGGTGCTTTTAATGGTGCCAATAAAGAGATGCTGGTGGAGACCGGATCATTGCTTGATAGCCAGGATTCATTGCGTCAACTGGTGGTGGGGGTCTATGGCGGCAAGCCGGTCTATCTGGATGATGTGGCAAAAATAGCAGACACCACCAAAGAGCCTGAAGACTATGTCTTCATGGGGATGGGACCGGCTGCTGCAGAAAAAGGACTGACCGGCAATCGTGCTCAGGATTATCCGGCAGTTACCGTTTCAATTGCCAAGCGTAAAGGTGCCAATGCCACCTGGGTAGCAGATGATCTGGTTAAAAAAGTTGAGTTTATGAAGGGCAAGGTGATCCCGTCTGATGTGCAAGTGACAGTGACCCGCAACTACGGTGAGACCGCCCGGGAAAAGAACAATGAGCTGCTGTTTCATATGTTTCTGGCTGCCATCTCGGTTACGATTCTGATTGCCCTGTTCATGGGCTGGCGTGCTGGTGCTGTTGCCGCGATCGCTATTCCGGTTACCCTGGCCCTTACCATGCTGATCTTCTACCTGATCGGCTATACCTTGAACCGGATCACCCTGTTTGCCCTGATCTTCTCCATCGGCATCCTGGTGGACGATGCGATTGTGGTGGTGGAGAACATTCACCGCTACTTCACCACTACGGTGATGAAGCCACTGGATGCCGCAATCAAGGCGGTGGATGAGATCGGTAACCCCACGGTGCTGGCCACCTTTGCCGTTATCGGCTCAATCCTGCCGATGGGCTTTGTGGGTGGTCTGATGGGGCCGTACATGCGACCGATTCCGGTGGGGGCCAGCATGGCCATGCTGCTTTCCATGTTTATCGCCTTCATTGTTACCCCCTATTTTGCCTATCGTCTGATGAAAGGGCAGCATGAGTCTGAGGATGAGCTTGCAGAGTCAAAGCTGACCATCTTCTACCGTCACTGGATGGGCCGATTGCTGCATGATGTTAAACTGCGTAACGGTTTTTTGGCTCTGGTGGTGTTTCTGCTCCTGGCTTCCTGTTCGCTGGTCTACTTTAAGGCGGTCACGGTCAAGATGCTGCCGTTTGATAATAAAAATGAGCTGCAGGTGATCATTGATGCCCCTGAGGGTACACCGCTGGAACAGACCGCCCGGATGACCCGCGAGATGGGGGATACCCTGCGCTCTGTGCCGGAAGTGACTGACTTTCAGAGCTATGTCGGCACCAGTGCTCCTTTTAACTTTAATGGTCTGGTCAGGCATTATTTTCTGCGTAAAGGCTCGAACCTGGCCGATATTCAGGTTAATCTGCAACATAAGACCGAGCGTAAGGCTCAATCCCATGATATTGCCAAAAAGATCAGGCCGCTCCTGACTGCCGTGGCAGAGCGGTATGGCGCACGGGTCAAGGTGGCTGAGATACCACCTGGACCACCGGTGCTTTCGACCCTGGTTGCAGAGGTCTATGGTCCCAATGACGCTGCCCGGGCATCTGTTGCAGAGAAGATCAAAGGGATATTTGCCAAGACCAGCGGTGTCGTGGATGTGGATTGGTACCGTGAGTCTGATCAGCCCAAGCTGACCCTGACGGTGGATCGTGAAAAGGCGGCCCTGTCAGGTATATCGGTGGATGAGGTTGCCAAGGCATTGAGGCTTGCCCTGGCTGGTATGGATGTGGGGATTCTGCATCTGCCCAAGGAAAAAGAGCCGGTAGCCATCAATCTGCGTCTGCCTGAATCGCAGCGCAGTTCTCTGGCGGCCCTTTCCTCTATCTATCTGCCCGGTCCCAAAGGCAGTGTACCGCTTTCACAGCTGGTTAAGCCGAGCCAGGGTAGTGAGGAAAAGACCCTCTATCGTAAAAACCTTAAGAATGTGGTCTATGTAATCGGTGATGTTGCCGGGGCCATTGAGGCACCGGTCTATGCCATCCTCAAGATGCAGAAACAGATCGCGGCACTACCCACACCGGACGGTTCAAAGATCGAGATTCTGGCCTCCCGTCAGCCCTGGTCAGAAGAGAAGATGGGGATGAAGTGGGATGGCGAGTGGCATATTACCTATGAGGTCTTCCGTGATCTGGGGATCGCCTTTGCTGCGGTAATGGTGCTGATCTATATTCTGGTGGTGGCCTGGTTTAAGGATTTTACCACCCCGATAGTGATCATGGCGCCGATTCCGTTGACCCTGATCGGCATCCTGCCGGGCCATGCCATGTTTGGGGCCTTCTTTACTGCCACCTCCATGATCGGTTTTATCGCCCTAGCCGGGATCATTGTGCGGAACTCGATCATCCTGATTGATTTTGCTGAAATGAAGCGGAAGGAGGGGATGAAGCTGGATGAGGCGATTATTGAAGCCGGTGCGGTCCGTTTTCGCCCCATGCTATTGACCGCTGCTGCGGTGGTGGTGGGTAGTTTTGTGATAGTCTTTGATCCGATCTTTCAGGGCTTGGCCATCGCCATGATGTGCGGCGAGATCGCCTCCACCACACTTTCCCGTGTCACTATTCCAATTTTGTACTATCTGGTGGAGGGATGGAAGGAACGCCGTCATGTCGGACAGCCTGAAGCTGCTGAACAGAACGTATAGAGGAGAATGAGATGTATATTGAGCGTATTGTCAGAATCGTAGCCGGGGCTTTTATTGTTATTTCGCTGTTACTGGCCCATTTTCACCACCAAAACTGGCTCTGGTTTACCGGGTTTGTCGGTTTGAACCTGTTTCAGTCCGGCTTTACCCAGTTTTGTCCACTGTTTAACATCCTTGAGAAGATGGGTGTGCCCAAATTTCCCAAGGATGCCTGCTGCAAGTAACGCCAATTCTGGAGGGGCCAGCCGATGACGTATCGCATCACCATTCTCTGTGAGAACTCTGTTGGTCCGATCTCTGGAACTCTGGGTGAACATGGCTTCAGCGCCCTGATCGAGTGGAATGGCGGTTCGCTGCTGTGGGACACCGGTCAGGGCTTTACCCTGCTGCACAATGCCCAGCGGATGAACAAGAACCTGCACGGGCTGCAACAGGTGGCGTTGTCCCATGGTCATTACGACCACTCCGGTGGTCTGCTACCGCTCTTGCGTACCTGTGGCCCCAAGCAGGTCTTTGGCCATCCGGCCATCTTTACCCCCCGTTACCGCCATAAAGACACTGGCGAATCCCTTTCCTTGGGCATGCCCTATCCCCAAGAGTATCTTGAGGGACAGGGGGCACAATTTGATCTCTCGGATCAATTCCGTGAGATCCTGCCCACCATCTGTATGACCGGGCAGGTACCCAGAACCACCGATTTTGAAACCGGCGATAACGGCCTATACCTTGATACCTGTGGTTGCAGCCGCGATCCGTTTGACGATGACCAGTCACTGGTGATTACCACCGACAAGGGACTGGTTGTGCTGCTGGGCTGCTGTCATGCGGGGCTGATCAATACCCTCAACCATATCGCAGACAAGACCGGCCGTCGTGATATTCAGGCCGTGATCGGTGGTACCCACCTTGGGTTTTGTACTGCTCAACAGCTTGACCAGACTATTGCCGTGATGAAACAGTGGCAGATTAGGAGGTTAGCCGTTAGCCACTGTACCGGTTTTGCTGCTGCCACACGTCTGAAACAGGAATTCCCGACTGCCTTTCAATCCGCACAGGTTGGCTATTCCTTCGATCTCTAAAAATCCTTTAAACTTTTGTTAGCCCCTTTTGTTTTAGCCTCTCTTATGTTACATAAGTAAAACTAAATATTGTGCCTATGACACAAGTCCATTTCAATTTCTTGAAGGGGAGGCAGCAAACATGAGTTATGAGGTGAAGAACGAGCAGCTTAAGGCGTGGGTGTATGAAGTAGCGGCAATGTGTGAGCCGGCCGAAATCCACTGGTGCGATGGTTCACAGGAAGAATATGACCGGCTTTGCGGCCAGATGGTTCTGAACGGCACTTTCCGTAAGCTGAATCCAGAGAAGCGCCCCAACAGTTATCTGGCATTCTCAGACCCAATTGATGTAGCCCGGGTAGAAGATCGCACCTTCATTTGCTCACGTTCTAAGCAGGATGCTGGCCCCACCAACAACTGGGTTGAGCCCAAGCAGATGAAGGAAACCCTGAAAGGCCTGTTCAAGGGCTGTATGAAGGGGCGTACCATGTACGTGATCCCGTTCAGTATGGGGCCTTTAGGGTCAACTATTGCCAAGATCGGTATTGAGATTACCGATTCTCCCTACGTTGTTGTCAATATGAAGATCATGACCCGTATGGGTAAGCAGGTACTGGATGTGCTTGGAGACGGTGAGTTTGTGCCGTGTCTGCATTCAGTTGGCATGCCGCTTGAGTCAGGTCAGAAGGATGTATCCTGGCCCTGCAACAAGGAAAAATACATCGTCCACTTCCCTGAAGAGCGTGCGATCTGGTCTTTTGGCTCAGGCTACGGCGGCAACGCCCTGCTGGGCAAGAAGTGTCTTGCCCTGCGGATCGCCTCCAAGCAGGGCAAGGACGAAGGCTGGTTGGCTGAGCATATGCTGATTCTGGGTGTTGAGTCTCCCACCGGTGAAAAATCCTATGTGGGCGCTGCCTTTCCCAGTGCCTGCGGCAAGACTAACTTTGCCATGCTGATTCCACCCAAGCCGTTCCAGGACAAGGGCTGGAAGGTAACCACCATTGGTGACGATATCGCCTGGATCAAGCCTGGAACTGATGGGCAGGTCTATGCCATCAACCCTGAGTTCGGTTATTTTGGTGTTGCTCCGGGAACCAACTACAAAACCAACCCCAACGCAATGATCTCCTGCGAGACGAACTCGATCTTTACCAACGTAGCATTGACTGAAGATGGCGATGTCTGGTGGGAAGGGATGACCGATGAGCCACCGGCAAAGCTGACTGACTGGCAGGGTAACCCCTGGACGCCAGGCTGTGGCCGTCCTGCTGCTCACCCTAATGCCCGTTTTACCGCTCCGGCTTCCCAGTGTCCCTGCATTGATCCAGAGTGGGAGAATCCCAAAGGTGTGCCGATGAGCGCCTTTATCTTTGGTGGTCGCCGTAAAGACACCGTCCCGCTGGTCTATCAGGCCTTTAACTGGAACTTTGGTGTCTATCTGGCCTCAACCCTTGGCTCTGAGACTACTGCCGCTGCAGTTGGCGCTACCGGTAATGTCCGTCGTGACCCTTTTGCCATGCTGCCGTTCTGCGGTTACCACATGGCTGATTATTTTGCTCACTGGCTTCAGTTTGGACGCAGCATTGCTCGTCCGCCACGGATCTTCAGTGTTAACTGGTTCCGCAAGGATGCCGATGGCAAGTTTATCTGGCCAGGCTATGGCGACAATATGCGGGTGCTGAAGTGGATTGTTGAACGGGTACAGGGCAAGACCGGTGCTGTTGAATCACCACTTGGCTGGATGCCACGCTACGAGGATATGGAGTGGGAAGGTGTTGATATGTCCCGCGAGAAGTTCAATGATCTGATGTCCGTTGATCGTGATGTCTGGCAGAATGAGCTTGTCTCCCATGATGAGCTGTTTATCAAGATGTATGACCGGCTGCCGAAGGAGTTCCTGCATATGCGTGAGCTGATTCTCTCCTCACTCTGGCGTTCGCCAGAGCATTGGGAGCAGATTGGTGAGGTGCATCCTGAAGGCTGGAACGAATAAGTAGTTTTACAGGTTCTTGAAGCAGGAAGGGCTGATCCGGTAACGGGTCAGCCCTTTTTAATCATCCACTTCTATTTCCACCACCCGCATCTCTTCCCCGTTAAGTATCTCCAGGGCGTAGCTGCCGCATTGTCGGCAGGGATCATAAAGGCGTTCAACCGGCTGTACGATGGAACAGTCAAGGCAGCGCCCCTGCGCCTCAATCCTGCGAATTTCAAGCCGGGCTGATTCTGCCAGCGTATCACTGCTGCAGGCAGAGAAGCAAAACTCAACCGCTTCCGGTACGACACCGGACAGGGCGCCAATCTCCACAACAACAGCTGTGATCCGTTGGCCACTGGCATGCTGCAGGCAGATATCAACAATCCCCTGAGTAAGTGCCATTTCATGCATAAGGCATACTCCTGAAATAAAAAAAGCCTGTCAGGGTAACCTGACAGGCTTTTATGATCAAAAAGCTGAGAATTAGTGCTTCTTCTCTTCTTTTGCAGGTGCAGCAGCAGGTGCAGCAGCAGGAGCAGCAGCTTCAGGAGCTTTTACGGAAGACATAGGCTTCTGTGCTTCGGGAGCCTTAGGAGCTTCTGCAGCAGGAGCAGCAGGAGCAGCAGCTTCTTCTTTCTTCTTGCAGCCAGCGGCAACGCCGAGGGCCAGAGCCAGTACCAGGGACAGGGAGAGCATTTTTTTCATGTGATTTCACCTCTTGGGTTATTTAACCCTGTTACAACAGGGCAGTGTAAGCAACAAAGGGAAACTATACTCAGTGCTAAAATAAAGTCAATATTTTTTTTATTGCCCATGGTGGAACTTGCCTTTACGCTCTTTGTGTGCTGGTGTCGGCGCGTTGTGGCAATCAAAACAGCGCGAATCTTCAGACTTGCGCAGCTCCAAAGCAGAAGATGGCTGATTTTTTCTGATCGGGGTATTTTGCTGAGGGGTCTGGAAGGCCAGCTGGCCGCGCTCATCAGCTACCGTTGCGGCCTGATAGGCTACTCTCCAGTTGGCAGACAGTTCTGTTGAGTGGCACTGGTCGCAGCCGCCCGGTGGAGGTATGCTCTTCCAGGCGGTAAACATACTACAGCCAGGCAGGGCCAGAATCAGCAACAAGATGGCAGGTAGAAACTGTTTCATGGCAGATCTCCTTTTCGGCACTTTAGCACGCAGCGATGCGATGAACAAGACCCGTTTCAGAGTTTGGGAATTACCCGTTGTGCTGTAGCGGTGGTCTGTTTGGTTATTTCCGTGAGGGTCATTCCTTTAATTGCTGACAATTTGTGGGCTGTGGCAAGTAACCAGGACGGTCGGTTAAAACATCCCTGATGACCAGCGGGTGGTAGGTCAGGTGCATCGGTTTCAAGTACCAGCTGATTAAGCGGTAGCTGACCTGCAAGCAAAACCGGGCGTACAGCATTACTTCGAGTCAGGGTCGCGCTGAGAGAGATGACAAAGCCGAGCTTGATACATTCAAGGGCTGATTCCAGCGAACCGGAAAAGGCATGCATGATGCCACCAATCTGATCGGCCCGTTCTTCCCTCAGGATTGCCAAGGTTCGCCCAATCGCCCTGCGGCAGTGGATCAGTACCGGAAGTTGGTGATAGCGCGCAATTCTCAACTGCTCACGAAACAGCGCTTCCTGTTTGTCAAGGTTGCCATAGGTTGCATCCAGGCCTATCTCCCCAATGGCAACCCCTGTTGGCGTCAGGACCCTTAGCTGCTGCAACTGCTCAGCAGTGGCGGTAGCTGCGTAGAGAGGATGAATGCCGTATGCTGGCCGAAGGGCAGGATGCTGGATAGCCAGTTCAGATATCCGCTGCCAGCCGTCAGGATGTACGGAGGGTACAATCCATTTGGTGACTCCTGCAGCGCGGGCCTCAGCCAGCAGTTCATCAAGTTGTTCAACCAGTGGAGGCAGATCAAGGTGGCAGTGGGTGTCAACGAGCATGCTATCAGAGAAACCAGCTGATCGGCCTGAGGAGCAGTTCAAGCAGGCGTACCCCTAGTCCACGGCGGGAATGGCCGTCAAGGGTGATACGCCGGGAACCGGCAAAATCCTGTTCAAACAGGTCGCGAACCTGGGCACCAAAGGGCTGACTGCGTACAATAACGTTGATCTCAAAGTTACGGTGAAAGCTACGCTGGTCTAGATTGGCGGAGCCGATCACGGTCTGCTCTCCGTCGATGAGCATCAGTTTGGCATGCAGCAGTTCCCGTTCCAGTTCGTAGATCTCAATGCCAGCCTTGAGCAATACTTCGTAGTAGCTGCGACTGAGTACCCGCACCACCGGCACGTCATTGCGGGCAGGCAGCAGCAGTCTGACCTGGACCCCGCGCCGGGCGGCCCGCAGCAGGGAACGCAGTATCCGTGGACCAGGAATGAAATACGGGTTGGCAATCAGAAGTTCATCTGAGGATGAGGCCATGGCAACCCGAAAGGCGGTGCGGATGGCTGAGCGACGCTGGTGAGGACCGCCATTGATCAGGGTTACTTCGGTATCATCCGGTGTGTTGTTTAAAATAGCAGGCACAGGCAATGTGGGCCGTTTGCCGCGTTCCATCGCCCAGGTGTCGGTAAACAGTTCCTGCAGGGCTGCCAGGGCAGCGCCACCAAGACTGAAGCCAACATCACGGAACCGGAGCTGTTCATCAGTCAAACCGGCATAGGCGTCACTGATATTCAGGCCGCCTAGATAGGCCACCCGGTTATCAATCAGTGCCAGCTTGCGATGATTGCGACGATCAAACCAGTGGATACGGCTGAGGGAAAGGGGGTTGAACGCCAGGCAGGAGACCCCTGCGGTCTGCAGTCGTTCAAAGTAGCTATCCGGTGTGACATGGCAGCCGATGGCATCATAGAGCAGAAAGACCTTGACCCCGCGCGCGGCAGCTTCAATCAGCAGATCGGCAAAGCGCTGTCCGGTTACGTCGGCCCTGATACGGTAATACTCAAGACAGATGAGGCGTTTAGCGTTCTTGAGGTCATTAAACAGCGCTTCAAAGAAGTGAGGGCCGTCCGGTAATAGTGTTACCTGTCCTGCTCCAACCGGCAGCGGCAGCAAGGCAGTGCCATGGTGGCGCAGGTGCCGTATCAGGCGCGGAAACCGTTCCTGATGACGACGGGCTGACATGGTCAGGGCTTTCCTTCAACTGCAGGGGCTGCAGGCTGCTCTTGGGGGGCTGGTTCCGGTTTTGGGGCGGCAGGTTCAGGAGCAGAGGGTTCCTGTGGTGTAGCAGGTACGGTGACCGACGAAATTGGCTTCATGATCGCTTCCTGCTGGATTTCGGTATCCACCTTCCGTTGCAGGCCGGCAATGTTGGGGGCTGTACCCAGTGCTGCCTGCAGCTCATCGGAGCTGATCACCCCTTTGCTGCGCAGTTTGCGCAGGATCATGTTGGAGCGACTCAGGACTTTGCCCAGGTTGCGGTAGGGGTTGTAGGCCACGCGTGGGCCGGGCAGCATGGCTGCCAGAAAGGCGCATTCACGGGGGGTCATGGCTGAAGCCGGTTTGCCGAAATAGTATTGTGATCCGTGGCCGATACCGTAGACCATCGGTCCCAGTTCAACCACATTTAGATATAATTCGAGGATACGTCCTTTGGTCAGCTCCTGCTCCATCCGCCAGGCCAGGTAGACCTCTTTCAGCTTGCGGGTAATGGTCTTTTCTCGGGATAGAAATACGTTTTTAGCTACCTGCTGAGTGATGGTCGAGGCACCACGGGCCAAGCTCTTTTTTTCCAGATCGTATTTGATCGCCTCTCTGATCGCCTTGACGTCAATCCCCTCGTGTTTATAAAAATTACTGTCTTCAGCCAGGATCACGGCCCACTTCATTTCGGGTGGTATCCGGTTGGACGGGGTCCAGCGCCGGTTTTTCGGCCCCAGCAGAAAGGGGTGCTCGTTGCCCTGCCAGTCGCGTACATCAATACTCAGGTTCAGTTTTTTATCGGCAAGGCTGCTGACCGGCGGCAGCAGGGCCAATGAGATAACCACATAGCCCAGATACAGTATGATGATAATGCCACTACCCAGCAGGAACTTCTTCACATTCTCCTCCAACTAATTCTGATCCCATTTCAAGGCGCTCTCTTCGTTGGCGCGTCATCGGCTCCTCAACGTACTGCGTGTACGCCTGCGTCGCCGAATTCCTCGCCGCCTTGATATCATCCTTGAACTGGAATCAGAATGGCACTGATACAATTTTAAGCAGTGTATAGCATGAAAACCGGTGGTACGGAAACCGACAAGTAAAAGAGGCCGGTAGAACCGGCCTCTTTTACTTGTCCAGAGCAGACAGATATTCCTACGGCTGCAACAGATACTCCATAATCGTCAGGGCCATCTTTGCAGCGTCATTACGGTCATTATTAAATGCCAGATTGTAGACACTCAAGTCATAGGGATCGCGATCCAGAAAATCACGGATAAAGCGATCCCGCTCTTTCTGGCGACGCTCCACCAGTGTTCGGGCTTCACCGCTGTCAAGCCCAAGACGTTTGGCGATGGAAGCAACTTTAAACGGTTCTGATGCATATATCCTGAAATGAAAGCAGTTTTTCATGGTGCGGGTAACAATTGGTGCGCCCCGACCCACCAGAATCACGTTGCCCTGTTCTGCCAGTGCGATAATCTGCCGTGACAGCAGCCGGTAGTAATCCTTATCGCTTTTCCAGCGGTTGGAAAAGGTGGAGAGAAAATCATCCAGAAAGCGATTTTTATCGCCAATGTTTTGCAAGACCTGATCTGAAAGGCTGTGATGCTTGGCAACCTCGTCCAGGAGCGCCTTGTCCATTAAGGTCCAAGGT
>NZ_JAOTRZ010000042.1 GCF_030247655.1 Trichlorobacter sp. | reverse complement strand
CAGGAGTCTCGTGGACTCGGAGATGTGTATAAGAGACAGATCCGAAGGTTCCTGCTTGCCTCGTAACGCGTACCGGTGACAAGCCAGTTGGAGCGATTTATCGAAGTAAGGCTTCTGCTGGAACCCTACTCCTTCTGCCAGACATGGATTTTTACCCAGAATCATTCACAAAAGAAAAGGCAAACAAACAAACTTGGATTCCGGCGGCGGCCAAGTTTGCTGGCCGGTTCATAGCAGCAGTCGTAGCACTAGACAAGTCGCTAAGGAGTTCAGGCGAAATAACACCTGAACCTGTTTGGGCTTCGCAAGAAAAGTTCGCATTAGGGCCAGAAGTCTCTCTACGACAACAACTTCTAGCGGCGGAACAGGAAGTTGAGATAGCTCAAAAACGAAAAGAGGCCGTACTTGATGAACTCAAATCAGCAGGAAATTTTCGGGCTCTACTATTCGAAAAGGGTAAACCGCTTGAGAATGCAATAATACAAGCGTTGCGCCTTCTTAATTTTAAAGCTGAGCCCTTCAAAGACTCATCATCTGAGTTCGATGTTGTTTTTGAATCAGCCGAGGGAAGGCTAATTGGAGAAGCGGAGGGCAAGGACAACAAAAATATAAGCATAGAGAAACTACGGCAACTTGCCATGAATATACACGAAGATTTACAGCGAGATGAAGTAAATGCTCCGGCAAAACCCGTTCTCTTCGGAAATGCATATCGCCTTCAGCCACTTGAGGAACGAAGCGATCCATTCACAGAAAAATGCCATACCACTGCTGCTACATCATCTACAGCTTTAGTATTCACTCCTGACCTTTTCTTGCCAATACAGTACCTCATTACCCAACCGGATGATGAGTACGCACAGAAGTGCCGTCATGCAATTTTAACGGGTGTAGGGCGCATTGCTTTCCCGGCTCCACCATATCCGACAGGGAGCACCGAGACAGCAGGCCCGACTACATAACCCAGCAGTTTGACACCGTTCGGGCGGAAAAGGCCCGCCCGCCGGGTCAACTGCTGGCCCGTTGGGTGAGAAAATATGCCAGGAAAAAAGAAGAAAAAGAGGCTGAAAAGTAACATCGGTCAGTTCGTGAAGGAGTATGGCAGAAAAGCGCAACGGGGCGTAGAGTCAAACGACCGGCAATATAACAGAAAATCGAAAAGCTAATCAAGCGGATGGATCCACAAAAATTGAGCGAACTTCTAAACGAGGAGCCCCCTCTTGAATCAGAAGACGCTGAAGGCGATAAAAAAGAGAAAACTAATGGGCGGCCTCTGCATGAAGTTTGAGTCCAAGCGCTGAAACAATTTTGATAATTGTATCAAAACCCGGGACTCGCTCCCCTGAAAGCGCCTTGTAGAGACTTTCACGAGAAAGACCGGCGTCACGAGCCACCTGTGACATGCCCTTGGCACGGGCAATATCACCAAGCGCCTTGGCAATAAAAGCAGCATCGCCATTGGCCTCTTCAAGGGAAGCTTCAAGATAGGCTGCCATTTCTTCCGGAGTACGGAGGTGTTCCGCAACATCATAGCGACTTGTAGCTGTTTTTGGCATTTTTAACTCCTAAAGATTCTGTGCAAGCCGGATTGCTGACTTGATATCCCGTGGCTGGCTGCTCTTGTCACCACCAGCCAGCAGGATAATCAATTCGCTGCCCCGCTGAATGAAATAAACACGATATCCGGGGCCGTAGTTAATTCGCATCTCCGAAACGCCTTCACCAACAGGCTTAACGTCCCCCGCGTTTCCCGATGCAAGACGCTCAATCCTGACAAGGACACGAGCCTTAGCTTGGATATCACGCAGGTTGTCGAGCCAGTTGGCAAAATGTTCTGTTTTGCGAATTTCTATCATGGCCATACTGTAGCCTCACGGATGCATATTGTCAATAGCCGATGCCCAACCATCGGCAAGACCCGCCGAGGGCGGGTCAGCCTCATCACCGTTGACCTCATAAATACAAGTATCAAACGAGGACAGTATGTATCCTGAATCGGATGACTTAAAAGAATATTTGGTTTCCGACACAATTGTTGACTGGCATAATCCGGATATCCAACAGAAGGCTCTGGAACTTACACGGTCATTGTCAGATGAAGTCTCGAAAGCCCGCTGCTTGTACGAATGGGTGAGAGACAGCATTCCACATACCGATGATGCCGGCCTCGACATTGTGACCTGCACGGCCAGTGAAGTACTCCATCACGGTACCGGGATCTGTTTTGCCAAAAGTCATCTTCTGGCCGCCTTGCTGCGTGCGGTCAATATCCCGGCTGGTTTCTGCTACCAGGTGTTACGGTTGGATCCACCTATGGTTAATGATATGGTTTTACACGGCTTTAATGCTATCTACCTCGCAAGCATCACTAGATGGATTAGGGTTGATGCACGGGGAAACATAAACGGAATCAACGCTCAATTCAGCACTAAAAAAGAGCAACTTGCCTTTACCATGGACCCTTTGGCCGATGAATTTATCTACGAAGCGATTTTTGCAGCACCGGTGACCAGTGTTGTTAACAGGCTGAAAAGGTACAAAAGTATGCGTGAATTGTGGCTGGATTTACCGCAATCACTGTAAGAGTTTGGAACGAGGTAGTGACTCACTTTTTCCGTTGTTTTTCAAACAAACGCCGATCCCACGATGCCCAAACCATCGGCACAACTGGCAAAAACACCAACCAATCAGCCCAATCAGGACGATACGACTGTGACAAAAAAGACCGATGCCCTCTATGCGGGCGCCCTCCAGGAAATAATCGACTTCACATTTGATGAACGGGTTGTTGCCGTATTTCCCGACATGATACAACGCTCAGTGCCGGGCTACGGTATGATTATTACCAATATCGGCATCCTTGCCGCCAGATACGCCCAGGCAGGCAGCCATTGCTATGATCTCGGCTGTTCTCTCGGGGCGGCCAGTCTGGCCATGCGCCAGCGGATCACCAAGCCGGACTGCGACATTATTGCGGTGGACAGCTCTCCGGCGATGATTGAACGCGCACGGGAGCTGTTGGCCCTTGATACTGCCTCATCCATTCCTGTGACGATGATCTGCAACGACATTCAGGAGGTAACGATTGAGAACGCCTCGGTTGTGGTGCTTAACTTCACCCTGCAGTTCATCCCCCCACCAGAGCGGCTGGCGCTGATGCAGCGGATCTATGCCGGGCTCAAGCCGGGCGGCATTCTGATCCTCTCGGAAAAGATTGCATTCAGCGAGCCGCAACGACAACAACTACATGTTGAGCTGCATCATGATTTTAAACGTGCCAACGGCTACAGTGATCTGGAGATCAGCCAGAAGCGGTCTGCGCTGGAGAACGTGATGATTCCCGAGACCGTAGCTGTTCATCACAAACGGCTTAAAGCGGCCGGATTTTCCTGTTCTGAACTCTGGTTTCAGTGCTTCAATTTTGTTTCTCTGGTCGCCATTAAATGAACTACTACGATGCACTCTATCCTCAGCTTGCCGCCATGGGACAGGAGCGTTGGGCGGAACAGCTTCTGATCGACCTATCCAAAGAACGGCTCCTTGAACGTTACGGCGATATGCCGGAATGGCTCAATGCGCTGGAAGCGTTGCCGGAGTTGCGGCCATCCCACATTGATCTGCAGGACAGCGTCAGCATCGGTTCCAGCAATGATCTTGGCCAGATCAGCCGCGAGGAGCTGATCGCAACGCTCCAAGCGTTTCACCCCTGGCGAAAAGGTCCCTACTCTATTTTCGGGGTTGAGATTGATACGGAATGGCGCTCTGACTGGAAGTGGGATCGTCTACTGCCCCACATCCAGCCCCTGGCCGGACGCAAGGTCTTGGATGTGGGCTGCGGCAATGGGTATCACGGCTGGCGGATGCGTGGTGCCGGTGCCGATTTTGTACTTGGCATTGAACCGTTTCTAGTTTCAGTGATGCAGTTTCAGGTCATGCAGCGGTACCTGCGGGATCCACAGCACCAGGTCATTCCAATCGGCGTTGAAGATCTGCCTGCCAACATGACCTGCTTTGACAGTGTCTTTTCCATGGGGGTGCTGTACCATCGTCGCTCACCCCTTGATCATCTTTTCGAGTTGAAGGGCTGCCTGCGCCCGGGAGGTCAGTTAATTCTGGAGACGCTGATTGTTGAAGGGGATCAGCATACGATCTTCATGCCACAAGAGCGATATGCCAAGATGCGGAATGTCTGGTTCCTGCCATCGATTCCGGCGATGCTATTGTGGTTGCAACGTTGCGGATTCAGGGAGATAGCCTGTGTCAATGTCTGCCATACCAGCCACGATGAACAACATGCTACAGACTGGATGCGCTTTGAATCGTTGACAGATTATCTTGATCCGGCTGATGGGACAAAGACGATTGAAGGGCATCCGGCACCGCTGCGGGCGATCTTTATTGCAACCAGACCGTAGCTGTTACTTAGAAAAGGCCGACCGGAAACAATTCCGATCGGCCTTTTTATACAAAAACGGCATTTACCACAGAGGGCTCAGAGGTTCACAGAGGAAAAGCAGGAGTTTTCAGAATCAGCCTAACAACCCCAAAGGACAACCCCAGTTTTCTGTGTATCTTTTTGACTTTCCTCTGCGTTCCTCCGTGTACTCTGCGGTGAGCTGATTTTACCAGGTTTATTGATATCATCACAAAAACCGTACTACCCCAGACAGCAGACCGTCTGGCTACGGGCCGCCCTGGTTTCATCCAGCCGGGTAACCGGCATGGTAACCGGCATGGCTGCAAAGGAATCAGGATCTGACTCAGCCTGTTGAGCGGCCTCAATCATCACCTCAATAAAGGCATCCATGGTAGCCTTGCTTTCCGTCTCAGTCGGCTCAATCATGATAGCCTCTTTCACGATCATCGGGAAGTAGACCGTGGGTGGATGATACCCCTTGTCGATCAGGAACTTGGCAATATCAATGGCATGGACACCCTGGGCCAACTGCTTGGAGGCGGAGAAGACCACCTCATGCATACAGGTCTGGCTGTAAGGCAGATCAAAATACCCCTTCAGCTTTTCCTTGATGTAGTTGGCATTCAGCACGGCTTGCTCAGAGACCTGTATCAGCCCTTCACGGCCCAGCATGATCATGTAGGTGTAAGCCTTGACCATGACCCCGAAGTTACCAAAGAAGTTGGCGGTACGGCCAATACTCAAAGGATTGTCGGTCTGAATCTCCAGCTTGCCGCTGACCTCATCATGGATAATGCGGGGCATCGGCAGGAACGGAATCAGGCTCTTCTTGACCCCAACCGGACCGGAACCGGGACCGCCGCCACCGTGGGGGGTACCAAAGGTCTTGTGCAGGTTGACGTGCACCACATCAAAGCCCACATCACCGGGGCGCACCTTGCCCATAATGGCGTTCAGGTTGGCACCGTCGTAGTACATCAGGGCGTCGTGGCTATGGGCAATATCAGCGATCTCCTTGATGTAGGGGTTAAACAACCCCAGGGTGTTGGGACAGGTCATCATCACCGCTGCCACTTCACCGTTCATGGCCTGCTTGAACAGCTCCAGGTCCATATCACCGTAAGGGGCGGTTGGGATGGTGATGATCTCATAGCCCACCATGGCTGCCGAGGCCGGGTTAGTACCATGGGATGAATCCGGCACCACCACGTACTTTTTCTTGTTACCTTTGGCCTTGTGATAGGCGGCCACCAGCAGCATGCCGGTCATCTCACCATGGGCACCTGCCAGCGGTTGGGTGGTGACTTCATCCATGCCGGTAATATCGACCAACATCTGGCCCAGATCATACAGCATCCCCAGGCTGCCCTGACAAAGCTCCTCGCCACCCGGCAGCAGCGCAGTCATCGGATGCAGCGGCGCAAACAGGTTGGCAGCGTTTTCCAGCACCTTGGCGTTGTACTTCATGGTACAGGAACCCAGGGGATAGAAGTTGGTGTCCACAGAGAAGTTGCGACGGGAAAGGTTGGTGAAGTGACGCACCAGATCAAGCTCAGACAGCTCCGGCAGTCCTGCTGATTCAGAGCGCAGCAGGTTTTGCGGCAATGCCACCGCCGCAGGAACATCAGAGGCCGGTAGCATCACACCACGACGACCATTGACTGATTTTTCATAGATCAGTTGCATAGCACCACCTCCAGCTCCTTCACCAGCAGATCAATCTCTTTCTTGCTACGCTTTTCAGTCACGGTCACCACCAGCATATTTTCTGATCCGGCATAGAACCGTCCCAGTGGCAGACCGGCAGCAATCCCCTTCTTCAGTAGCGCCTCAACCACCTGATCCGCCGGTTTTGGCAGGCTGACCGTGAACTCGTTAAAGGTCGGTGCCGTTTGCAGCACAGTGACACCGGGCAGTGTTGACAGGCAGGACTTGGCATATTCTGCTTTATCGTAGTTCAAGCGGGCCAGATCAGCCAGCCCCTGTTTGCCGATGGCTCCGAGGAAGATCAGGCCGCGCAGTGCACAGAGCGACTGGTTGCTGCAGATGTTTGAGGTGGCTTTGTGGCGCTTGATATGCTGTTCACGGGCCTGCAGGGTCAGCACAAAACCGCGCTTGCCGTTTTTGTCAACGGTTTCACCCACAATCCGGCCCGGCATGTTACGGATATGGGCCTTCTTGGCCGCAATAAAACCAAAGGAAGGGCCACCAAAGGAGAGTGGGTTACCCAGAGACTGGCCATCCCCCACCGCAATATCAGCCCCCAGCTCACCCGGTGTCTTCAAGATCCCCAGGGCAACCGGATAGACCGCTGTTACCAGCAGCGCCCCAGCAGCGTGGGCCTGATCAGCCAGCCCGGAAAAATCCTCCACACAACCAAAGACGTTGGGGTACTGTACCAGCACTGCAGCGGTATTGGCATCAAGCTGCTTTGCCAGTTCCGCCCGGTTTAACAGGCCATCCAGCGGTGGCAATTCCACCAACTCTGCATCCTGATTGGAGAGGTAGGTTGCCAGCACCTGCCGCGCAATGGGAGAAACACAACCATCCACGATCACCTTGGTGCGGTTGGTGGCACGCATGGCCATCAGGGCGGCCTCTGCCAGACCGGTGGCGCCGTCATACAGTGAAGCGTTGCTGACATCCAGCCCGGTCAGGCGACAGATGGCGGTCTGGTATTCAAACAGCGCCTGCAGCGTCCCCTGGGAACATTCCGGCTGATAGGGGGTGTAGGCGGTGTAGAACTCAGCCCGGCCAGAGAGATGGTCCACCGCTGCCGGGATGATGTGGTCATAAAATCCGCCGCCGATGAACAGCGACAGGTTCTGACTGTTATCAGCAGCAACCGCCTGCAACTTGGCAAAGGTTTCAAACTCAGACATACCGGCAGGCAGGTTAAAGGTGCTGCAACGCAGCTCAGCCGGAATCGGGGCAAATAGCTCCTCGACACTGGATACGCCGATAGCAGCCAGCATCTCCTGAATCTCTTCAGGAGTATGGGGGCAATAGTGACTGGTGTTCATAAAATCTCCCTACAGGCTCTTCAGGTATTCGTCATACTGCACCTTGGTCATCAGCGCAGCCAGCTCACCGGCATCAGCCAGCTCAAGCTCCACCATCCAAGCCGCCTCTTCTGCAGACTCGTTCACCTTTTCAGGTGCATCTTCCAGCTCGCTGTTTACCTTAACCACCTTGCCGGAGACCGGGGCATAGATATCACTGGCAGCTTTGACTGACTCAATGGCAGCCAGCACCTCAAACTGCTTGACCTGCTTGCCGACTGCGGGCAGCTCCACAAAAGTGATATCACCCAGTTCATGGGCAGCATGATCACTGATGCCGCAGACTGCGCTGGTACCACTCACTTTGACCCATTCATGCTCTTTGGTAAAATAAATCTCAGACATCTGTGCAACCTCCAATGGAATAGATTAATTTCAACTGCAATTGATTCAGTTACTTTTTAGGGCACTCACCGATCCGCTTACCCTTAACCTTAACCGTCATATTGTGGCCCTGGGTCTTCATCTTCATAATCGAATTATAGCTATCTGTACTGAAGATGGTTTCGCCGTTAAAGGTGCCAGCACTTTGGCCGGTACATTTCATGGCCCAGGTCACCTTGTTACCAGCCACCTTGTAGTCGGTCATGGTACAGTTCTTATCCCGGGCAATCACCTTCTTCTGGTCCTTGACATCTTCTTTGGTGTAGCAATGTTTGATGGTATTGGCAGGAATCTTCATCGGCATGCCAGGCATCTCTGTCTGCGAGGTAACCTCCCAATACCCTTCGCGGATACTGTCAGCAGCAAATGCACCTGTCGGCAACAGCACCATGGCTCCCAGTGCGGCAATAATGGTACGCTTCATACTTGACTCCTTTCGCTTAAACGAAGTTACCCCCGTACAGATCCTTCAGTGAAGAACGGCACCGTGCAGACTTCAGCCTCCATGGCTGCCCGATCCTGCTTGATGGTCAGGCTGGTGCCAAGCGGGGCATAGCCGGGCTCTACATAGCCAAGACCGATACCGCAGCCCAGCATGGGTGAAAACACGCCGCTGGTTACCTCGCCGATCTGTTTTTCACCATCAAAGATGCCAAATCCGTGGCGAGGAGTACGACGGGAAGTTACCTTAAAGGCCACCTTAACCCGCTTCAAAGGCTGTTCCTGTTGTTTCAGCAGCGCCTCTTTGCCCACAAACTGCTTGTCCAGTTTGACAAAGGCAGCCAGATCAGCCTCAAGCGGGGTCGTTGCCTCATCAATATCACTGCCGTAGAGTGAGTACCCCACCTCCAGCCGCAGCACGTCCCGTGCGCCCAGACCGGCAGGCTTGACCCGCTCATCAGCCAGCAGTTTCTCCCACAGCTCGCCCACCTTGTCGGCAGGCAGGAAGATCTCATAGCCCAGCTCGCCAGTGTAGCCGGTGCGGCTGACAATGGCAGGCACACCCAGTACGGTCTGCTGCACAAATTTAAAATAGGGGATTTCTGCAACCCAGCCACCCAGCAGGTCTACCAGTACTTCGCGGGATTTTGGCCCCTGCAGATCAAGCTTGGCAGTGGCAGCGGTGATATCAGTAAACTGCCCCCCTTTCAGGCGTGATTGAATCACCTTGCAATCATTAGGTGCGGTTGCGGCATTAACCACAATCATGACTTCATCTTCTGCCATACGGAACACGATCAGGTCATCAATGATCCCGCCCTGTTCATTCAGCAGAAACCCGTATTTAGAGCGGCCAACCGGAATGGCGGTAATGGAAAAGGTAAACAGGTCCTCAAGTCCAGCTGCGACGATATCACCTTTGAACTGAAACTCTCCCATGTGGCAGATATCAAACAGGGCTGCCTGCTCGCGACACCAGCGATGCTCGGCAATAATCCCTTCATACTGGATCGGCATATCCCAGCCGCCAAAGGGAGCCATCAAGGCGCCCAGGGCGCGGTGTTGAATATTTAAAGGGGTAGCAAATAACGCTGTGGTTGCATCAGACATGGGTAGATTCTCGATTCTTTGGATTTTAGTGGGACAGTTTCTTTACTCGGGAAACGTGGGATTTTTTCTTTTTAGCGCCAGCCAGATTCTTAACGTCGGTCATTCGCATCTTCCAGCGTCCTTCTTCATGGTCCAGAGTAAACTCACGGCTCTGGCTGGCATCAGTGCCAGGACCACCTTCCATCCCCAGCCTGGCAAAGACTTTGGCGGTTGTCCGTTTTTCACTGATCAGACGAAAAGCATTCAGTTTATTGAAACAACAAACAGGCTTGATCTCTACATCCTTCATGTTCTGGACAAATCGTTCTCTGGTCATGCCACTTCTGTGGGAAAGGCTGTCGTACAGCTGCTCAAAACGCCCCTCTCGCCAGAGATCAAGGGTATCAGACAAGGCCTGTTCGCGGGGGTCATTGCGTTGTTCAGCAGTACAGATAGAAGTAAAAGCGAGTGTAATAACTAGAAAAAACAGAAAAAAAAGGCGGGACATATGCGAAGACCTCCCCAAAAAGTGATCTATGGTAGTGCATCCTGACCGCTGCAGCAATCAAAATTTATCCTGAATTGAACCTTGCCAATCACCCGTGTTCAGTTACAATGCTAGGCAACAGTCAGATCTGCGGAGGACGCTATGAAAAACCAAAATGAGACATTACAGCAACTTCTTGATTTTGGACTGGATATTTCCCAGATCAAGGATATCGACTTCCTGCTGGAAAAGATTTTGTCTGAAGCGCGACGTTTTACCAACTGCGACGCCGGTACCATCTACATCAAAGACGGTAACTGGCTTGCAGCCCGTTATTCACAAAACGATACCATCAACACTCAACTTGCTCCGCACCGAAAATCGGTTTACAGCAACATCATCATCAAAGTGGACAACACCTCCATCGCCGGCTACGTGGCAGCCACCGGCAATCAGCTTAACATCCCTGATGTCTACCAGCTTGACCCTAATCTGCCATACTCGTTTAACAACTCCTTTGATGATCTGACCGGCTACCGCACCATCTCGCAACTGGTACTGCCACTGACCAGCATGCGGGGTGAGACCGTCGGGGTACTGCAACTGATCAACGCCAAGGAATCAAACAACACGATTACCGCCTTTGACCTACACGACGAAAGCGGCATCAGTTACTTTGCCGTTACCGCTGCCAACGCCATTGAACGGGCCAAGATGACCCGCGAAATCATCCTGCGGATGAACCGGATGGCTGAGCTGCGCGACCCCAAGGAGACCGGACCCCACGTCAATCGGGTGGCGGCCTACTCAGTTGCACTCTATGAAGGCTGGGCAGCAAAAAGGGGATTGGATCAGGACGAAATAGACCGGACCCGCGATATCCTGCGGATGGCAGCCATGCTGCATGATGTGGGCAAGGTGGCTATCTCGGACAACATCCTGAAAAAGCCGGGCAAGTTCACCCCGGAAGAGTATGATGTCATGAAACTGCACACGGTCTATGGCGCCCGACTGTTTCCAGACCTGTACTCAGAGTTTGACGAATCTGCTGCTGCTGTTGCCCTGAATCATCATGAGCGTTGGGACGGCAACGGCTACCCCGGCCATATCAGCCTGGCCACCCTGAAACCACTGCCGGGCTATGAAAAAGAAGACGGCACAGCCCGTGGCAAAAGAGGGGAAGAGATCCCCCTCTTTGGGCGGATAGTCGCTATTGCCGATGTTTATGACGCCTTGTCAAACCGTCGCTGTTATAAAGAGGCTTGGGACCAGGACGAGGTACTTGAAACCTTGCATAAAGACGCCGGAACCTTCTTTGACCCGGAACTAATGGAAGTCTTTCTGGACAACATTGAAGCCATCAGGCAGCTTGGAGCCCAGTTCCCGGATGATCCCGATGCACATGGGTAATTATTCACCTCTTTAATGCACCACTTTTTTGCGTGCCCGCCCCACGCGGACGGGCACGCAAATACCGACCCTACAGTGTTCTTCCGTCTGCCTCAGCAAACAGCCTCAGTTTTTCCATCATGGCCGCAAACTTCTTTGGCTTTAACGATTGCGGACCATCGCTAGAGGCCCGCTCAGGATCGGGGTGTACCTCCACGATCAGCCCGTCTGCCCCGGCTGCCACTGCGGCATAGCACATAGGGGCGACATAATGGTAGTTGCCGGTGCCGTGGGAGGGGTCAATCACCACCGGCAGGTGTGTCTTCAGTTTAAGTACCGGAATGGCGGAAAGATCCAGGGTATTTCTGGTGGCAGTCTCAAAGGTTCTGATCCCCCGCTCACACAATACCACACCCTGATTTCCTTCACTCATGATGTACTCGGCACTCATCAGAAATTCCTGGATATTCATGGCCATGCCACGCTTGAGCAGGATCGGCTTGCCGCACTGGCCCACCTTCTTAAGCAGGGCAAAGTTCTGGGAGTTACGGGCGCCGATCTGCAGCATATCGGCATAATCTGCCACCAGATCAACGGTTTCGGGGTTGATGACTTCAGTCACAAACGGCAGGCCGGTCAGCTCACGGGCCTTGGCCAGCAGCTTCAGCCCCTCTTCTTCAAGCCCCTGGAATGAATAGGGAGAAGTACGGGGTTTGAAGGCGCCGCCACGCAGCATGGTTGCCCCTGCCGCTTTCACCAGCCTGGCGCTTTCAATGATCTGCTCTTCGCTTTCAACCGAGCAGGGACCGGCCATAACCACAACCTGAGAGCCGCCAATAATAACGCTGTCACCCACCTTTACCTGACTTGGCTCCTGTTTCACCTCGCTGGATGCCAGCTTGTACGGTTGCAGGATCGGCACCACACTCTCGACGCCGTGCATATTCTCCAGGGATTGCAGTACCAGCTTTGCCCGCTCATCCCCGATGGCGCCGATCACGTCTCTAGTGGTTCCGTGAATAATATGGGGTTTGTAGCCCAGTTCCTTGATTCGTTTTACCACTTCATCCCTGTCTTTCTTGCCTGCGCCTGCCTTCATAACGATGATCATTTCTCGCTCCTTTTTCCCAAAAGCAAAAAGGCCTGGAGGAGTCCCCCCGGCCTTATATCGTTGTAAACCACGTTAAACGAAAAAAGCCGGGGAGACTTTTCCGTCTGCCCCGGCTTTTGGCTGTGTAATCGGTTTTTTGCTCCTAAACCGCGTACACCCTTGCCCGGGCAGACGGCGTAAAATAAAAGCCGTACCAGAAAAACCCGAAAAAAGATGCAAAGCGATAGAAGGAATTCATGGTTGGGATAAAAGCACAGATACCAATCGGCTGTCAAGTCTGTTCCCGTAACAGTATGGTTACGGCGCTGGTGCTGCCTGTTTGAACGCCACAATCAAATAACCTACTGTCCAGAACGAACGGGCCAGACGTAGACGTTGGTGCCCTTAAAGTAGTTGTACATGTGGCCGTTGCCCATGCTCACTAACCAGGCGAAGGTTGAGTGACCTGCGACGGTACTGGAGGACCAGTAGCCGTAAGCCTTGACGTTTTTGAATTGGCTTTTTGATGCATATATGGCCTTCAGTTCATCTACGGTGGGAAGACGCCAGTCGCCGGGTTTTGATTTGTCGCTCAGACCGCACTGGCCGTCTGCTAGGGTTTTGGCTCGTGCCATGGCGGCGTCCCAGCGCATTTCTCCCAGACATCCGGCATCCTTCAGCCAGACCAGACCATTAACGGTTACCGTGCCGTTGTCACCGCACCAGGCTGCGACGGATGTCGCCAACAGACAACAACAGACCATCATGCTCAGTATCAATCGTTTCATGTTCAGCTCCTTTTCTGGGTTTGTGTAATCAAAGCAGATGAAGCGCGCCTTGTCGCTACTTGAATAGTCATAAAGCAAATTATGTTCCAAATAAAATCACAAATAATATCGGAATGATACAACAGGATACATTGCCAACCGCCAACCGTAACCGCCAACACAAGTGGCGACAAGGCCGGGGGAAATCAGTCAGACTTCAGCATGAACCGCAAAGAGGGGGGGACAGGGATGAATGGAGGAGGATGAGCGAATACGGCGCAGTCATGCCAACAGACGCCTAAACAGCCTGCGTAATCAGCTCACGGGCATGATCCCTGGCAGCCTCGGTAATCTGCTCTCCGGCCAGCATGCGGGCGATCTCTTCTATCTGACCGTCCTGATCCAGTTCATGCACGGTGGTGGTGGTTCTGTTGTTTTCTATCAATTTTTCCACACAGATATGCTGCATGGCCCAGGCAGCCACCTGGGGTAGATGGGTCACGCAGAAGACCTGTTGACCGGTTGCCAGGTTCCGCAGCTTGCGACCCACCACGCCGGCAACCGCCCCGCCTACACCGGTATCCACCTCATCAAACACCATGGTTGGGGCTTCACCTTCAGGCAACACCTGCTTAAAGGCCAGCATCAGACGGGAAAGTTCACCACCGGATGCCACTTTGCCCAGAGGACGGGGAGGTTCACCCGGGTTGGGTGAAAACAGAAACTCAACCTTTTCAAAACCGCTGCTGCGCGGCTCGTCAAGCGACTCAAACGCAACCTGCACCACGGCATGGGGCATGGCAAGCTGGCGAGTCTCTGCGGCAAGCTGCTGTTCCAGCTTTCCAGCAGCAGCACGACGTCTCCCACTCAGTTCTGTCCCCAGTTTTTCAAGGGTAGTATGTTGATCAGCAAGTTCCTGCTGCAGTTCATCACGAGACCTGCTCCGTCCCTGTAGCTCTTCCAGCTCTGTGGCAAGGGTGGCCCCCAACGTAATCACCTCAGCCACGGTTGGCGCGTATTTACGTTTCAGTCGAGTCAGCAGATCCAGTCGATCATCAACCAGTTTCAAATGCTCCGGGTCGGCCTCAATCCGGGCAGCATAATCCCGCAACTGCAGAGCCGCATCTTCCAGCTGCAAGTAGCCTTCATCCAGCATGCTATGCAAAGGGACAAGTGCTGTATCAATCTTTGCGGCCTCAGCCATGGCAGCGGTTACCCGCTTCAGCTCTCCCAGCAAGGCCTGATCACCACCGTACAACGCCTCATAGGCAGAGCCGGTGGTGCTGGCCAGCCGTTCTGCATTGGCCAGCAGCCGCTGTTGTTCCTCAAGCTCTTCCTCTTCACCAGCCTTCAGTTCAGCTGCGGTAATCTCTTCCACCTGATAGGCCAGCAGATCAATCCTTCTGGCACTATCTCGTTCCTGCTCATCAAAATGGGCCAGACGCTCTGCAATCTGTTTCCACTGCTCAAATGCGACAGCCACCCGTTGTCTCAGCTCAGAGGTCCCGGCAAAGGCATCCAACAGCACCAGATGATACTCAGGCCGCAGCAGCCCCTGGGATTCATGCTGGCCATGGATAGTAACCAATTGCCGCCCAATCCCGGTCAACTGCGCCAAGGTTGCCAGCGAACCATTGATATAGACCCGGTTTTTGCCGTTACGGGAAAGACAACGTTTCACCAACAGCTCATCAGCCACCTCAATGCCTGACTCCTGCAACTGAGCCTGCAGCAATGGCAGAGAGCCAAGATCAAACAACGCCTCGACGGTTGCCTCGTCTTCACCGGAACGGATCAGATCAGTTGCTGCACGACCGCCGCAGACCAGGCTCAGGGCATCAATAATGATCGACTTGCCAGCGCCGGTCTCACCGCTAAGAATGTTCAGGCCTGCTTTAAAGGAAAGCTGCAGCTGATCAATAATGGCAACATTACGGATGGAAAGTTCGGCAAGCATGAAGGGCTAACGCTCCCCCCACTTCAATTTGGCACGCAGGATGGCAAAATAATCTTTCTCAGGCGAGGTCACCAGGGCGGTGGTTGTTTCCGCGCGGCTAATCTCAATACAATCACCCTCTTGCAGTTCCACCCCCACCTGACCATCCAGGGTCAGGTAGACCATCTCATCAAAGGATGATTTGACCGTAATCCTGATTACCGACTGGTAGGAAAGGACAATTGGTCGGTTGGTAAGGGTATGGGGGCAGATCGGGGTAATCAGCACACATTTCATCAGCGGCTGTACAATCGGACCACCTGCAGAAAGGGAATAGCCGGTGGAACCGGTGGGGGTTGATATGATCAGGCCATCAGCCTTGAAGGTGGTTAAAAAGTCGTCATTAACCCTGGCCTCAAGCTCGATAATCCGGGCCAGTGCCCCCTTGTTGATCACGGCATCATTCAGCACCTGACAGCGGGATATCTCCTGATCACCCCTGGTAACGCCCACATCAAGCATCATCCGTTCAGTAATCCGGTGACTGTCGGCCAGACATTGCTCAAGCACCGGATACAGCTGCTCGACCGTAATCTCAGTCAGAAAGCCAAGGCTACCCAGGTTGACTCCCACAATTGGCACCTGACGGCTGCTGAACAGACGGGCAACCGAGATCAGGGTGCCATCGCCGCCAAGCACCACCACCAGCTCGGCCCGGTCGCGGATCTGCTGCTCTGTCAAACCCCTGGCATAGCCGACATGGCGTGCCAGATGGGTATCCACCAACGGCTGACATTTGCGCTCTTCAAGCCAGGTAACCAGTTCACTGGCTACCCCCTGACAGCGGGGATCATGCACTTTTGCAAAAATAGCGACCTGTTTCATGCCACACCTGTACCATAGCATCCGGGGATTGTCCACCGCCATAAACAGAAAAAGCCCTGAACATCAGCGGCTTATCTTATGTTTAGAAACAACAGACCAAGCATCCTGCCTCCTCCCCTGCAAAACCAATTTGACCGCAACAATTTCGGCAGCTTGCCAAACGCTTCATGACGTTTTTTCTGTTGACACTTGCTTAAAATCATATATGGTAGTCATATGACTACCTATGCAGATAAACATCAAAACGAACTGACCCCGCGCCAGAAACAGGTGCTGCAGTTCATCACTTCATACACGGATGACAACGGCTTTCCGCCCAGCCAGCGTGAAATAGCTCGCCACCTGAAGGTCTCCGGCACACTACCGGTCATGAAACATCTGGGGGCACTGGAACGGAAGGGCTACATCAAGCGGGAGAGTGTTAACCGGGGGATCTCACTGGTACGACCGGCTAACCATTCTGTGTCTCTGCCGGTCGTAGGGGTTGTGCGTGCAGGACACCTTACCCCTGCCATTGAAGACATTCAGGGGCACTTTTCAGTGGACCCGATGGCGGTAAAAGGGGATGGCTGCTTCTTTTTGCGGGTAAGAGGCGATTCAATGATCAACGCGGGCATCCTGGATGGTGATCTGGCAATGATACGGCCCCAGCAGACTGCCGGTAATAAAGACACCGTAGTCGCCATGATCGATGGCGAGGTTACGCTCAAATGGTTCTACCGGGAGCAGGATCACATACGCCTGCAACCGGCAAACCCTGCCATGGAACCAATAATCATCCGCCCGAAAGATGGCGAACTAAGTATTGTCGGCAAAGTCATCGGCGTCTACCGCAGCCTGTAAGCACTTAAATAATTTAACAATAAACAAAGAAGGAGTAAAAAATGGAACCGATTGTTTTAGTGGGAGCGATAATCGTTATTTTTGGTTTATGGCAGGAATTAGAGCCTGTAGCTCAGAGGATAGTCACTGCAATTTCTAGCAGTTGTATCATGCTGAAATTAAGCTCAGCACTCACAGGACAGCCACCGTCTTATCAAGCAAATACATGTCTGGAGCGCAGAAAACCATCACATTACGAAGGGCTATTTTCCAGGTGCCGGTGACCCTTCACGGTAACGCCGCAAGGCCTGACGCAATGAATCAAAACCTATTTTTTGATAATCAAGAGTGTTGCGGTCTACCCACAGTGCCTCTGCCAGATCATCACCGGCTGTAAACTGCGGGAATTCATTCAGATGCACCAGATAGATCAGATCCAGCGTGTCATATTCAATACCGCGATACAGGTACTTGTTCGGGAAGGAAAACAGGTAGCGCAGTTCATCGTGCAGTTCAATCGCAAGCTCTTCCTTCAACTCACGGCAAACCGCCTGCTCAGCGCTCTCGCCCTGATCAACGAACCCTCCTGGCAAATCAAGCATGCCTTTCTTTGGTTCATGGCGTCTAACCCCAAGCAGTATCTTGCCTTGACACTCAATAATCACCGCCACCGCTGCGGCAATATTCAGGTACAGAACAAAACCGCAGTCCGCACAGGTGAAATGTTTGGGCGACGGCCAGGTCAGCGCTTCACTGCCGCACTGCGGACAGTGTGTGATCGATGCATTACTCTCTCTCGTCATCTGGCGATCCTTCACTTTCAGCGTCCTGCTTCATGCCGGCAGGTAGCCGCAGGCAAGCTCAGTAAATGCCGCTACCTGCGCCTCCTGCCAGGCCTGGTCCTGCCCCAGTTCGCACGCCATCAATGCCGCAACCTGCGGCGCCACGCTGATACTGGCGCGGGCATCCAGCAGCAACGCCCTGGTGCGGCGGGCCAGGACATCCTCCACCGTCCGTGCCTGCTCGTAGCGTGTCCCCCAGACCACCTCCCCTACACAGTAGGGCAATGCCGGATGCAGCGGCTCTCGCCAGGCCGGGTTCTCCGCCAGCAGTTGTTCCAGCACTGCGGCATCACTGCCGTAGACCTGCAGAGAACGGTCAGCAGCCCCCCCTTCCTGCCAGCCGTGAATCCTCAGCTCGGCGGTAACCGACGGTCGCTCCTCCAGCCCGGCGACCTGGGCAGCAGCAGTAACCGTATCCTCCCCCATCTTGCGGTAGGTAGTCCACTTGCCACCGGCAATGGTAACCAGGCCGCTGCTCTCCACCAGCAGGGTATGGTCGCGGGAAAGCGAAGCGGTGTCACTGCCTGCATCGGCACGGACCAGTGGCCGGATACCGGCAAAGATGCTCAGCACGTCAGAGCGTTCAGGATGACGATTCAGGTAACGTCCTGCATGGGTAAGCAGGAAATCAATCTCTTCCGCCAGCGGACGTGGTTCCAGGCTGGCCGACGGAATCGGGGTATCGGTGGTACCGACAATGGTCCGGCCATGCCAGGGGACCGCAAACAGCACCCGACCGTCATCGGTGTGGGGCACCATGATCGCGCTGTCACCGCTCAAAAACGAGCCGTCCAGCACCAGATGCACTCCCTGGCTGGGGGTAATCAGTTCCCTGACCGTGGTGTCAACCATCCGCCGGACCTTGTCGATGAACGGACCGGCAGCGTTGATGACGACCTTGCCCCTGATTACGAACTCCCGGCCGGTTTCCCTGTCCAGCGCCGCTACCCCGCTCACCAGCCCGTCTGTACAGATGATACCGGTCACCGGCAGGTAGTTGAGTGCAACACCGCCCAGATCAGCCAGGGTTAGAGCCAGGCTGATAGCCAGACGGGAATCGTCAAACTGGCCGTCATGGTAGATCACCCCACCCCGCAAACCATTTGGCTCCACGGTGGGGATATGGCGCAGGGTCTCTTCCCTTGACAACAGGCAGGAAGGACCGAGCCCCAGCTTACCGGCCAGCAGGTCGTACATTTTAAGGCCGATACCGTAGAACGGCCCTTCCCACCAGTCGTAGAGCGGCACCACAAACGACATGTTATGCACCAGATGGGGTGCGTTGCGGATCAGCAGTCCCCGTTCCCGCAGCGCTTCCAGCACCAGCGACAGATTGCCCTGTTGCAGGTAGCGCACCCCTCCGTGGATCAGCTTGGTACTCCGGCTGGAGGTTCCCTGTGCAAAATCCCCCTGTTCCAGCAGCAGGGTCCGGTAACCGCGGCTGGCCGCCTCCACCGCCGTGCCAAGGCCGGTGGCACCGCCGCCGATCACGATCATGTCCCAGATTGCATCCTCTGAAAGTTGCTGCAGCAGTTCTGCACGTTTCATGGCTGTACCCACCCCTTTGAGCGCTCAATCGCCCTGCTCCAGTTATGGCGCAACTCCGCCATCCGTGCCGGATCAGCTGCAGGGGTAAAGGTCTGCTCCGCCTGCCAGAGCTGCCCCAATTCCTTGCGGTCCCGCCAGTAGCCGATTGCCAGCCCAGCCAGATAGGCCGCTCCCAGTGCAGTGGTTTCCCGCACCCTGGGCCGCACCACCGGCACCCCCAGCAGGTCGGCCTGGAACTGCATCAGCAGATTGTTGGCCGTGGCACCGCCATCCACCCGCAGTTCAGCCAGAGGGGTAGCAGCATCCGACTCCATCGCCTCCAGCAGATCAGCGGTCTGAAAGGCGATACTCTCCAGGGTGGCCCGGGCGATATGCCCGGCAGTGGAACCACGTGTGATGCCCAGCAGGGTACCGCGAGCGTAGGGGTCCCAGTGGGGCGCTCCCAGCCCGGCAAAGGCCGGGACCAGATAAACACCGCCGTTGTCCGGTACCGAGGCAGCCAGCGCCTCAACCTCCTCCGCACTACGGATGATCCCCAGACCGTCCCGCAGCCACTGCACCGCAGCGCCGGCCACAAAGACACTGCCTTCAAGGGCATATTCGGTCCGGTCACCCAGGCGGCAGGCCACGGTACTAAGCAGATTCCGCTCAGAAAGGACCGGTCGTTCACCGGTCTGCATCAGCATGAAACAGCCGGTGCCGTAGGTGTTCTTGACCATTCCAGGCCGGTCGCAGAGCTGGCCGAACAGTGCTGCCTGCTGGTCCCCGGCGATCCCTGAAATCGGCACCCGTGCAGCAAAAAAACGGGCAGCGGTCTCATCGTAGAGCTGGCTGGAGGGAACAACC
>NZ_JAOTRZ010000331.1 GCF_030247655.1 Trichlorobacter sp. | reverse complement strand
GTTTTAAAGCTCCCCCGGCCATGGCCGGGCTGGCAAGGGCAGAAAGCATCAACAGATTACAGACACCGGTAGTTACTAACGACTGCTTCATTATGAAACTCCTTTAAAATTCACTTTTCACGACGAGGTAAGCTGCCATGAAACTATTCAACCGAAAAAAGCAGTTCACGCAACGGCACAACGAAGCTACGCAATAAAAACAGCACCTTGTACAAACAGAGCTCTCACCAAACGGGTGAAACTGAATGTTTCTGTGACTGTTTGGTTTTCGTTGCGAGCGTTGCGGCTTTGCGTGAGTAAATGCCGTTTTAAGGTTCAATTATGCGTAGTTTGACGCATGGTATGAGCTACGCACATACGGTCCACTCTCCACATGCCTGAATCCCAGTGCCAGTGCTTCGTCCCGCAGCTGATCAAAAAGTTGCGGTTCCAGATAGGCCACCACCGGTTGATGCCGTTTGCTGGGGGCCAGGTATTGCCCCAGACTCAGGTAGCTGCAGCCAACCTGCCGCAGATCCTGCATGACGGTCCGCACCTCGTCCAGTTCCTCTCCCAGCCCCAGCATTATGCCGGATTTAGTGGGGATAGCCGGAGCAAGCCGGGCTGCCTGTTCAAGCAGGTTGAGAGAGCGTTGATAATCAGCCCCTTTACGCACTTCGTACAGGCGTGGCACGGTCTCCAAGTTATGGGCCAGAATGGCCGGTTGTGCAGCCAGCACCGTTGCCAGGAAGGAATGATCACCGCCAAAATCAGGCACCAGCAGCTCCACCGCTGTAGCAGGTGAGACCTCCCGCACCGCAGCCACGGTGGCTGCATAATGACCAGCGCCACCATCAGGCAGATCATCACGGGTGGGGCTGGTGATCACCACATGGGAAAGCTTCAGGCGCAGCACCGCCTCTGACAGACGGCGCGGTTCATCTGCATCCGGTGCCTGGGGCTTGGGTGCCTTATCCACATTGCAGAAGCTGCACTGACGGGTGCAATCCCTGCCCAGGATCAGAAACGTGGCCTGACCGCAGCCAAAGCACTCAGAAATATTGGGACACAGCGCCTGCTGGCAGACCGTGTTCAGCTTCAGTTCAGACAGCAGTCCCCGCATGGCGGCCTGCTCCCCCTGCGGTACCTTTTTGCGCAGCCATTCAGGCTTACGTTGTATTTTCATGGTTCGTTACCTTCCAGATTCCAGCAATCAGCACTATATTTTTTGTGCAGTAATTTGTCTGATACATGCTGCTCCTGCTCTGTCAATCCACCTGGCTGCAACACTGCCACCAACTGCCCTGCAAACTGCTGCACCAAGGTCTGTTTTAGCTGTTCAACAGTAGCAGTAATACCCTCATCAACCAGGCAGGTGGTGGCCTGTTCAATCCCCGGGGGCCTGATCTTCAGGTACTGCAACCCCTGCCCTACCCGGTTTTGCAGCGGGATCGAGCCATGCTGGAAGATGATCTCACGGGAACGGCGCTGGGCATTGCCGCCAATCTTACGACCATGCAGCATAATGTCATAGCTTTCCTGCCCGGCAAAGCGGAGCGGCGTACGTTGCCCCAGCTTGCTGCCTGCGGGAGCCAGATCAACGGCATAGTCTGCCTGCAGCCCCAAGGCACGGTAAAAACCAAGCAGAAAGGAAGTCAGTACCCGGAAAGACTCCTTTACTGAAGCAGCAGGCGGGATCTGCGAAGGCGAACAGACCAGGCTATAGGTCAGTTCGTCGGCATGCCAGATCGCCCCGCCACCGGTAATCCTGCGTACTACCGTCAGGTTATCAGCCCTGCAGCGGGTCAGATCAAGATCATCGCTCGCCTTCTGAAACCGCCCTAGCGACAACGCAGGTGGTTGCCAGCCATACAGCCGCAGCACCGGTCGGGATGTGGCTGGATCAAAACAACGGAAAAGCGCCTCATCAATCGCCATGTTCTCCCTGCCGAAGCAGGGACCGGTGTCAATCAATCGCCAGAGAGTACTACCGTCATCTTTTTTATGCATCTACCGTATCCTGTCCTTATGTACGCTCAAAAATCCAGCGGACTTTTTTTTTTTTTGACAGTCCTAACCGGCACGCAATGGGTGTATATCA
>NZ_JAOTRZ010000330.1 GCF_030247655.1 Trichlorobacter sp. | reverse complement strand
TCGGTGCTCACCAGCCCGAACTGGCGGTAACGATCGACCCGCAGCGGATGAACCGATTCGGTATCGCCATCAGTGAGGTGTTGGGGGCGCTGGCGGCCCAGAACCAGAATATCCCCCAGGGGATGGTCATCCGTCGGGAAGGGCAGTACCTGGTCAAGACCGACGGCGCGGTACAACGGCCTGATCAGCTGCTTGAACTGGTGGTGGGACGCAAGCAGGGCGGCATCATCCACCTGCGTGATATAGCCACTGTAGCCGTCGGGGTGCAGGAGCCCCAGTCGGCTTACCACGGTAACGGCAAAGAGGCGATCGGACTTAACATCATGCGTGGCCAGACCGGCCATACCCTGGATACGATCCATGCTGTAGAACGGCTGTTGCCCGGTCTGCGCAGTCAGTACCCCGGCATCAGCTTTGAGGTCAGCTACAGCCAGAAAGACCTGGTGGAACGTAGTGTAGACAACATGCTGGAGGCGCTGCGGGATGCCATCATCATCACCGTGCTGGTAATCTTCCTGTTTCTGGGCAATCTGCGCACCATGCTGCTGGTGGCGATCTCGATTCCGTTCAGCTACCTTCTGACCTTTGCCTGCATGTGGGTCTTCGGTTTTGAGTTCCATATGATCACCCTGACCGGCGTAATCCTGGCCGTGGGGATGCTGACCGATGACAGTATCGTGGTGATCGAGAATATCGAGCGCCATTACCGCGAATCCGGCAAACCTATCCGTGACCTGGTGGCCGGCGGCACCCAGGAGGTAATGCTGGCGATCATGTCCGGCACCTTCTCCACCGTAGTGGTGCTGGTGCCGATCATCTTTATCGGCGGTTATGTTCAAACCGTGCTGCGTCCGCTGTCACTCTCACTTTGCATCGCCCTGGTGGCCTCCTACATCGTCTCGGTTACCGTCATTCCGATTCTGGCCCCCTACATCCTCAAGGCCGGCCATACCCCCAACCGGCTGGAGGCGTTGGTGGGGCGCTGGGGAGATTGGATCAGTAACGGTATTGCCGGTTTTTTCAGTAACCTGCTGGATCTGGCACTCAAGAAGAGGCTGCTGTTTCTGGCGGTGGCAGTGGTGGTGCTGCTGATTACCGGCAGGTTCATCAAGCCGCTGGTGGGGCAGGATGTGATGCCCCCCATGGATACCGGTATCATCAAGATCGGTTTTGAGGCTGATGCCAATAGCTCACTGGCATCAACCCGGCAGTTGCTGGCCAGGATGGAGGCGGTGATACAGAAACAGACCGGTGTGTTTGCGATCAGCTCAACCCTGGGTTCAGAACCGTCGGTGGTCTCCTTTGGGGGAGCAAGAAATCCGCAGGGCGGGGCCATAACCGTTATGCTGGTGGATCGCTTCCACCGCAACCGCAGCATCTGGGAGATTGAACGGGAACTACGGACCGGGTTTGCACAGCTGTCAGGCCTCAAATATGTTGATGTTTACGAATACGGCGCAACCCCACTCTCCACCATCCGCGCCACTGTGGATGTGCAGATAAGCGGGCCTGACCCGCTGGTACTGGCCGGGCTGGGCAGACAGCTGCAGCAGCGGATGCAGCAGACAGGCGGGCTGGCCTCGGTTTCGCTGACCTGGCGCGATGACAAGCATGAACTGCGTTTTGCCGCCGATCCTGACCGCTGCGCGCTCTACGGCATTACCCCCAAAGAGGCTGCCAATCAGGTGCAGACCTTTCTGCAGGGTGGTGTTTCTTCGCTGTACCGACTGCCGGGTGAAGACGGCCTGCCGGTGCGGATCAGATACGCAGCAGAGGCTCGTAACAGGGTGGAGTATCTGGATCAACTGCTGCTGCACACGCCGCTGGGAGAGATTCCGCTGGCCAGTCTGGGGCGCTTTACAAGTGTGGATGTACCGGCTCTGCTGACTCGACAGGGTTTACAGAACAGCATCAACCTGCTGGGCTACCGCGAAACAGCATCAGTCTCCCATGTTATGGACAATGTCAAAACGGCACTGGCGGGGTTCGTGCTGCCGCTGGGCTACACCATGACCCAGGAAGGTGAGTCCAGACAGGCAGAAGAGTCGTTCAGTGCCCTGATGGCTGCCCTGACCATTGC
>NZ_JAOTRZ010000041.1 GCF_030247655.1 Trichlorobacter sp. | reverse complement strand
GCAGCGTCAGATGTGTATAAGTGACAGCCATTAACGGAACGCTGCATGTCAGTCACTTCTTCAGGTCGTTCATCAATCAACAGAACAATCAGGTACACCTCAGGGTGATTGGCTGCAATCGAGTTGGCAATATTCTGGATCAGCATGGTCTTGCCGGTCCTTGGTGGTGCCACGATCAGGCCACGCTGCCCCTTGCCGATCGGCGAGACCAGCTCCATCACCCGCATGCCGTAGTTGTCCGGGGCTGTCTCCAGCTTTAGTTTTTCCTCAGGATAGAGCGGAGTCAGGTTATCAAAGAGGGTCTTGTCACGGCCGGCCTCTGGTGTCTCAAAGTTGATCAGCTCCACCTTCAACAAGGCAAAGTAACGCTCACCTTCCTTGGGTGGACGAATCTGACCGGAGACCGTATCACCGGTACGCAGGTTAAAGCGCCGGATCTGGCTGGGAGAGACGTAGATATCATCAGGACCCGGCAGGTAGTTATAGTCTGGCGCCCGCAGGAAACCAAAACCATCCTGGAGAATTTCCAGAACTCCTTCTCCATAAATCGAGCCGTTTTGTTCGGTCTGGGCATTCAGGATGGCAAAGATCAGATCCTGTTTACGCAGGCCTGAGGCCCCTTCAATACTCAGATCACGGGCAATACCGTTTAATTCGCTGATTTTTCTGTTCTTCAAGTCCTGGAGGTTCACGACAAGGATCTCCTGCTGGTGGGATACGACGTCATCAAGAAATGAGAGGACGGTGATGTTGGCATAGGATTGCTGGGATATTCAAACAATGGCAAAGGTTAAACTCACAAAAAACAGGGATAATGTTGTATTCACGTGGAGGCTTTTGCCAGATGCAAAGCCCGGGTTTAACGGCTGTCGGGAAACTCTCTTTAGTTTGGAAATGAGCGTAGCAGGGTGGTTGCAACTGAAGTTTAATCACGATAGCCACAACAACCAGAGGATGTCAACAGGAAAGTAACAATAAAAAGTGACCGATGAACAAGCACTTGCACAGATATCTGCTTGACCCCCTGTTGGCGAAAGGCTATAAAAATAATTTCAATCAACAAACCATACCATTAAAATTCACTACTTATTTCAGGCAGGTACCTTTGATGCTCGGACAACCGCTTCTTGATGCTATCGGCAACACCCCCCTGATTCAGATCACCGCAATCAATCCCAACCCCCATGTTCGTATTCTTGCAAAACTTGAAGGAAACAACCCCGGTGGCTCCATCAAGGACCGGCCAGCCCGCCAGATGATCCTGGCAGCGGAGGCCTCCGGTGAGCTGACTGCAGATAAGATTATCCTTGAACCAACCTCCGGCAACACCGGCATCGCCCTGGCCATGATTGCCGCAGCCCGTGGCTACCGGATCAAGCTGGCCATGCCCGCCTGTGTCAGCATGGAACGCCGCAGCATCCTTGAGGCCTATGGGGCCGAGATCGTACTTTCTCCCGGCTGTGAGAAGACTGACGGCGCCATCCGCCTGGCCCACAAGATTTACGGGGAAGAGCCGGGGCGCTACTACATGCCCAACCAGTACGACAACCCCAACAACCCTTTAGCCCATGAGCTGACCACCGGGCCTGAAATTCTTGCCCAGACCAGTGGCGATCTGACCCATTTCGTAGCCGGCATGGGCACCGGTGGTACCCTGATGGGAACCGCTGCCTGTCTTCGCAAGCACGCCCCAACAGTACAGATCATCGGGGTTGAGCCTAACCTTGGGCATGCCATCCAGGGCCTGAAGAACATGAAAGAGGCGATTGTCCCGGCCATTTATCACGAAGAGCAACTGCACCAAAAGATCGTTATTGACGATGAAACCGCCTTTGAGACCTCACGGCAACTGGCCTCCCATGAGGGGATATTCTGCGGCATGTCAGGCGGAGCAGCCATGGCCGGTGCCTTCAAGCTGGCGCAGGAACTTGAAAACGGAACCATTGTGGTGATCATCCCTGACCGGGGGGATCGTTACCTGAGCACCAATCTGTTTAAATCAATGTGCGCCAACTGCCCGCCCTAACAGGGCTTTGCAAAACGTTATGAGGAAGGTCGGATACAAGGCGCCGGAGCGCAGCGACCGAGACATAACAAACAGTTAGGCGAGGAAGCGAGCACCGCGCAACGCAGTAGACGGCCTCCGGAATAGTTTTTCAAGGCCCTGCCAGTCTTAGTTTCTTGACCGGCGCCCCATGGCACTGGTATTTTATGCAACTTATTTCAATTCATCCTCACGGAGGTAGACCGTGACGTTTCAGAACCTGATCCTGTCGCTCCAAAATTACTGGGCAAACCAGGGCTGCGTGATTCAACAGCCCTATGATACTGAAAAAGGGGCCGGCACCTTCAACCCGGCCACCTTCCTGCGGGTGCTTGGGCCGGAGCCCTGGAATGTGGCCTACGTGGAGCCTTCACGCCGTCCAACTGACGGCCGTTACGGCCAGAACCCCAACCGGTTGCAGCACTACTACCAGTTTCAGGTCATCATGAAGCCGTCTCCGGCTAATATTCTGGACCTGTATCTGGATTCCCTGCGGGCCTTTGGCATCAATCCCAGTCAACATGATATCCGCTTTGTGGAAGATGACTGGGAGTCCCCCACCCTTGGAGCCTGGGGGCTGGGCTGGGAGGTCTGGCTGGACGGGATGGAGATCACCCAGTTTACCTACTTCCAGCAGGCTGGCGGAATCGACCTGAAGCCGGTCTCATCGGAGATCACCTACGGCTGTGAGCGGATCGCCATGTATCTGCAGGGCGTAGACAACGTCTACGATCTGGAGTGGGTTAAAGGGGTCAAGTACGGGGATATTCACCACCAGACCGAGGTTGAGTTCTCCACCTACAACTTTGAAGAGGCTGATGTGGCCCTGCTGCTGGAGCTGTTTGGCAAATATGAAAAAGAGTGTATCAGACTGGCTGAAAAGAACCTTGTCTTCCCGGCCTATGACTTTGTCATGAAATGTTCCCACACCTTTAACCTGCTGGATGCCCGTGGTGCCATCTCCGTCACCGAACGAGCCTCCTACATCGGCAGGGTACGCAATGTGGCCCGTCTCTGCGCTGAAGGCTATGTCCGCCAGCGTGAACGCCTGGGCTTTCCAATGCTGAAGGGGGGGAACTAGACCATGACCAGGGAACTGTTACTTGAAATTGGTGCCGAGGAGATCCCGGCCGGATTTGTCCCCAAGGCACTGGCATCGATTGAGGAAATGATCCGCAAAGAGCTTGAGGCTGCCCGGCTCTGTTTTGATGCAATCGTCACCATGGGAACCCCGCGCCGTCTGGCACTGCATATCAAGGGGCTGCCAACCATCCAGCCCGATGCCGAGTTGACCGCCATGGGACCGTCAAAGAAGGCGGCCTTTGATGCTGACGGCAAACCGACCAAAGCTGCTGAAGGATTTGCCCGTGGCCAGGGGGTGGATGTCTCTGCCCTGCAGGTCATCAGCACTGACAAAGGTGAATATCTGGCGGTGACCAAACAGGAAACCGGCCGCCCGACCCATGAACTGCTGGCAGAAATCCTGCCCAGACTGGTGTCTGGCATTCCGTTTAAAAAATCAATGCGCTGGGCTGATCTTGATGTCCGTTTTGCCCGCCCGATACACTGGATTGTGGCCCTGTTTGACGGTGTGGTGGTGCCGTTCTCCTTCGGCCCGATCCAGAGCGGCAACATCTCCCGCGGCCACCGTTTCATGGCCAACACAACCTTTCCGGTGCGTGACTTTTCCCATTATCTGGAAGAGTGTGAACGTCATTTTGTCATTGCTGATCAGGAACGCCGCAAAGAGATCATCCGCAAGGAGACCCACCGGATTGCCAAGACCACCGGCGGTCAGCTGCTGCCGGATGAGTCTTTACTGGAAGAGGTTACCTACCTGGTAGAGTACCCCAGCGCTATTATCGGCAGCATCCCGGCCGAGTTCCTGGTGGTGCCCAAAGAGGTATTGATCACCTCCATGCGTTCCCACCAGCGTTACTTCTCAGTGGTGGATGAAGCAGGCAAACTGCTGCCCTACTTCATCACCATTCCCAACACCCTTGCAGAAGACCCGTCTGTCGTGGTCAAGGGCAATGAACGGGTGCTGCGGGCCCGGCTCTCCGATGCCCGTTTCTTCTTCGATGAAGACCACAAGGTGCGGCTTGAAAGCCGGGTAGAATCGCTTAAAAGCGTGGTTTACCAACAGAAGCTGGGCACCTCCTATGAAAAAATGGAGCGATTCCGGGCACTGGCTGAGCAGCTGGCTGAGCAGCTCAACCCGGCTGTCAAGCAGCAGGCGGCACGGGCCGCCTTCCTCTGCAAGGCTGACCTGGTTTCCGGTATGGTCTGCGAGTTCCCGGAAGTACAGGGGATCATGGGACGTGAGTACGCCCTGCATGATGGCGAAGATGCTACCGTAGCCAACGCCATTGCCGAGCATTACCTGCCAACCCAGGCTGGCGGCGACCTGCCTGCCTCGGATATCGGCGCCTTTGTTTCTTTGGCTGACAAACTGGACACTCTCTGCGGCTGCTTTAGTGTCGGACTGATCCCCACCGGCGCTGCCGACCCCTATGCCCTGCGCCGTGCCACCATCGGCATGATCAGCATTATTCTGGACAAGGGCTATCGCCTGTCGTTGTCAGGATTGATCAGCTCTTCACTTGATCTGTTGGCTGCCAAGCTGACCCGCCCACGTGACGAGGTACAGCGCGATCTGCTGGAGTTTTTCCGGGGCCGCTTTGTCAACCTGCTGGGTAATGGTCACCCATCCGACGTAGTTGAGGCTGCTGTAGCAGCCGGATTTGATGATCTGGCAGACTGCGCCCAACGGATTCGGGCCCTGGACACCTTCCGCCAGCGGGATGACTTCCAACCACTGACCGTGGCCTTCAAAAGGGTCTGCAATATCGTTAAAGAAGGGGTTGATGCGCCGGTTGATCCGGCCCTGTTCCAGGATGAGGCGGAGCACACTCTCTACCGGGTACTGCAGGAGACCAAGACAGCAGCCCAGACAAAAATTGACCAACACCAGTATTTAGAGGCGCTCTCTGACATAGCCGGCCTGAAGTGGGCCGTTGATGCCTTTTTTGATGCGGTTATGGTCATGGCAGAGGATGCAGCTGTTCGTAACAACCGCTTGGCGCTCTTAACCGCCATCAACCGGCTTTTCAGTAGAATAGCAGAGTTCAGCAGACTGACAGGTTAGACATTTCATTGTAATTTTATTGAACCAGGAGGTTCGCCATGTCATTCACCGGTCGTATCATCTTTGGCAATGCCATTGTTGTGTTTTCCGCCGTACTGCTCCTGACGCTACTAAACAAAACCGGCAGCATGCTGAACGGACTTCTGCTGGGATTGTTTCTACTTGCGGGCTCCTCCACTGTGCTGTGGTGGCTCTGTAATCAAGCATTTAAACCACTGAGGGGAATTGTAGCCGCCATGGAAAAGGCAGCTGCCGGTGACTTGTCCGTACGTGCAGAAACCAATGCCGCTGGCGAAATCGGCCGTCTGGGCATCGCCTTTAATGCCATGATGAACGACATGAATCAGGCCATGCGCAAATTTTTCAGCGTGGCAGATCTGGTGCGTGATTCGGTCTCCATGGTTCAAAACACCACCAATGCCATGGCTGATGCGGCAGAAGAGGTTGCCATGCAGGCCGGCACTATTGCCACTGCCAGCGAAGAGATGTCAGCCACCTCATCGGACATTGCCCGCAACTGCCTCTATGCAGCTGAAAATTCACAAAAGGCAACTGAGCAGACCACCACCGGCGCCCAGATTGTCCGTAGCAGCGCCGATGTGATGGAAAATATTGCCAAGCGGGTCATGCAGTCGTCAACCACGGTTGAAGGGCTGGGGCAACGCTCTGACCAGATCGGCGCCATTGTGGGCACCATTGAGGATATTGCTGACCAGACCAACCTGCTGGCACTGAATGCTGCCATTGAGGCTGCCCGGGCTGGTGAGATGGGCCGGGGCTTTGCCGTGGTTGCCGATGAAGTGCGTGCCCTGGCAGAACGTACCACCCGGGCCACCAAAGAGATCGCCGGGATGATCAAGACCATCCAGACAGAGACCCAATCAGCTGTTAAATCCATGTACGAAGGGGTTGAAGAAGTTAAACGGGGTACCGAAGGCACCACCCGCTCCGGTGAGGCGCTGGAAGATATCCTGAGCATGATTAACGAACTTGCCCTGCAGATCAACCAGGTGGCAACCGCAGCTGAAGAACAGACCGCCACCACCTGCGAGATTACCAGCAACATCCAGATGATCACTGAAGTAGTCAACCGCAACGTGGACAATGCCCGCGGCACCACTGAGGCAACCGTCAAGCTGGCCCAACAGGTAGAAGAACTGCACCAGTTGGTAGGTCACTTCAAGCTGGCCAGTGCCCTGGTCTGGGATGCCAGCTTTGCCACCGGTATCCATCGGTTTGACGAACAGCACAAGGTACTATTCAACATGGTTAACGAGCTGCACGATGCCATGCAGCAAAAGCGGACCAGAGAGGCGATTGGCAAGATCCTGCACGGGCTGGCCGACTATACGGTCAACCACTTTGCTGAAGAGGAAAAGGCCTTTGATCAGACCCGTTATCCTGATGTAACCAACCACAAGCAACTACACAAAAATCTGGTGGATCAGGTGGTTGCACTAATCGGAAAATTCCAGAGCGGCGAGACCCTGCTGACTCAGGATGTCATCTCCTTCCTGCAGAAATGGCTGATTGACCATATCAAAGGCCAGGACAAAAACTACGGTCCTCACCTGATCAAGAACGGTATCAAATGATTGCAATTATTGACTATGGTATGGGCAACCTGCGCTCGGTTCAGAAAGGATTTGAGCGGATAGGTTTTGCTGCAGAGGTAACCGCTGACCCGGCACGGCTGCTTGCGGCAGAAAAGATCGTACTACCCGGTGTGGGAGCCTTCCGTGACTGTATCCATAACCTGGAGCAGGGTGGTTTTGTTGAGCCTATCCTGCAGGTGATTGCTGAAGGACGACCGTTTCTTGGCATCTGCCTGGGGCTGCAGTTACTCTTTAGCGAAAGCGAAGAGTTTGGTCGACACAAAGGTCTGGGGGTAATTCCCGGTCGGGTGGTCCGTTTTCCAGAGGGGATGCAGGAACAGGGAGAAAAGCTGCCGGTACCCCACATGGGCTGGAACCAGATTTCCCTCAAGGCCGAAACACCTTTGTTTAAAGGTATTCAGGACAACAGCAACGTCTACTTTGTACACTCCTACTATGTGAAACCGGATGACCCGACAGCTATTGCTGCCACCTGCAACTACGGCCTGGAGTTCTGTGCTGCCATCCGCAAGGACAATCTCATGGCCACCCAGTTTCACCCGGAAAAATCGCAAGGAATCGGCCTGCAGATGCTGAAAAACTTTGCCGAGATGAAAGGTTAGCATGATCGTCATACCTGCCATAGACCTGAAAGAAGGTAACTGCGTCCGCCTGGAACAGGGCGAGATGAACCGCGACACCATATTTTCCGACAATCCTGCCGAGCAGGCCCTGAAGTGGCAGGAGGCTGGCGCAGAACTGCTCCATCTGGTGGACCTTGATGGAGCCTTTGCTGGTATCCCAAAAAACAAAGCTGCCATTGAGGCGATTATCAAGGCGATCAGCATCCCTGCCCAACTGGGTGGCGGCATCCGCGATATCGCCACCATTGAGGCCTATCTGGCACTGGGGCTTTCCCGTGTGATTATCGGCACCGCTGCCCAGCGCAACCCGGAACTGGTAATTGAAGCCTGTAAAAAGTTTCCTGGCCAGATTGTGGTTGGTATTGATGCCAAAAACGGCATGGTAGCGGTACAGGGCTGGGCAGAGCTGACCGACATCAGCGCCGTTGATCTGGCAAAAAAGTTTGAGGACTGCGGTGTTTCCGCCATCATCTACACTGACATCAGCCGGGACGGCATGATGGGCGGCCCCAACCTTGAAGCCACCAAGGCGCTGGCAGAGGCGATCTCAATCCCGGTGATCGCTTCCGGCGGTGTTTCTTCACTGAAGGATATCGAAAACCTGATGGCCGTTGAGGCCAGCGGTGTGACCGGCGCCATTACCGGCAAGGCGATCTACACCGGCGCCATTAACCTGCGTGAGGCGATTCAGCTGACCAAACGGGGTTGCCAATGCTGACACGACGTATCATTCCCTGTCTTGACGTAACCGGTGGCCGGGTGGTCAAGGGGGTTCAGTTTCTTGAACTGCGCGATGCCGGTGACCCGGTGGAGATCGCTGAAGCCTATGATCAGCAAGGGGCCGATGAGCTGACCTTTCTGGATATCACCGCCTCATCCGATGGTCGCGACACCATGGTGGATGTGGTACGCCGTACTGCCGAGCGGGTCTTTATGCCGCTGACCGTTGGTGGCGGTATCCGGGTGGTAGAGGATATCCGCCGCATGCTGAATGCCGGGGCTGACAAGGTTTCAATCAACACCGCAGCCGTTGATCGTCCTGAATTTGTCAATGAGGCTGCGGAACGGTTCGGCTCACAGTGTACGGTGGTTGCCATTGACGCCCGTCAGGTACCGGGTGAACAGCGTTGGGAGGTCTACACCCACGGTGGCCGCAAACCGACCGGCATTGATGTTGTCGAATGGGCAACCCGGATGGAGTCCTTTGGCGCCGGTGAAATCCTGCTAACCAGTATGGACCGCGACGGTACCAAGGATGGCTATGACCTTGCCCTGACCCGTGCCGTGGTTGATGCCGTTTCAATACCGGTGATCGCCTCTGGTGGCGTCGGCAACCTTGAACATCTCTATGATGGTTTCAGCATTGCCGGGGCCTCTGCCTGTCTGGCGGCATCCATTTTTCACTTCCGACAGCACACCGTTCAAGAAGCCAAACAGTACCTACAGGGACGCGGCGTCCCGGTCAGGATGGTCTGACAATGCCCACAGAACAACACATTCTGGATGAACTGTATCAGGTCATCCAATCCCGTAAGGGTGCTTCACCGGACAGCTCCTATACCGCCTCCCTGCTACACAAAGGTCTGGACAAGATTCTCAAGAAGGTCGGGGAAGAAGCTACCGAAGTGGTTATTGCGGGCAAAGGTGGTACCGACAGCGAGCTGGTCTACGAAACTGCTGACCTGCTCTATCACAGCCTGGTACTACTGGCAGCACGTGATATTCCGGCAGACACTGTCTGGACAGAACTGCAACGCCGCTTTGGCACCTCGGGAATAGCTGAAAAGGCGGCCCGCAAGGAATAGCAAAACCTGAATACTTATTCAGTTGACATCAGGAAATTTACTGCTAATATACAAAACTCACAAAAAAATACACCTAGGCATTGTTAACAGCACCTGCTGTTTCCATACAACGTATCTTACGACGGAGGGAGGGATTATGGATGCCAGGAGTACGAATTCGGGAAAACGAACCATTTGATCTCGCTCTGAAGAAGTTCAAGAAGCAGTGCGAAAAGGCGGGGATCCTCTCTGAGGTCCGCAAGCGTGAGCACTACGAGAAGCCCAGCATCAAGCGCAAGAAGAAGGCGATTGCAGCACGCAAGCGCGCCCTGAAGAAGCAGCGTAAGATGATGGACTAACGCCCATCGAAGCCGGATCTCCCTTCCTCTCCTCCACTTACGATCCGGTATGCAGTAACGAACGGGGCTTTCGCAAGAAAGCCCCGTTTCCGTCTTATTCCAGCTTCAAATCAAGGATGAGATCAAGGCGGCACGGTTATCGGCGACGCAGGCGTACACACAGTACGTATGAGGAGCCGAAGACGAGCCAACGAAGATATCGCCGTGAGTTGGAACTGGAATTATTCTCCATGGACACCACGCTATGAGCCTGCTCGACATCACTATCCTGACCGTGCTGGCCCTTGGGGCATTGAGAGGCCTGCTGCGAGGCCTTATGAAAGAGGTTGCAGCCTTGTCAGCGTTACTGCTGGGGGGCTGGATGGCCTTCCGGTTCCATGAACAGGCAGCCGTACTGCTACAAGGGATGGTTCCGCCGGTAGCTGCACGGATGATCGCCTTTGTAACCCTGTTGATTCTGGTTGGACTGGCGGCCCACCTGTTGGGCAATCTGCTGACCAATCTGATTAAACTTGCCCTGCTGGGGTGGGTTAATCGCCTGGGCGGTATGCTGATCGGTTGTCTTGAAGCTGCGCTTATACTGGGAATGTTCTTTTACGCCGTTATTTCGATACCGTTTGCCTTTCAGTTCAAGGATACGGTTCAAAAACATTCGTTTGCCCTGCCATTGGCACAGTTTGGCGGCACAACAATTGACCGGGCCAAGACTTTTCGGCAACAGACACCATGAACCGTAATGACACGGTCAGAGAGGTTGCTGAACGACTCTCCATTGCTGAGGTCATTGGTGAATACGTTTCCCTGAAACGGAGTGGTTCCAACTTCCTGGGGCTCTGCCCGTTTCATGGAGAAAAAACTCCCTCTTTTAACGTCAATCCAGCCAGAGAAATTTTTCACTGTTTTGGGTGCGGCGCCGGGGGGGATATCTTCTCCTTTGTGATGAAGATTGAAGGGATCAGTTTTCCTGAGGCGTTACGCAAACTGGCTGCACGTGCCGGTGTGGCTATTGAAGAGCGCCCTTTGACTGATGCTGAAAAGCAGCTCAAACTAGAGCGCGACCAGCAGCGCACGATCATGCTGGTAACGGCAGATCACTATCGCGATACCCTTACCCGAAAGCCGGAAGGAGCCTCAGCGCGCAGCTATCTGCAGGAACGGGAAGTAGACCTGGAGACATCAGCCGCCTATGGGCTTGGCTTTGCCTCTGAGAGGCGCGACACCCTGATCCAGCTTCTGAAGGCCAAGGAATTGCCGCTTGAGCTGGCTGAACAGCTGGGGATCATACGCAAGGGAGATCGTGGCTGGTACGACCTGCTGCACAACCGGTTGATCTTTCCGATTCGCGACAAGCAGGGCCAACCGATCGGTTTTGCAGGACGGGTGCTGGACAACAGTCTGCCCAAATATATCAACTCACCGGAATCGCCGCTCTATCACAAGAGCAGCGTACTGTTCGGGGTTGATCTGGCATTACGGGATATCAGACAGAGCGGCACCGCGATTATCGTGGAAGGTTACTTTGACCACCTGGCCCTCCACCGGGCAGGGATACGCAACGCCCTTGCCACCTGTGGTACGGCATTGACCGACGGTCATATCAACCTGCTGAAGAAACATGCCCAGCGGGTCTGCCTGCTGTTTGACGGCGACAATGCCGGACGCAAGGCCACGGTACGGGCCATGGAACTCTGCCTTGAACAGGCACTGCCGGTCTATGTCATCAACCTGCCCCAGGGAGAAGATCCTGACAGCCTGCTGCAGAAACATGGCGTTGAGGCATTTAACCAGCGGGTTGCAGCGGCAAAACCTGCCTTTGAACAGTTTTTACACTGGCTACTGGCCAAGACACCTGCCGACAGCGTTGATCAGCGGGTGCGGTTGATGGATGAAATCATCCCCCGCTTTCAGCGGATCAAAGATCCGGTAGAGCGGGACCTCTACCTGAAAGAGATCTGTCGGCTGTTGGGTATTGATCCTCCATCATTCCGCCGACGGCTGGCTGGACAACGCAGCGAACAAAAACAGGAGCAGCCCCAGACAGCAACAAAGCCAGCGCAACGGCCTGCCCAACGGGACATCGGCATACAGACCCAGGAAACCCTGCTCAGCCTGCTGGCAACCTATCCTGAGGTCCGGCAAGAGCTGCAGGGGCTTGACCTTAAGCAGCTGTTTGACCAGCAGCACCTGCCCCTGGCACAGGCGATACTTGCCACTGCCAGCAGTGATCAGGAAGGACCGATCTGGCACAACCTGCTGGCACAGCTTGAGCATGAAGAGCAGAAAGAACTGGTGGCGCGGCTGCTGGTTCAGGACCAGCATTTAGCAAACATTGACTGGCGGGCAGCTCTGCGGCAATGCCTGAAGCGGCAAAAAGAAAAAGAGACCGGTGGGTTAAAGCAGATCGCCCTGCGGCTGGCCACCCTGCCTGAAGACAGTGAAGAATATCAAGAATTGTTAAAATTGGCCGATCAGTTGCGTAATAAAAAATCGGCGCTATAAGTAATCATACTCAGTATTCTACAAAGGTACCCATTCCCATGGCTAAGAAAAACATTGATGATGTTAAGCAGTTGATTGATATAGGCAAAGAAAAGGGTTTTCTGACCTTTGATGAAGTAAACGACATCCTCCCTCCTGATATTGCCACTGAACAGATTGAAGATGTGATGGGCATGTTTGGTGATATGGATATTGAGATCGTTGATTCCTCCCAAAAGGTCAAGATTCCCAAGATCAAGATCGATCTGGAAGAAGGCGAAGAAGAGGCCGAAGGCGAAGCAGAAGAGGTTGAATTTGAGCCGGGTGCCATTGGACGTACCAGTGACCCGGTCCGGATGTACCTGCGGGAAATGGGTTCCGTTTCCCTGCTAACCCGTGAGGGTGAGGTGGAGATTGCCAAACGGATTGAGGACGGCGACCGCGAAGTAGCTGGCATCATCCTCAACACCCCGATTACGGTCAAAGAAGTGCTTGTGCTGGGCGACAAGCTACGCAAGTTCCAGATCACCGCTTCTGAAATCAGCAAAGATATCGAAGAAGATCCTGATGTTGATGCAGAAGAAGGTGAAGAGGATGTCCAGCAGATCCGCCTGCTTGAAGCGATTGATGCCATTGCGGCCTGTGATCAGCAAGTCACTGAACTGGTAACAGCCCTTGAAGCAGCCAAGGCTGCCGGCAAGAAAAAAGAACTGGAAAAAAGCCTGAAAGAGGCCAAGGAGCACCTGGCAGAACTGTTGCGCTCCCTACGGATGAAAGATCGCCATATCACCAGGGTTGCCGACCGCCTGAAGGAGCTTTCCTCCAAGGTCAATCGGGTTAAAAATGAACTGGCAGAAGTCCATAACATCATACCGGCTGACAAAATGGCTGAACTGCTTGAAAAGTTCCGGCTTGACGAAACCAAGGGCATGGCCGCCCTTAAGCCGCTGAAACTGAATGAAGATGACTTTCAGAAGGTTGAAAAGCGCCTCAAGAATGCAGCCCGCAAACTGATCAAGGTTGAGCAGGAATCAGGCTTTAAGGCAACCGAACTTTCCAAGGCGATCCGGGCGATCCGCGAAGGTGAGCACAAGGCTCGCATCGCCAAGTCAGAACTGATCGAAGCCAACCTGCGTCTGGTAGTTTCAATTGCCAAGAAATACACCAACCGTGGTCTGCAGTTCCTTGACCTGATCCAGGAAGGCAACATCGGCCTGATGAAGGCGGTGGACAAGTTTGAATACCAGCGTGGCTACAAGTTCTCCACCTACGCCACCTGGTGGATCCGTCAGGCCATCACCCGTGCCATTGCTGACCAGGCCCGTACCATCCGGATTCCGGTCCACATGATCGAGACTATTAATAAGCTGATCCGTACCAGCCGTCAGCTGGTACAGGAAAATGGGCGCGAACCTGCACCTGAAGAGATTGCCGAGCGGATGCAACTGCCGCTGGACAAGGTGCGCAAGGTACTGAAGATAGCAAAAGAACCGATTTCACTGGAAACACCGATCGGTGAAGAAGAAGATTCCCACCTGGGCGATTTCATTGAGGACAAAGGCGTGGTCAACCCCCTTGAAGCGGTAATCAAGGCCAACCTGTCCGAACAGACCTCCCGCGTGCTTTCCACCCTGACCCCCCGGGAAGAAAAAGTCCTGCGGATGCGTTTTGGTATTGGCGAGAAGAGTGACCACACCCTGGAAGAAGTAGGCCAGGACTTTGAGGTTACCCGCGAGCGGATTCGTCAGATCGAAGCCAAGGCACTGCGCAAACTGCGTCATCCCAGCCGCAGCAAAAAACTAAAGAGCTTTGTAGAGTAATCACATGCACATACTTCTCAGCCACCGTCAGCCAATGCGCTTCATCGTATCTCTGTGTCTCCTGATCTGCCTGCTGCAGCTTACACCTGCCAGTGCAGAAACGGACGATTCATCGCTCTTTATGGAGGCTTTTACCTCCTTTCAGGGCAAGGACTATCTGCACAGCATTGAAAAGCTCAACCATATGGAACAGCTTTTCCCGGACTCTCCCCTGCGGGACGTCTCGCTGCTGATGCTGGCCCGGGCGCAGCACCGCTCCGGCGATAACGACACCGCTGCACAAACCATCAACCAGTTCAGTAAAGAATTTGGTAATGGTCCCCTTGCCGATTCCATCGAGGCAGACCTTGCAGCACTGGCCAAGCGCCGCCAGGCCGGAGAAAAACTGACACCCAATAAACATCTACGGGCCGCAGCCCAAAAGGTTCGTAACGAACAGCTGGCCATGGAACGAGCTGCAGCGCTGAAGGCTGAACAGGAACGTCTGGCCCGGGAGCGGGCTGATCGGGAGCGGGTTGCGCGGGAGCGGGCCGAAGCGGATCGAAAAGAACGTGAACGGCTAGCGGCTCTCAAGGCTGCCAAGGATGCGGTCAAATTTGAGATTGAGACACCGACTGCAGCAGCCCAGGAAGTTGGCTCTGCTGCCAGCGTGTTGTTCCAGCTGGTTAACCATGGCAAGGATACTGAAGAATTTGCCCTTGAGGCCACATTACCATTGGGCGTGGAAGGGATGATTACCCAGGCGGCTGATCGCAGCCAGCCGGTGCAGAAGATCACCCTGCAGCCCCGTCAACATGCAGAGCTGATGATCGCTTTCAAGATGCCCAGCGACCGTGTTGATGGGTCACGGATTACTGCTACGGCCAAAGCCACCTCAACCAAATTTAATGATATCAGTAAATCAAAAGAGCTGACCATAACTGCTGCTGCTCCATTGTTACGTGCGGTATCCCGTCTTCAGCAGGCCGCTGTAACAGGCGAGGCTGCCAGCTACAAGGTGACCCTGCTGAACGTGGGATCAAAGGCAGCCAAAGAGATTGATCTACGGATTACCCTGCCGCAGCAGTTAAAACTGACTGATGCCGGTGGCAATGGCTGCTGGATTGAAAATGAGCAACTGGCTGCCTGCCGCATTGATGCCGTAGCGTCAGGCAATCTGGTTGAGCGTAGTCTGAAGGTTATGGTCAGGGGTGATGCAGCAGGAAAGACCGCCAAAGGCTCTGTAGAGGTGTTGCAGACCGCCCTGCAGGTGAAGGAAAGCTTCAGCGGTGCTGCCTTTACGGTGAAGGCAAAACAACCGTAGCAGCTAAATGTACCGAACCCCTCCCGGCCTCCCCTTGTCAGGGGAGGGGCAAACCGAAACACTTCCCCCCTGACAAGGGGGGACTGAGGGGGGTTAAGTTTTTACGCCTCTTCATCAAACTACTTTACGCAAACAAAAGGCCCCTGACCAGGTATGGTCAGGGGCCTTTTTCTGTGGCTTTGCCTATAGTTTGCTCAACTATGAGTAGCCAGCACCAGATTATCCCGGTGTACCACATCATCACCGTAACGATACCCCAGCAACTGCTCAATCTCAGCCGATTTATGGCCTGCAATCAGTTGAATCTCGCTGTTTGAATAATCCGACAATCCTCTGGCAATTTCGGTTCCGTCCGGGCCGCAGATCCGCACACACCTGCCCCGCTCAAAACGGCCTTCCACACCGGTAATACCGGATGGCAGCAGACTGGTCCCCTTGTCAACCAACGCCCTCTGTGCCCCGGCATCCACCAGCACCTTGCCTGCCGGACGCAGGGTATAGGCGATCCAGTGTTTGCGTCGGTTCAGACCATCCGTGGCAGGCAGAAACAGGGTGCCGATCTCCTGGCCGCTGACCGCCGCACTGATCACCCCCGGCTGCTTACCCGGCGCAAGGATGGTGGGCACCCCGAACCGGGCCGCTTTTTTGGCTGCCGTCACCTTGGTGGCCATACCGCCGGTGCCAACGTTTGATCCGCTGCCCCCGGCCATCCGCTCAATCTCGCGGGTAATGCTGCGTACCAGCGGAATCAACCTGGCATCGGGATCACTGCCCGGATTGGCGCTGTAAAGCCCGTCAATATCGGTCAGGATCAGCAGAAGATCTGCCTCGGCCAGACTGGTTACCAGGGCAGACAGGTTATCATTATCACCAAACTTGATCTCAGCCACCGCAACGGAATCGTTCTCATTGATCACCGGCAGGGCACCGGCAGAGAGCAACGCCTCAAGGGTAGTACGGGCATTCAGGAAGCGGTTACGGTTAGCCAGGTCTTCGGCAGTCAGCAGAATCTGGGCAGTAACCAGTCCATGACGGGTACAGGCCTGCTGGTAGGCCTGCATCAGAAGCGGTTGCCCCACTGCTGCTGCAGCCTGTTTTTGCGGTATGGTCAGGGTAGCATCAACAGAACGCAGGGCATCCCGTCCGGCAGCCACAGCACCGGATGAGACCAGAATTACCTCTATCCCCTGCCCGCGCAGTTCAGCCATCTCGTCGCACAGGCGGGTAATGGCACCATGGTCAAGCCCGCCGCTGTCAACAGTCAAGACACGGCTGCCCACCTTGATCACTACTCTGCGTACCTGCCGCAACAGATCCCTACGCATCACCACTCCTCCTTGGGAGCAGACCAGAGCCGTTCGGCAATGGCATCCAACAGCGCCTCAACCCCTTCACCGGTAATGGATGATATCGGATAGACCGGGATCTTGCGCTCCTGAAACCAGACCTGGGCCTCGGCCAGATGTTCCTGGGCCGTTGGCAGGTCCATCTTGGTCAAGGCCACAATCTGCCCCTTTTCTCCCAGCTCTTCGCTGAACATGGCCAGTTCTCGGTTGATGGCTTCAAAGGCGGCATAGGGATCGCTGTCCGGCAGGCCGGAGATATCCACCAGATGCACCAGAATACCGGAACGCTCCAGGTGTTTCAGAAAGCGATGCCCCAGACCGGCCCCTTCATGGGCCCCCTCAATAATACCGGGGATATCAGCCATCACAAAGGAACGGAAATTCTTGTAGCCCACCACACCCAGCGAAGGTGCCAGGGTGGTAAAGGGATAATCGGCAATCTTGGGACGGGCAGCCGACACCTTGGTGATCAGTGATGACTTGCCGGCATTGGGCAGCCCCAACAGCCCCACATCAGCCATCAGCTTCAGTTCCAGCCGCAGCTTGCGCTCTTCCCCCTCTTCACCCGGCTGGGCAAACTTGGGGGCCTTGTTGGTGGCAGTGGCAAATCGGGCATTACCCTGACCGCCCCGTCCGCCTTTCAGCAGAATAATCCGCTGGCCATCATCAGTCAGGTCAGCCAGCACCTCACCGGTCTCAAAATCCTTGATCAGGGTACCCACCGGAACCTTGACGACCAGATCCTCACCAGCCGCGCCGTGGCGGTTCTTACCCATGCCGTGTCTACCACGATCAGCCTTCTGATGTTGCTTGTGCCTCAGCTCAAGCAGGGTTGAAAGCGCCTTGGTAGCCTCAAAAATCAGATCGCCACCACGGCCGCCGTCACCACCGTTAGGACCGCCAAAGGGGATAAACTTCTCCCGCCGGAACGCAACACAGCCTGCCCCGCCATGGCCCGAGGAACACAACAGGGTTACCTCATCAATAAACTTCATGCCTGCTCCCCTTCCAGCCAGGTTGCAATCTCCTGCAATCTGGTCTGCCAGCCATCTCCCAGACGTTGCTGCAGAAACTGCAGCAGCAGGCTGTCAAACATCTGCAACCCCGCCTCAAGCAGATACATCCGCTCATAAAAGGCCGATTCCCGCTCAGAAAGATCCTCCACCCCTTCCCGCTCCACCTTCACCGGCGGACACTTGAAGGAGCTAAAGGTAAACAGCTCGGCATTCAACGCAAAACGCCACTCCAGCTCATCTTTTTCCAGATGGATTACCGCACTGCTGATCGCCTTGCCGGTGGTAAGCGCGGAACGGGCCTCAAGATACTTGTCCTGCGAACCGGACACCGCCACCTTCTGCGGGCCACCTTCACCGCCCCCCTGCAACTGGATCTTGTCATCAATCCAGGCCGAGAACGGGGTATTGATATCAAACTGCCCTTTGGTGCAGACCTTAAACCCTTCCCCTTCCAGACCGCCATGCAGCAGCCAGAGCAGAAACTCCTCCCCCAGCCAGCAGTTACTCTGAATTTCATCTAGGGCCGCATCGGAACCTGCCTGATTCAGGGCTGCCAGCCGCTCCTGATCTGCCTCATCAAGCAACGCCTTGGCACGGCTATAGGGATAGATCATCTGCACCCGCAGGTTCTCAAAGCTCTTGCCAAACAGCTCCTCAAAACGCTCCATCACCTTGCTTGATGATGAAAACAGGGTCAGCAGACCGTTATCCTGATGCCAGGAAAGATCCACCGTTGAAGGGGCGGGTAATGCCCTGCTCAGTAGCGCCAGCTTGGTCCGATCAGCAATCTCCTCCCGCTCACGCTTGGGGGGACGCTTCAACTCCGGGCGCTTGGTCAGGTAATCTGCCTCAGCGCGACCAATGTGGGACTTCAACAAGGCAGCGGGAATCCGGCGTTGATCACGGCGGTAGCTGAAGAACAGGTAACGGTCGCGCCAGAACTCACCCGGTGCCACAAAGGCAGGGTCATCAGTGGCATCGGTACAGGTCCAACCTTCGGTCTGCTCTTCAGCAGACTGCTCAATGGATTTAAAGATCCGTCCCTGCAGCGCAGCGGACAGCCATTCAAACCGCTCCTGCTGCTGGGGTAGTTCTCCATCAACGCGATACTGGGCAAAACTGACGGTATTTGAATAGACTCCCATGGTAGTAAACGTATTCCTTTCAGGTAGAAGAAGGTACTGCTTCAGCATATCCGGCCAAACAGACATGGCCGGTTTTTCGGATCGATATCTATAGCATAATTTAGTGAAGATTGGTATGGCCCAGTAATGTCTGGAGGTATACGGCAACAGGGACGGGAACGCAGCGGTATAAATGCTTAAAAACGATTGCACTGATTGATAAATACAGATGCTGCGCTATACTCTGGCAAATGAGGCTGCGGGGGTGTCCGCAAGGCGCAGCGCAGATGGTTTTGCACAGGGAAACCGCAGATTAACTAGTCGGTGATAGATTAATGGCTGAGGAGTTTTGGAATGGATGAAAGATATTACTGGCCCATTGTCGGTGTATTGGTTGGATGGTTATTGAATACAATTACAAATCACTCAAAGTTTCGCGTTGAACAAAAGATGCATTCGGGAAAGGCATTGACCTATTTAATGATTATTCATAGCCAACTTAGCATCTTAAACAAGCACCTTGAGCGATTGAAAGATTTAGTTGATTCTTGGGAAGAATATGAACCCCTTCGTGCACACCAAGTACAAAAACATTTCCTCGCATCCGAAGATCTGCTTAAAAATGTCGAAGTTGCGTTTGTGGAGCTCAGCGGTGTAAATCCAATTTTAGCTGACAAACTAATAGGCATGAAAAACGTTTTGGAGAAATACAGATCCAGCAAACTGAGTCAATCGTCTAAATCCACAGAAATTTACATTCAACTGCTTTCAGCCCAAGAAGCTGTAAATGAGCTGCTAGAAAAAAAATTGCTAAATGAAATTTACTGGCTGGCAGTTAAGTACGACCTTGTAACCTGGTTCAGGGTGTTACTGAAATATAGAACTAGAAAAAATATTGAAGATTCAAAAGTGTTAGATGGAGCTTTCAGTATTCTTAAACAGATGCAGTCGAAATCAGAAAAGAATACGAATGATGCGGCAGAAGGGAGCAGCGAAAGACCCAACAATCCTGAAACCGCACCAACCATCGGCACGACCGGCCCTTGAAAACAGGGCCGGTCAGCTTCATGCCCGTTAAACCATAGGGAGTCAAACAGATGATCAACAAGTTTCTTTTGATTAGCGCAATTCTGCTTTTAGGCATCGTATCTGTAGCGGGGACATTTTACGTCAGAGAAAATGTTATCAAGGCGTACAAGATTCCAGCGGGAAGCATGGAGCCTACCCTGCTTATTGGAGACCATATTCTGGTTGACCGTAGCAAGGCTTCACGAGCCCCCAATCGAGGAGACCTGATAGTTTTCCAATACCCTGGAAAATATGGAAAATACAGGGACACCATACCCATTAATGGTTGACGCTGTAAAGGCAGGAGGATAATTTTATCGCATGCCACGAATAGCCCGCATCATTGCACCC
>NZ_JAOTRZ010000329.1 GCF_030247655.1 Trichlorobacter sp. | reverse complement strand
ACCTGTATAGAGCTTGCTGATCTATTTAAAGGGTTTTCACAACAGCCACCTGATTCAGGCGCTTCGACACAAGTAGAAAGCAATATTGCCAACCATTAGTGTCCGGAATAATTTCAGAATAGTTTCAGCTGTTTAGGTTTTTCAGTTCCTTTGTTTTTGTAATCTAAAATGCAAGTAGCTGGTTTAGTTCAGTTCTTTCAAAGACAGACACGCTCAGAATCTGTAGAATTGTGTAGAGGCTGGCCTCTATTTTTAGCCTTTTTTTGAGAATAGCCACCATCAGATAGACGCTGACCGCTATCCAGATTTGAGTCTTCACGGCATTCTCCGATGTGCCGTAGAACGTCTTGATCCGCAGGTTCTGCTTGATCCACTTGAAAAAGAGCTCAACCTGCCACCGTTGCTTATAGAGATCGGCAATCGTCTTGGCCGGTAGTTTCATGTTGTTGGTCAGAAAGACCAGCACCTTGTCGGTATCCGGGTCACGGTACTTGATCCTGCGCAGTTTGTCCGGATAGCACTTTGCTGTCGCCGGAGTTATCAGTTTGATGGTCTGGTCACAGAGCAATCCGGTGTCTTTATCGACCGGACAGGAGTACATCCGCTCAAACTTGAAATTCGATTTGGCCCTGGTGACAAAGAAAGCCAGGCTATCGGCAATGCGGTACAGACGTTTGAAGTCAACATAGCCTCGATCCATAACATAGATGGAGCCGGGTTCTATGGGCAACTCATCCAGAACGTTGACATCGTGCAGTTTGCCGTCAGAGATATGGATGAAGGTTGGGATGTTCCCCTTGAGATCAAGCAACGTATGGAGCTTGACCGCCGATTTGGTGGAACGGAAATGCGCCCAGGGAAACACTGACAGGCATAGGTCAATGGTTGTCGAATCCAGAGCATAGACCGTTTGTGCAATGTCAACGGCAATCTGGTCTTTCTGGTACAGTGCACGGGCTACTCCAATCAGGTGATGGGCACAGTCTGCATAGATATGCCAATCCCTCACCTCGTTGGCATCAGACACGGTACTTTTGGACACCTTGCTGCGGATACCCATCCGATACAGCTTGCTCGACTGAGCCCGCAGGCAGGTCACGGTATCTCTCAAGCTCTCACGATAGGTCAGCTGCGCAAAGGCCATGACACGGAATTGCTCCAGGCAGGTAAAGTGCTTGACGCTGAAATCGCCATCATAACGAGCAACACAACGGTGGAATGTTTTCAGCGGCATGACTTCCATTACCTGGCTAAAGATCGTCTGGCCTTTGTTCATGATCGTGCCCCGGAGTTTTTAGGGGACGATGCCAGATTTTGGGTGCCGCTGAAATCGACGCCATGAACAATTCAGATACTTTTCAAAGAACTTAGTAGGTTACACAAAACCAAAGTCAACTATTCCGGACACTAGTGATTGCCAACATTGATTTTGTAGAAGGCGAACCGGTTAGCTAAGCGTGAAGCCCATTCAAATACCATTACGGAATATTAAACTTCACCCGGTATTCAAGCAGCCCGAGGTTGTTGAGCACCTCATTACGATAGAATTTGTGCTGAAAGAGCCACAGCAGCTTTTTTGTCCTGAAATAGTGCCATATCTTCTTGAGCTTCACCCAATCCAGGTGGTTTCTGGGAAAAAGGACAAACACTTTTGTGTAGGTGGATTGAGGACGTTGAGTGTTGTCCGTAATATTCTACCACCTACAGATAAGATCGACGTAGTTCCCTTGGTCGGTGTAAAAAGCGAAGATGCATTAAACAGATGTCTGATTGACCTCCTCATAACTACATCCTGTTTTAGTCTGAGTTCCAGAGAGTCTATTTATAGGACTATGCACCTGATCCCACAGAAGGTTAAAAACGAGTTGCTTACGGCCCAATGTGGTCCCAGTAAAATCGCCCGGATACTCCAGGTGCATGTGGAGACAGTACGACAATGGAACAAGCGGACAAAGATCAATCAGTTAAACAGCTAATCAGTCCTATAGCTCCTGTTGATGAAGATAAGTTCGCTCTGTATCTGTGGCTAATAGAAGCTCCGCCAAATTTGGAAGGGCTGCTGCAAGCCACTTTCCAGTTAAGCAAAAT
>NZ_JAOTRZ010000040.1 GCF_030247655.1 Trichlorobacter sp. | reverse complement strand
CCGTAGAACAGGGTTAGGCTAGCTTAAAGATTACTGGCTGTCAACTGCCTGGCCCGGCATGGCAATGGCAGCACTCAGGAGGCGAATAGTGACCGATATCAAGGCACAAATCAAGGAGTTCAGGATTGGCGAAAAGATCCGGGGACAACGACAACAACGACGTTTGACCCTGCAGGAGTTGTCAGAGTTGACCGGCCTTTCCAAGCCGCTATTGTCCCAGATTGAAAATGAACAGGTGGTGCCTCCCCTTGCAACCCTGCTGAAGATCTCCCGCGGACTGAAGGTTGATATCCACTTCTTTTTTGAAGACGAAGGTAATCGTCAAAAACTGGTTCTGACCCGTGGCGATGACCTGCGGCCTGACCTGCAGCGTCAGGCGGTCAATGCTGAAAACCGGCCTTATACCTACCATTCCCTGGCCCACGGTATGCGTCAGAAACATATGGAACCGTTTCTGGTGGAGGTGAAAAACTCAACCTGGGATGACAAGCTGTTTTTCCGTCATGAAGGGGAGGAGGAGTTTCTGTATGTGTTGGAAGGGGAAATTGACCTGCACTACGGCAACGAAATCCACCGGGTAAAAAGCGGTGACAGCGTCTACTACGACTCCAGCGAACCCCACGGACTGGTATCAGTGGGGGATCAAAAGGCGAGGATTGTTGCGGTGCTGTACTCAAAATAACCGCACCACTCTGACAGCATACAAAAAGCGGGTACCATTCTTCCGGTACCCGCTTTTCTGTTTATGCCATCTCAACCACAGCCTTGACACACTTTCCAATTCCCTCATACACCTCTGAGATCCGTCCAGCCAGCATGTACGCCGGGGTGCTCACAATCCTGTTGGCCTGATCCACCACAAACCCATCTGCCGGACAGTCTTGATGCTTTGCGCCGGTCTTTTCCACCTCTGCAGCAGTGCCTGGGTCGGTGCCGATGGTCAGGGTCGGGGCAGCCTCTTTCCCCAGGATGGCGGCGATCAGGGCCGGTGCAATGCAGATGGCGCCGATCGGCTTTTTAGCCCCATGGATCTCCCGCGTCAAACGGGCCACTTCCGGGTTAACCGAGGCAGCAGCCCCTTTCTGGCCAAAGTCACACAGGTTCAGGGCAGCGCCAAAACCACCGGGAAAGACCAGGGCGTCCAGATCAGTCGCCTTGACCTCCGCAATATCCTTGATCTTGCCACGGGCAATCCGGGCTGATTCCATCAGCACCTTGCGCTTGGCGCCGGTCAGCTCCATGGTACAATGATTCATCTCGTTCAACTCTGTATCCGGGGCCATGCAGATCGCCTCGGCACCGGCCTGATCAATGGCCAGCAAGGCACAGACTGCTTCGTGGATTTCACTGCCGTCGCGGAAACCGCAACCCGAAAGGACTACACCAATCTTCTTCATGATACACCTCCTGCATGTTGTTCGGCCAAGGCCGTTCGTATGGCGTCATCATAGGGGGTCAAGCGGATCGGCAACAGCTCCTGAATCCGGTTGTCCCGGCAGATTACCTCGTTTTTCAGTCCTTCGATCAGGGCGATGGCAATGGCTGCCTTGACCGAGGTAACCAATCCCACCCAGTAGGAAGAGAGTTTAGGGGTCAGCAACGGCACCGGAATAATCCAGAGCCTTTTCCCTTCCAGTACGGCAAAGCGCTCCATCATCTCCTTGTAGGTCATGATCTCAGGGCCACCAATATCAAAGGTCTCACCAGAGGTCTTGGGTTCTTCCAGACAGCCTGCCAGATAGGCGATCACATCAGCCACCGCGATCGGCTGGTTGCGGGTACTGACCCAGCGGGGGGTAATCATGATCGGCAATCGCTTTACCAGGCTATGTACCATCTCATAGGATGCACCGCCATAACCGATGATTACCGCAGCCCGCAGGAAGGTGGTGCTGAAGCAGCCGGTTTGCAGGATGTGGGCCACCTCAAGTCGGCTGGCCAGGTGGTGGGAAAGGTTGTCGCCGGTCTCCCCCAGACCACCCAGGTAGATGACCCGTTTGACACCAGCCAGATCAGCAGCAGCAACAAGGTTACGGGCTGCCTGTCGATCCTGTTCAGCAAAGTCTCCCTTGCCCTGCCCCATTGAATGTACCAGATAGTAGACCGTATCTATTCCGTTCAGGGCAGCCGTCAGGCTGTCAGGTTTCAGCAGATCAGCCTGAACCTGCTCAACCCCGGCAGGCAGCTCTGAGGGACGGCGTACCATACAGCGTACCCGGTAGCCCCGTTGCAGCAGTTCTTTCACCAGGCGCCTGCCGATAAAGCCGGTTGCGCCGGTGACCAGTATGGTGGTCTGTTCATGTGTGGTCATAGTAGCGCTATTCTGCCACAAATTCTGGTGCTGGCAAGTGGACAGTTTGTGTGGCACACTGTTTTCATGTCAATCAAGGCTCCGTTACAGATCGCCTGTCAGCAGGTATTGTTGGAGGATAACTCAGTCTTTTCAATTCAGTGGACTGATCTACCGCCTGAGCTTGCCACAGGGATGACCCCGCAGCGGCTGCTGGAAGCCTATCTGACAGCCATCAGGCGGATGACCTGGGGGCTGATTCAACCAGATCAGACTGCAGAAGGGATCGCCTTCAAGCTGTTGGGTTGTATTCCGCTGCTTCGCTTTCTGCAGCCTGTACCAGAGGCGGACTGGCTGTCCCTGAGGATCTGTGGCGGGCTGCTGGTGCAGCGGGACCAATGTGATCGAGGTGAGTTGGCTTTTTGCTGCGAAGCCAATCCAGACAGCTTTGTCAGAGTCACCCTGCGGCTGTCGGATTACTGCCCGTTGCTGCTCGGTTCGCAGCGCCCGTCCGTTGTGCGACGCTGGTTGTACCGGCTGACCCAGGCGACCCTGCACCGCCTGGTGACCATCCGCTTTCTGGCCCGGTTGTATCGGCAACTGGGTGGCACGGCCAAAAGGGTGCAAACAGTGCAAGTGCAGGTACAACAGGGGCGGAACACCTGATTGAAGATTGCCGGTTGTCATGGTACTATGTATCCCCTGAATTTTACTGATGCAAAGAAAGAAACCAGATGCCCCATAATGAACTGACCATACCCGCAATCCTGCCGCTCTATCCGTTGAAGGATATGGTGGCCTTTCCCTACATGGTGTTTCCACTCTATCTGGATGAGCCGGAGCTGGCCCTGTTCCGTGCCGCCCAGGATCAGTACGACGGTTTTGTTGCGGTTTCATTTCCCCGTAAAGAACCGCAAGGCACCGATATTCTGGTAACCTTGCATGAGATCGGTACGGTCTGCCGGGTAACCCAGATCAAGAAGGTTTCTGGCGGTCGTTTCAAGGTGACCCTGGAAGGGATCAACCGGATTCGTCTGATTGAGCTGGAGCGGGTGGCACCCTATCCGCTGGTACAGGCTGCAGTGGTGCGGGAGTTTGCTGAAAAGGGGTTGGTATCTGAGGCACTGGTGCAGTCGTTGATCGGCCTGTTGAAGATCTCGCTCTCCTATGGCAAGCCGTTGCCGGATGATGTGATGAAGATGATTGATTACATTGACAACCCGGCCCGCCTGTCTGACCTGGTGGCGCTGTATGTCAACCTGCCCCAGTCTGATCTGCAGGAACTGCTGGAAACGGTTGATCCGCTGGAGCGGCTGAAAAAGGTCTATGTCCATCTGACCAACGAGGTGCAGAAGCTGCAGGTGCATGGTGAGATGAAGACCGAGCTGAACAAGCGGGTGGGCAAGAACCAGAAGGATTACCTGCTGCGGGAGCAGATGAAGCAGATTCAGGAAGAGTTGGGGGATGAAGACCCCCGCAATGCCGATGTGGCTGAGCTGCGCAAACGGATTGACGACGCCGACATGCCGGAAGAGGTGCGTAAGATCGCCCTCAAAGAGCTGAAGCGGCTGGAAAAGATTAACCAGGCATCACCGGAATATAACGTCAGCCGTACCTATCTGGATTATCTGGCCGGCATGCCCTGGTCCATCTCCACCGAAGATTCGTTGGATATCGTCAAGGCCGAAGCAGTGCTGGATGAGGATCACTATAACCTGAAAAAGGTTAAGGAACGTATCCTTGAGTTTCTGGCAGTCCGCTCCCTGAAAGACACCATGAAAGGGCCGGTGCTCTGCTTTGTGGGGCCACCGGGGGTGGGCAAGACCTCACTGGGCCGCTCCATTGCCCGTTCTCTGGGACGCAAGTTTGTGCGGGTCTCACTGGGCGGGGTGCGTGACGAGGCGGAGATTCGCGGTCACCGCCGGACCTACATCGGCGCCCTGCCGGGTCGGATTATCAAGGAGATCTACCGCTGCGGTTCCAACAACCCGGTGCTGATGCTGGATGAGATCGACAAACTCTCCCATGACTTCCGCGGCGATCCCTCTTCAGCCCTGCTGGAGGTGCTGGACCCGGAACAGAACTTCTCCTTCCAGGATCACTATCTGGATGTGCCGTTTGATCTGTCCAAGGTGATGTTTATCACCACGGCCAATCAGATGGACCCGATCCCCGGCCCGCTAAAAGACCGGATGGAGATCATCCGGCTGGCAGGCTATTCCAGTGAGGAAAAACAGCATATTGCCAACCGGTTTCTTATCCCCCGCGAGATCGAGGAGAACGGACTGGCCAAGACCCAGCCAACCTTTACGCAAGAAGGCTTGATCAAGCTGATCCGTGAATATACCCGTGAGGCAGGGGTCCGTAACCTGCAGCGCACCATTGCCCAGGTATTGCGTAAACTTGCCAAGGAGATCACCCAGGGCAAGGAGTTGCGGGCAGAAATTACCCCGGAGCTGGTGGCGGAGTTGCTGGGACCGCGCAAATTTCATGATGAGGTGGCTGCCGAATCCGACCGGGTGGGGGTGGTGACCGGGCTGGCCTGGACCGAGACTGGCGGTGATATCCTGTTTATCGAGGTCACCAGTATGCCGGGCAAGGCAGAGCTGATTCTGACCGGCTCGTTGGGGGATGTGATGAAGGAATCGGCCCGGGCGGCTCTGTCCTACATCCAGGCCCATGCAGCGGAGTTTGGTATAGCGGACGGTGCCTTTGAAAACCGCACCATCCATATCCATGTTCCCTCAGGCGCGATTCCCAAAGATGGCCCTTCAGCCGGGGTCACCATGGTCACGGCCCTGGTTTCGTTGTTAACCGGCAAACCGGCCCGCCGCACCGTGGCCATGACCGGTGAAATAACTCTGACCGGACGGGTGTTGGCCATTGGCGGCCTCAAAGAGAAAGTGCTGGCTGCACACCGGGCCGGGGTCAAGATCGTGCTGGCCCCCACCCGTAACCGTGATGACCTGGACGATATCCCGGATAATGTCCGTAATGAGCTGGAGTTTATCTTCATTGACGAGGCAGCCCAGGCAGTGGAAGCGGTGCTCTAGCGTGATCCGGCTGTCTGCCATTGACCAGCAGATGCTGGGATTCTTTGCCCGTTTTCAGGCCTTCTTCTTTCTGGCATGGCAGTCCTTTATCCGTATCTTTAGCAAACCGTACTACTACCGTGATTTTGCGATCCAGTTTGACAAACTGGGCTTTTCCTCACTGTTTATCTGCGTGCTGACCGGCCTGTTTACCGGCATGGTCATGGCTTTGCAGGCCCTGATCCAGCTTAAGCCGTTCGCCGCCACCAGCTACGTGGGCGGCATGGTGGCGGTCACCATGATCAAGGAGCTGGGGCCGGTGCTGGCAGCCCTGATGGTGGCCGGTCGGGTCGGTTCCGCCATCACCGCCGAACTGGGTACCATGGTGGTGACAGAGCAGGTCGATGCCATGCGGGTGGAAGGCACCGACATCATCCAGCGTCTGGTTACTCCCCGCCTGAAGGCGATGCTGGTGGCCCTGCCACTGTTGACCATCGTCACTGATGCAATCTCCATGCTGGGCGGTTACCTGATCGCCTCCGGCTACGGCATCAGCCCGATCATGTATCTCTCCACCTTTACTCAGTTCATGGTGCCGCTGGACTACCTGGAAGGGGTGACCAAACCGCTGGTGTTTGCCTTTCTGATCACCATGATCGCATGCCAGACCGGCCTCAATACCGGTGGCGGCGCTGAAGGGGTCGGGGCGGCTGCCAAGCGGGCGGTGGTGCTCTCATCGGTGCTGGTGCTGATGTGCGACTTCTTTATTGCCAAGATTTTTGTGGTGTTCAGGTGAGCGGCGTGACGGAAGAACAGAGCATACGGATGGAGCAGGTCTGCTACACAGTTGGCGGACGAACAATTCTGACCGATTTTGACCTGCTGCTGGAGCAAGGCGTTAACCGCACCATCCTGGGTGTGAGCGGCTCGGGTAAGACCACTATTCTGAAGCTGATTCTAGGATTGATCCATCCCCAGAGCGGCAGAATTTATATTAACGGGATGGAGATTACTAACAGACCGGAGTCAGAGTACCGTGAGCAGCGCAAGAAGATTGCGATTGTGTTTCAGGGGGGCGCGCTGTTTGACTCCATGACCGTGGGGGAGAACGTGGGTTACCGTCTGTTTGAAGAGGGGCGGTTGTCCCAGGCCGAGATTGAAGAAATTGTGCGGGAAAAACTGCGCTTTGTGGGGGTGGAACCGGCGCTTGACCTTTACCCAGCCGAACTGTCCGGTGGTATGAAGAAGCGGGTGGCCATTGCCCGCGCCCTGGCTGCTGATCCTGAGTATATCTTTTTTGATGAGCCGACCACCGGCCTGGACCCGATCGGGGTCTACAACATTGTCTCCCTGATGAACCGGCTGCAGGAGGCGGGCAAGACCACACTGATGGTGACCCATGATCTGCCCACCGCCTTTGCTACGTCGCAGCGATTTTCTTTGATCCATGAATCGCGACTGGCCTTTGAAGGGACTGAAGTGGAACTACGGGCCTGCCTGCAGCCCAATGTGCAGGAATTTCTCCAGCCGACCGACCGGTCGCTGTTTGTGTAAGGCAGAGTGTCAATCATGCGGTTTATTCTGCTACTGTGTCTGCTGGCGTTGGTTGCGGGCTGCAGCCACGCGCCGCTGCATGAAAAGGACTATCAGCGCTGGTGGTGTGAAAGGCATGGCGGTGAACTTGAGCACCGGCTGCAGGACAAGACGCGGGTTGATTGCCTGACCAAGGAGTATGCGGTTGAGGTGGAGTATGCCCCGAAGTGGGCCGAATCCATTGGCCAGGCGTTGTATTACGCCCAGAGCACCGGCCGTAAACCGGCGGTGCTGCTGATTGTGCGGGACAAGGATGATGAACGGTTCCTAAAACGGTTGAGGACGGTGGCAAAGGAACAGGGGATCAAGGTCTGGACGGTACGACCGAAGGATCTGGAGTAGTGGCAGCTGAATAAGGAAGGACACCTTCATGGAACGAAGTAATCAGATCGGCTGGGCCCAGGTACGGGCCGGGGTATTTATCCTGATCACCCTGTTGCTGGCAGCAGGGGCAATTCTGCTGATGGGGCAGAAGACCAAGCTGTTTACCCCCACCAGCACCATCCGTATCTCCATGAAGAACGTGGTGGGACTGAAGGAAGGTGCCCCGGTCTGGCTGGCAGGGGTTGATGTGGGGGTGGTGCAGCAGATTCGCTTTGAAAATCCTCGCAACACCAATGAGGTGCTGATTGTTGCCGAGGTGGATTCCAAGGCCCACAAAAAGATCGGCCCTGATTCCCTGATTACCATCAAGACCCGTGGTCTGATGGGTGAAAAGTACGTTGATGTCCTGCCATCGGCCAGCTATTACGAAAAGCCGATCAGCCAGTTTAGCGGCAAAACAGTACACTCCATCGATGATGTGGCCCAAAAGGCTGGTGTTACCTTTGAAAAGCTGAACAGTATCGTGGATAACGTGCAGTCTGGCAAAGGGACGCTGGGGCTACTGGCAACCGATACCAAGCTGTACATCAATGCGGTGCAGCTTTCCAGTGAGCTGAATATCCTGGCCGGCAACATTAATCGTGGTCAGGGTACCCTGGGTAAGTTGGCCCGCAGCGGTGAGCCGTACGACAAGCTGATGCAGATTCTGACCAGGGCTGACAAAACGCTGCAGGATATCCAGACCGCAGATGGCAGCCTGAACCGTTTGATTCACGACAAATCCCTCTACACCAAGCTGGTCAGTCTGGCGGAGAAGAGCAACCAGGCTGCCGATGATGTACGGGAGTTGAACCGCAGACTGACCTCAAAAGACAATACGCTGGGGATGCTGATTAATGACAAGGAGTTGTATGACAAGAGCCTGTCGCTGATCACCCGGGCAGATACTTCAATGAAGGATCTGGAGAGTGCTACAGCCCGGATCAAGGCTGGTGAAGGCACGGCAGGCAAGTTGATCAATGAAAAGGAACTGTACGAAAAGCTGAACCGCGCCGTGGATAATATGGATGCCCTGATGGTTGATATCAAGAAGCACCCCGGCCGCTATGTCAAACTGTCATTGTTTTAGAAAGGGATACTGAATCATGATGCAGCGTGTTGTAAAAACCATTGCCAGCCTTTGCCTGGTCCTGTTGCTGGCTGTACAGGTGGGGGCTGCCAACCTTGAAGATAAAGTGGTGGAGCATACTTTAAAAAACGGTCTGAAACTGTTAATGGTGGAGCGTCACAGCTCACCCACGGTCTCGGCCTGGATCCGTTTCAAGGTGGGCAGTGTCCATGAACGCAGTGATGAACGGGGACTGGCTCATCTGTTGGAACATATGTTGTTCAAGGGTACCAGGACACTGGGGACGAAAGACTACGCTGCCGAGGCTCCGCTGCTGGAAAAGATTGAGCAGACGGCCCAACTGATGCTGGCTGAAGAAGCCAAAGGGAGTGGGGCAGACAAGGCGAAGCTCGCAGCCCTGCGTGCCGAACTGGCAAAATTTGAAAAACAGGCTGAACAGTATGTGATCAAGGATGAATTTTTTGATCTGTACGCCCGCAACGGCGGTTCCGGTTACAACGCATTTACCAGCCGCGATGGCACCACCTATCTAATCTCTCTGCCTGCCAACAAGCTGGAACTATGGGCGGCGATTGAATCTGACCGGATGAAGAACCCGGTGCTGCGGGAGTTTTATACCGAGCGTTCGGTGGTGATGGAAGAACGCCGCCGTTCCTATGATGCCGAGCCATCGGCCAAGCTGTGGGAGACCTTCATAGCTGCGGCCTATCAGGCCCATCCCTATGGCCAGCCCACCATCGGCTGGACCTCGGACATCAAGCAGCTTTCCCGCACCAAGGCCGAGTCGTTCCTGAAGCGCTACTATGCCCCCAATAATGCCATTATGGCGGTGGTGGGAGACATCAAGCCTGCTGAGGTAATTCAGCTGGTTGAGCGCTATTTTGGCGACATTCAGACCGGCACACCGGTACCTGATGTACCGGTGCAGGAGGAACCGCAACAAGGTGAGCGGCGGGTTGAACTGCTTGGTGATGCAGAGCCGGAACTGGTGATCGGTTTTCATAAAACCGCCATCGGTAGTGATGATGACTACGTCTTTGACCTGATCAGCTCGATTCTTGGGCAGGGCCGCACTTCACGGCTGCACCGCTCCCTGGTGTTGGAAAAGCAGCTTGCCACCCAGGTTTCAACCTTTGATGCACCTGGGAACCGGTATCCCAATCTATTTGTGCTGTATGCATCTCCCCGGTCACCCCACACGTCCGCTGAAGTTGAACAGGCGCTGCTGGCTGAGTTGGAACGTCTGAAAAAGGAACCTGTGAGCCAGCAGGAGTTGCAGCAGGTACTGAATCAGCTTGAGTTTGAAGAGGCACGGCGGATGGGGACCAACGGCGGGCTGGCCCGTAACCTGACCGAGTATGAGGCCATAGCTGGCAGTTGGCGTTACATGACCACCTATCGGGCCAGGGTTGCAAAGATTACTCCCGCAGACATTCAGCGGGTGGCCAAACAGTACTTTACCCGCGAAAACCGGCTTACAGGCACGCTGGTGACAAAAAGAGCAGGGGGCAAGGTACAATGAATATGCGTATTGTTATGATCTGTATCATCAGCATCTTCAGTTTTTCTTTTGCCCATGGGGCAGATTTGGCTAATCCGCGCAGTATGGCCTTTCCGCCCCTTGTATTCCAGATCCCCAAGACAGAACGGGTATTGCTGAAGAACGGCACGCCGGTCTACCTGCTGCAGGATCGAGAACTGCCGATTGTGACAATCTCAGCACTGATCCGCACCGGTTCGGTCTATGATCAGAGCGACAAGAGCGGTTTAGCCAGCCTGACCGGTTCGCAACTGCGCGGCGGCGGCACCCACGCCCTGGCCCCGGCGGAACTGGACCGCGAGCTGGAGTTCATGGCCTCTGCTGTGGAGAGTTCCTTTGGCACTGATCTGGGCACGGTTTCACTGTCCAGTCTGACCAGAAATCTGGACCGCACCCTACAGATCTTTACTGATATCCTGTTTCATCCCCGTTTTGATGAAAAGCGGCTGGATGTGATCAAACGCCAGGCTCTGGAGATGATCCGGCGCCAGAATGATGATCCCAAAGAATTGGGGGATCGTGAGCTGCAAAAGGCGCTCTATGCCGGGCATCCGCTGGGGGTTGTGCCAACTGCTGCAACGGTCTCTGCCATCAAACGTAACGACCTGCAGGCCTTTCACCAGCGTTTTGTCCGGCCGGACAACATGATCTTGACCGTTGCCGGTGATTTTGACCGGACAGCCATACTTGCTGCGCTGAACCGACTGATAGGACAGGTCAAGCCAGCGGGACGTTTACAACTGCCTGAGGTTCCTCAGGTGAAGCTGCAATTTGTACCGGCGGTGCTGTATGCGCCCAAGCAGGTCAATCAGTCCGTGATCAGGCTAGGGCATCTGGGAATCACCAAGGACGATCCTGACCTGTACGCCATCCGGGTGCTGGATTTTATCCTGGGAGGCAGTTTTACCTCCCGCCTGATGATGGAGATTCGCACCAATCAGGGGCTGGCCTACAATGTGGGCAGCCATTTTGATGTGGGGCGTCGCTTTACCGGCAGCTTTACCGCAGAGACCGAAACCAAAGCTGAGGCTACGGCAAAAACAATCGGTTTGATGACCTCTATCATTGCAGGGGTACGCAAGGAGCCGGTGACTGAGCAGGAGCTGAAGCTGGCCAAGGACTCAATCATCAATTCCTTCCTGTTTGGCTTTACCACGCCAGCCTCTATTGTAACGCAGCAGGCACGACTTGAGTTTTACGGCTACCAGTCCGATTATCTGGATCGCTACCGGGAGCGGATTGCTGCAGTAACCCGTGAAGATATCCTGCGGGCAGCCCGAAAGCACCTGCATCCTGATGCCTTCAAGCTTGTGGTGGTCGGTGACCAGAAGGGGTTTGACAAACCGTTGGCGACATTTGGAAGCATGACAACACTGGATCTGAAATAGGTATGAGTTCAATGGCATTTCTGAAACATATGCATTTTACGATTTAAGGTTTTTAGAAAGGTTGCCGAAAGGATAAGTAATGGAGGGCAAACCATGCGTATAGATAGCTCAACAACCGCAATTTTTGGTGCTCAGCCGGTCATAAAGACCGCCAAAAGTGAGGCCAGCCGGGCACCACAAGCAAGCTCAGGGGTGCAAAGCCCGTTTAGTGTTCAATTAACCAATATGGTTGAAAAACTTTCCAGCGTTCAGCCATCCAGTGGTGATATACGCCTTGACAAGGTACAGGATATCAGTCAGCAACTGGCCAATGGAAGTTACAATATCAGCGGCCAGGATGTGGCTGAAAAGATGTTGATGGCCCTACAGGGCTAAGTATCGTTTTCATCCTGTGTTACGCAAATGCCCCGCCGGTTACCGGCGGGGCATTTCTTATCATAAAAAAGCAGCATTTTAAAAATGGGTGCATTGCACCGCATGCTTGCTCTGGCTGAATATGTTGTCTTCTGTCCTGAAGCTGGATATATAGATGTACAGGTTTTCAACTAGCATCTCAACGGCTTGAAAGGTCTCCCATGTCTGAAAAAATTGCAATCGATACCGACTACATCAAACTGGACAGCTTCCTGAAGCTGGCCAATCTGGTTATGAGCGGTGGTGAGGCTAAAATTGTGATCCAGGAGGGTCAGATCCGTGTTAACGGAGAGGTAGAGACCCGTCGGGGACGCAAGCTGTATCCCGGTGACCAGATAGCGCTTGATAACCATCCGGTATTTGTCGTAGAGCGCGCTTAAACATAACACATCATTAGAGGGGGGTGCCATGTTGCAAGAGTTCAAGACCTTTATCATGAAGGGCAATGTGCTGGATCTGGCGGTTGGTGTCATCATTGGCGCTGCATTCGGGAAAATAGTCAACTCAGCGGTTAATGACCTGATTATGCCGTTGATCGGTCTGGTGATGGGCAAGGTTGACTTCAGCAATCTGTTTATCAGCTTGAAGGGTGGTGATTACGCCACCATTGCTGCTGCCAAGGCAGCCGGTGTGCCTACCCTCAATTACGGGCTTTTCATCAACACCACCCTGGATTTTCTGATCATGGCGCTGGTGATTTTTATGATTATCAAGGCCGCCAACAAGGCTCGTAAGACAGAAGAGCCGGCACCAGCAGCAGCTCCACGGGAATGTCCGTTCTGCAAATCAGCGGTACATGATGATGCCACCCGCTGTCCCCACTGCACCTCACAACTGTAGCGATCCTGTCTAAAAGGAGGTCTCCATGAAGCGTTTGATCTTACTGGTTATCCTGCTGGCTTTCCTGACCCTGATTGCCAATGCTGCTCAGGCCGCCCCTGCCCAACTGACCTGGTATGGACATGCCGCCTTCAAGGTGGTAACACCCAACGGCAAGGTGCTGCTGGTGGATCCCTGGATCAGCAACCCCTCCAACCCCAATGCAAAAAAGGATCTGGAGGAATTGACCAAGGTGGACCTGATCTTCCTGACCCACGGCCATGGTGACCATATCGGCGATTCAGTTGAAATTGCCAAAAAGACCGGTGCCAAGCTGGTGGCCACCTTTGACCTGCAAAAGGCGATGGTGTCCTACAAAGGCTTTCCAGCCAAACAGGCCGAGATGATTACCACCGGCAGTTTCGGCGGCCAGATCAGCCTGCTGGATGGTGAGGTAACGGTGCTGTTTGTACCGGCCATCCACGGCGGCAGCATGGATACCCCCAACGGACCGGTTTATGCCGGTGATCCAGGCGGTTTCCTGATTTCGGTCAAGGGCGGCCCCCGCATCTATCACACCGGTGATACCGACCTGTTTAGTGATATGTCGCTGTTGAAAGGTCAGGTAGACCTGATGTTGCTCTGCATTGGCGACAAATTTACCATGGGACCGGTCCGCGCAGCCCAGGCCGTAGAAATGATCCGTCCCAAGAAGGCCATTCCGATGCACTTCGGCACCTTCCCGGCCTTAACCGGTACGCCGGAAGAGTTCAAAAAGGCGCTCAGACGTTACGGCCTGGAATTCCTGATGCAGCAGATGAAGGTGGGAGAGACCATTAACTGGAAATAGTCAACTGTCTGACATCTACCCTTAAAGGCCCGTTGCACCTGCAACGGGCCTTTTTTCAATCCGCACCTTACCGATCGGTAGGTTTTGCTTGACAGACAACCGACCCGGCGCTATATACCGATCGGTAAATTCATATACAAACAGGCACTCATGACTACTTCCAAAACCATCGAACATCCTCCCAATGTACGCCAGCGATTACTGGATGCAGCACTAGCACTGTTTTCAACCAAAGGCTACGCCGCAACTTCTGTGCGGGAACTGGTGGAAGCTGCCGGTGTCACCAAGCCGGTGCTCTACTACTATTTTAAGAACAAGGAAGGGCTCTATCTTGCCTTGATGGGAGATGCACTGGGAGACTTTTTTCAGGTGGCAGAGCAGGCCAGAACTGCGCCGGGCAGTGTAACTGAACGGATCTGCGGCTACTGCACCGCGCTGCTGGACATCTTTGTTGAACGCTTGCCGGTGGCACGACTGATTTACGCCATCTTCTACGGCCCGCCCCAAGGGGCCCCGCACATTGATTTTGAGGCATCCTTCAGCACCATGCTGACCCACATGGAACAGTTGGTCAGCGAAGGGATCAACACCGGTGAATTCAGGCAGGTCAGCCCGCCGGATGCGGCCTGGGCCATTGTTGCACTGCTTAATACCACCATGGAAGAACAGCTTAATCAGACCAGGCAGGTACGGGTTGATCGCTCTGGCCTGCTACGGCTTTTGGCACTTTTGTTTGAAGGGATCAGAAAATGAAACGATTTCCGGCAACACTCATAATGATAGCAGCACTTGCCCTGCTGGCAGGTTGCAGCAAAAAACAGGAAACCGTGGTCAAGCCGCCGGTCGCGGTAGAACTGGCAACCGGAGCAACTGCCGAGCTGACCGAAGGGATCGAGGTGACCGGTACGCTGGAGCCAAAATTCAGCGCTGATGTCAAGACCCAGATCCCAGGCCTGGTCAAAGAGGTCTACGTGACTCAATGGGTGCGGGTACGTAAGGGGCAGCCTTTGGCACGGATTGATGTGGCTGAAGCCGAGGCGCTGACCAGGCGGGCCGAGGCTGCTGTGGTGGCTGCCCGGGCACAGCTGGCCCAATCACAGGTCAGCCTTGCCCGTGCAGAACGGGAAGAGGCCCGCTCACTAAAGTTAAAGGAGGCCGGCCTGGCAACCCAGCAGGCGGTTGATGATGCCCGGACTGAAACCGCAGCAGCCAGGGCGCGGATTGATTCCTCAAAGGCTCAGATCCGGGTGGCTGAAGAAGAGGTGCACCAGACCAAGGCACGATTTGCCAAAGGGCTGGTAACCGCGCCACTGGACGGTGTCGTGGCCCTGCGGGATGTCAATGTGGGGGATCTGGCCAGTGATGCAGCAGCAGGCAAGCCGATCTTCCGGGTGGTGGATAACCGGATACTGAATCTGACGGTGACCGTTCCCTCGGTGGACTCTGCCAGAGTCAAAGTGGGCCAACCGCTTGAGTTTAGTGTAGATGCACTGCCGGGCCGCGTATTCAGCGGTCGGGTGATGTTTCTGAACCCTGAGTTAAACGCAACTGACCGTTCACTAAAAGTGGTGGCAGAGGTACAAAACGGGACTGAACTGCTGAAAGGCGGCCTGTTTGCCAAAGGCAGGATCGTAACCGGCAAGCGGGGCGGGGTGGTTCAGATCCCCCGTAGCGTGCTGGGCAGCTACGACACTGTCCAGCAGACCGCAACCCTGTTTGTATCAGATGGTCAGCTGGCCCGTTTACGCAAGGTTAAAACCGGCGCTGTCAGCGGTGATCTGGTGGAGATCAGAGAAGGGCTGAAGGCGGGTGAAAAGTACGTGGCACGGGGCGGTTTTACCCTGCGGGACGGCGATAAGATTATGGTGCAAAGTACAGGGGCAACCAAGTGATCCTCTCAGACCTGTCCATAAAACGTCCCATCTTTGCCACCGTGATGATGCTTGGCCTGGTGGCCCTGGGCTTCTTCTCCTACAAACGGCTCTCGGTGGAGATGTTTCCCAATGTTGAGATGCCGGTCATCTCTATTGTCACCAAGTACCCCGGCGCCTCGCCGGATACCGTGGAGCGTGAAGTCTCCAAGCGGGTTGAAGAGGCGGTCAACCAGATTGCAGGGATCAAGCATGTCACCTCTTTCTCCCGTGAATCGGTCTCGACGGTGGTGGCCGAGTTCCGGCTGGAAGAGCGAACCAATGAGGTGGCTCAGGAGGCGCGGGCCAAAATCAGCGCAATCCGGGGACAGCTGCCCAAAGAGGCGGAAGAGCCGATCATCCAGAAGCTGGACTTCAATGCCATGCCTGCTGCAGCCGTGGCAATCCAGTCCACCACCCTGTCCCAGCGTGATCTGACCACCCTGGTAGACAAAAAGATCCGCAAGCGGTTTGAAAGCGTCACTGGTGTGGGCAAGGTAGATCTGGTGGGGGGTGCCAAGCGCGAGGTGAATGTTGAGGTTGATCCGGTCCGTCTGGACTCCTTAGGCCTGGGAGTCAATGACCTGGTGGGTGGCCTGAAGGGGGAGAACGTCAACACGCCACTGGGCAGGATCACCAAAGGCGGGGCTGAATATCCCCTGCGGATTGAGGGCAAACCGGATCGCGCTGACCAGTATGGGGCCATGGTGATCACCCGCAAAAACGGGCGGCCCATTACCCTGGGTGAGGTGGCTCAGGTCACTGACGGGTCAGAAGAGCATCGCAAACTGGCCCTGGTAAACGGCCAGCCTGCCATTGGTCTGGATATCTACAAACAGTCCGGCGCCAACCAGGTGCAGGTGGTGGATAACGTCAAAAAGGTGATGGCAAAGGTCAAGGCCGAACTGCCGCCGGGGGTAACCATTTCTCTGGTGCGGGATGGTTCGATCATGACCCGTCAATCTCTGGCTGATGTGGAGGAAACCCTGATCATCGGCGGCATCCTGACCGTGTTGATTGTGTTCATGTTCATCAACTCCTGGCGTTCCACCGTCATCACCGGCATAACCCTGCCGATCTCCGTCATCTCTTCCTTTATCGTCATGAACGCCATGGGGATGACCCTTAACGTGATGACCCTGATGGCGCTGTCCCTGGCCATCGGCCTGCTGATTGACGATGCCATTGTGGTGCGGGAAAACATCGTGCGCCACCTGGAACTGGGCAAGGACCATATGGAGGCATCCCGCTTCGGTACCGCCGAGATCGGGCTGGCGGTCTTTGCCACCACCATGTCGATCCTGGCGGTCTTTGTGCCAGTGGCTTACATGCGGGGTATTGTGGGGCGTTTCTTCTTCCCCTTCGGCATCACCGTCTCCTTTGCGGTGCTGGTCTCGCTGTTTGTCTCCTTTACCCTGGACCCGATGCTTTCCTCCCGCTGGCACGACCCTTCGATCCATATGCGGGGCAAGCGCAAAGGGATCGCCCGCTGGCTGGAGCAGTTTAATGACTGGTTTGATCGCACGGCAGATAAATACCGTGGCGTGATCGCCTGGGCCCTGAACCATCGTGGCAAGGTGATGATCAGCGCAGGCGTCTCCTTTGTAATCGGCCTGGCAGTAATGGCCACCCTTGAATCATCCTTCATGTCCAAAGAGGACAAGAGTGAATTCCAGGTCTCCTTCCAGACCGCACCGGATGCCAGCATTAAAGAGACGGAAGACCGGCTGCAGCAGATTCTGGCGCAGGTCAAGGGGATACCGGAGATCAGCCATACCTATGCCACCATCGGGGCCGGAGACAGCGGCACGGTACGGGATGGCCTGCTGTACGTCAAACTGAAGGAAAAGTCAGAGCGCAAGCGTGGACAGTTTGAGATTCAGAAACTGATCCGGGAACGGTTCCGCAGCATTGCCGGCATCAACTTTTCCATTGAAGAGGTGGGGGCCATCGGCTCATCTGCCAAACCGCTCAACGTTAATATCAAGGGGGACGACACCACCCTGTTGAAGAAGTACGCGGCCCAGCTCAAGCAGGAGATGTACACCATCCCCGGTATTGTGGATATCGCGGCCACCCTTGAATATGACACACCTGACTACCGCCTGAAGGTGGACCGGGAAAAGGCCCAGTCAGCCGGAGTCTCCTCCAGCGCCATTGTGGACAGCCTCTCCCGTCTGGTGGGTGGCGAGGCGATCACCAGCTACGAAGATGAAGATGGCGATGCAATTGACCTGCGGGTGCGCCTGCCCAAACAGTTGCGGGAACATCCGGCCCAGGTGCGGGATCTGAAAATATCGGTGACGGATGCTAACGGCACGGCCCGTCTGGTGCCACTGGCCAGCATCACCACTGAAGCCGTGGCAGCCTCCCCAACCGAGATCAATCGCCGCGACCTTTCCCGTCTGGTTACGGTCTCGGCCAACCTTGACGACCTGCCGATCGGTACCGCCGTCAAGCAGGTGGAAGCAGTGGCCAAGCGGGTCAAGATGGAGCCGGGCTACAGCATCGGCTTCTCCGGCGAGGCCGAAGATATGGCCGAATCCTTTGCCTTCATGGGTGAATCGCTAATCCTGGCCGTGCTGTTTGTCTACCTGATCCTGGCCGCCCAGTTTGAATCATTCTTTGAACCGCTGGCCATTATGTTCTCGCTACCACTCTCCATTGTGGGGATGGCGGGCATGCTGCGGATCACCAATGATACCATCAACATCATGTCCCTGATCGGCCTGATCATGCTGATGGGTCTGGTCACCAAGAACGCCATCCTGTTGGTTGACTATGCCAAGGTCTTGCGAACCCGGGACGGCCTGGAACGCGCCGCCGCCGTGATCGAAGCAGGCCGTACCCGGCTGCGACCGATTGTCATGACCACCCTGGCCATGATCTTCGGCATGCTGCCGCTGTTCTTCGGTGTGGGCGCTGGTGGTGAAGGTCGTGCCCCCATGGCCCGCGCCGTGGTGGGGGGGTTGATTACCTCATCGGTGCTGACCCTGATCGTGGTGCCGGTGATGTACACCTATCTGGATGATTTTAGTATCTGGCTGAAACGCAAGTGGAAGGGGCAACAACAAGATGAAAAAAGCTTTAACGCAGAGAAATAAGAGAGCAGCAAAGACGCAGAGAACTTCTTTTAAAACGTACAAGCCATAGTAAGGTCCTCTGCAACTCTGCTTCTCTGCCTCTCTGCGTTAAGGTTGTGAAGTTTTTCTCTTACGTTCAGTTGACATGGAGCTTTTATTATCTGATGCATAGCATCTTCCCCACCATACTGCTGGACTCCTGCAGCACTGACCAGTTCAGTGTCTCCTGGCGGTTTGGCGGCCATGTCAGCACCCTGGTTGCCGAGACCGCTGATCAGGTGGTAACCGTACTGGAGCAGGCCGAGGCAGCCAGCCAACAGGGGCTGTATGCCGTGGGCTTTGTAGCTTACGAGGCAGCCCATGCGCTGAATCCGCACCTGCCCAGCCTCCCCTCCGAACCGGGGCTGCCGCTGGTCTGGTTTGCCCTGTTTCAGCAGCGCGTTCAGGTCAAGGCCGGAGCTGATCTGCCAGACAACACCTGCCCTGCACCACTCCTGGCACCGGAAAGCAGCCAGACCGACTACGAGATCGCCATTAGCCGGATTCATCAGGCCATTGAACAGGGTGAAACCTACCAGATCAACCACACCTTTCAACTGAAGGGGCACTGGCAGGGTGATCCGCTGCAGCTCTACCGCAGCCTGCTGGAGGCCCAGCGACCGGCCTTTGGGTCCTTTCTGGATATCGGCAGTCATACCGTCATTTCGGCCTCGCCGGAGCTGTTTTTCAGTATTCGCAACGGCCTGATCACCACCAGACCGATGAAAGGCACCGCCCCCCGTGGCCGGTTTTTGGCTGAAGATCAGACCCTGGCGAATCAACTCCAACAAAACGCCAAAGAGCGGGCAGAGAACCTGATGATTGTTGACCTGCTGCGTAATGACCTGGGCCAGGTGGCCCAGACCGGCACGGTCCAGACAGAGGCACTGTTTGCAGTGGAATCCTTTCCAACGGTGCATCAGATGACCTCCACCATCACCGCCAAACTGCTGCCAGAAACCAGCCTGGTGGCTATTTTTCAAGCCCTGTTCCCTTGCGGTTCGGTCACCGGCGCACCCAAACGACGCAGCATGGAGCTGATTGCTGGAATAGAGGGGCAGCCACGAGGCATCTACTGTGGCACCATCGGCTACCTGGCCCCTGGGGGAGAGATGGCCTTTTCCGTGGCCATCCGCACCCTGTTGCTGAACAAGCAAACCAGCCGGATCAGCATGGGTGTGGGCAGCGGCATTACCTGGGATGCCCGACCTGCTGCCGAATATGCGGAATGCCTGCACAAGGCCGCGTTTCTTGCCCAACGCCCCACCCCTCGATTACTGGAATCGCTGTTGCTGGAGGATGGCAGCTATCCTCGCCTTGAGCGGCACCTTGATCGGCTCTGCTGGTCTGCATCGCGGCTGGGCTACAGCTGCGACCAACAGCAGATCAGACAGGCACTACTGGAACATGCTGCCGGCACCACCGGCCAGCACAAGACCCGGCTGCTGCTGGCGCAGGATGGCAGGTATCAGATTGAATCATCAGAATTGCAACAGATACAGCAGCCGCTTAAGATTGCCGTAGCCACAACCCCGGCAGATCCAAACAACCTGCTGCTGTACCTCAAGACCGAACAGCGTGAGCGTTACAATCAGGCTCGGCAGGAACAACCTGAGGCGGATGAAGTGCTGCTCATCAATGATCGCGGAGAACTGACCGAAGGCAGCTTCACCAATCTGGTACTGAAGCTGGATAACCGGTTGGTCACGCCCCCACTTGCCTGCGGGCTGCTACCCGGTGTGATGCGGCAGGAACTGCTGGAGCAGGGCACGATTGAGGAACAGGTTCTGTACCTCCGGGACCTGCAGCGGGCTGATGAGATCTGGCTGATCAACAGTGTGCGGGGTTGGCTGCGGGCAGTAATAACATAGTTAAACACAGAGTGACGGAGCAACAGAGAACGGCAAAATACTCAAGCATTAAGCTCAAAACCAAAATTTCTTATTACGTTAAAGCTTGTCTCTTTTTTTGTTCATGCCTTTTCAGATTTTCTCCGTTGCTCTGTTGCTTGTATGTTCAGCGTGTAGCATCTAAAGTTCTTTCAAGTAGCCAGGGAATGACAGCTTGATCGTGTTTTGGGACACCAAGCCCGTCACAGAGCGTAAG
>NZ_JAOTRZ010000039.1 GCF_030247655.1 Trichlorobacter sp. | reverse complement strand
ATAAGGATGCCGTTCAGTTCATCCCCATGCAGGCCAGCCACAAAGGCGGCTGCCGGATGGGCGGATTTGGGTCCGATCTCATGGCAGGGGATATCAAAATTGTCCCGTACCGGTGCCGTCATCAATAGTAGATCACGTTTCATCAGGCACCTCTCTTGCGGGCCATAATCCGTGCCATCAGCGACCCCTCATAGACCAGCGGATATTCCCGCAGGGTGAACAGCAGGCCGTCCACCGGTGAGCGGACTTCAGACAGAATATCACCGTGGAACGGCGAGACAATCCTGCCCAGCAGTTCACCGCGGCGGAGATCGGTCCAGTGGGAAGCGGTTGGTACGAACATGCCGGAGGTCTGGGCATTCAAATAATGCACGTTGCTGTCATCTGCCACCAGCGGATGGTGGGTCAGCTCAGGTAATACAACCCCGCTCGCAAGCACTCCCAGTCCCTGCCAGAGGTGCAGCAGGCCGATTGTCAGCTGCTCGCAATAGTCAGGAGTCAAGCGCATCCCCACCCCCATTTCCACCACCAGGCAGGGGATGTTGCGGCTGTTAAGGCTGTGGGCAACCGTGGCTTCGAGTACCGTGGCGGCCCCGTGGATCCAGATTAGATCCAGGTTGGCCTGTTGTGCCAGCGGCACCAGAATATCGCTGAACTCGCTGTTAATCCGCACCTGGGGGATCTCCCGCAGGTAGATGTTACTGGCGTGGATATCCACCACCAGGCTGGTCCCTTCCAGGGCTGACATGGCTGCAGCAGCCAGTCGCTTTGGCAGATCACCCTGCTGGCTGCCGGGAAAGGAGCGGTTTAAGTCACTGTCAAAGACCGGTACGGAGCGGGTCAGGGTATCAAGCCCCAGCGGATTCAAGGCCGGGTACAGCTCAACCTGGCCGCGCAATGCATCGGGATTTGTGCGCTGCAGATTATCCAGCCAGGCCGCAAGGCGGTGGCAGACATACAATCCTTCCAACTCATCACCGTGAATACCGGCGGTGACCGCCACCCGGGGGCCATCACCCCCTTTGTACACCGTGCGGCGGATGTCCAGATTTTCACAGTACGGCATGGCCAGCGAGAAGATGGTTTCTGTGATTTGGGTCATAGAGTACTCATTGGTTGCTAATGGTTAGATTAACCTGTGGCAGGGTGCCGGCGGTGTCACCCTTGAAACTGCCCCGTTGTGGCGCAGCATCATAGGAATCACGCCCCACGGCCACGGGGATGTAACGATCATTGGCCAGCAGGTTATGCACCGGATCAAAACCGATCCAGCCGCCGCCCGGTATCAGCACCTCGGCCCAGGCATGGGTCGCAATGGGCTCCCCTTCAGGGTAAATACCGGAATCCATATAGCCCATGACATAGCGGCAGGGCAGTTGCCAGGAACGGACCACACTGATGAACAGGTGGGCAAAGTCCTGACAAACACCGCCACCCTGTTTCAGCGCCTCCAGTAGGTCATTATGTACCGCAGTGGAACCGCTTTCATAGCGCAAAATCTGCGGCACCCAGGCCATCAGCTCCACCAGGCTTTCCAGGATCGGCCGTTCCGGCTCATGGCGGGGCAGGGCGCAGGAGACTGCGGCTGCCAGCTTCATGACTGCCGGTGTCAGACTGCTGCGGTGCAGCAGATAGTCGTACAGCGCCGGAGTTTGACGCAGCTCTTTGGCATACCACTCCTTCTGTTGTGGATGCTCCAGTGCAACAAAGTCAAACGGGTTCGCCTGCAGGGTCTCCACCTCGGCAGTCAGCCGGGTGGTCAGGCTATCCTGTGGGGCGATCAAGCAGAAGTAATCAACCGCATTGCCGAAATAATCCCGGTAGCTGTGGCGTTCTGCCGACGGCTCCAGTTCAATCCGGTGTGAAATAAGCCGCTGGTTGGCATCCTGACGCGGTGTCAGGCGCAGTTCCAGATGGTGTTCCCGCACCGGATTGGGATAGGTAAGTATGGTTTCGTGTTGTATCAGGTAACGCATGGGGTAAACTCCTAACCCCCCTCATTCCCCCCTTGTCAGGGGGGAGGCGGGCTTGTGCATGTCGTTCAGCTCCCTCCCTGATAAGGGAGGGTTGGGGTGGGTTACTGGAAAAACTCTTCGGCCAGGGCATTGTGGAACCCGGCCAGCAGCCCCAGCAGCTGCTCTAAAAACTCATGCAGGCCGCTGGTAAAAACCTGTTCGCCGTTGGAAGAGGCCAGCAGTGACTGCAGGCTGGCAAAGGCTACGGCTGTCTTTTCCTTTTCTTCCAGACCGATAATGGCCAGGGCGGCACCGGCACGGTCTACCGAGAAGACTAATGAGCGCGGGAAGTCATGTTCAAAGATGGCAAAGTCGACCACCGCCTTGGGCTCAAAGCCGCTCTTGTTGGTGCGTCGGAACGCCTCAAATCCGGACAGTGATTTCAGTAGGGCAGCCCACTGGTAATAATCAAGTGCAGAGCCGACTAAATGCATGTCAGGCAGGATGATATGGTATTTGACATCCAGAATCCGGGCGATCATGTCGGTGCGCTCAACGCAGCCGCCTAATTGATAAAAGGCATAGGCCTCGCCCCGCATCATGGTGGCGGCCAGCAGGCCGTTAAAGCGGGCAACCTGGTTGCGCAGATCAACAAACAGGGCACTGGCCTTTTCAAGGGTAATGCTGCCCCGCAAGCGTTCATTGTAGGCCATCCAGATCTCGTTGACCGCCTCCCACATCTCTTTGGAGATCCGGTCACGGGCAACCCTGGCATTTTCCCGGAACAGTCGCAGACAGGTGCGGATTGAGTTGTTATTGGTACGACCGCCGCAGACAAACTGCAGTACCCGTTGGGTGGTGATCGCCTCGTCACCATACAATTCTACATATTGCGGCAGGGCAGCGGTAATCTCCAGAATAGGCCGCCACTTGTCCTCCTCACCCATATCTTCTTCCGCCTCCACCAGATAAAGCAGGTTGATCTCCATCAGGCGGGCGGTTTCACCGGCTCTTTCCAGGTAGCGTGACATCCAGTACATTGAATCAGCAATGCGACTCAGCATGAATTTGTCCTCTTATTTGTTGTTCAACTCATGGGTCCCCTGTGACGTAGAGGACTCATGAGACCTATGTATATTCTTACTCCGCTAAGACCCAGGTGTCCTTGCTTCCCCCGCCCTGCGACGAGTTCACCACCAGCGAACCTTTGCGCAACGCCACCCGTGTCAGACCACCCGGTACCACCTGGATGTCCTCGCCATAGATCACAAAGGGGCGTAAATCCAGGTGTCTCGCCTCCAGTTCGCCATCCATGTAACAGATATGGCGTGAAAGATAGACCACCGGCTGGGCAATGTAGTTGCGAGGATTTTCGGTAACCAGGTCCATGAATTCCTTGCGCGAGGCGGCAGTGGATGACGGTCCCATCAGCATGCCGTAACCGCCGGATTCGCTGACCGCCTTGACCACCATCCGCTCCATGTTGTCAAAGACATACTCGCGGTCGGTAACATTGGTCATCTGGTAGGTCGGGACGTTTTTCAGGATCGGCTGCTGTCCCAGGTAGTAGCGGATAATATCCGGCACATAGGGGTAGACCGCCTTGTCATCGGCAATGCCGCTGCCTGGCGCATTGACGATCGCCACATTACCGGCCCGCCAGGCGTTGATCACCCCGGCAATCCCCAGTGATGAATCAGAGCGGAAGATCAGCGGATCAAGGTAATCATCATCAATCCGGCGGTAGATCACATCCACCCGCTTCAGGCCTTTAGTGGTTTTAAGGTAGACAATATCATTTACAACCACCATATCGCGGCCTTCAGCCAGTTCAATACCCATCTCTTTGGCCAGGAAGGTGTGCTCAAAATAGGCAGAGTTGTAGATGCCGGGGGTCAGTAGCACGATCTCAGCCGTACCTTTACCCCGTGGGGACAAACAGCGCAGGGCATCAAGCAGCAGTGAGGGGTAGTGTTCCACCCGCCTGACCCGGTACTTGTTAAAGAACTCCGGCAGGATCCGGCGCTCAATCACCCGATTTTCGATCATGTACGATACGCCGGAAGGGGTGCGCAGGTTGTCTTCCAGGATCAGGAAATCCCCCTGTTCATCCCGGATAATATCAATGCCGCTGATATGGGTATAGATACCACGGGGCGGGACAATGCCGACAATCTCGCGCCGGAAATCCTTGCCCTGATAGATCAGTTCCGGCGGAATTACCCCGTCCTTGATGATCTTCTGCTCACCATACAGATCTTCCAGAAACAGGTTGAGCGCCTTGACCCGCTGCTTGAGGCCGGATTCAATCCGCACCCATTCCGCTGCAGTAATGATGCGGGGGATCAGGTCAAAGGGCCAGATCCGCTCAATCCCTTCTTCGCTTTCACCATAGACCGTAAAGGTAACCCCTTCGGTCTGCAGCGCCAGTTGGGATTCGTGGTCCTTGGTCTCCAGTGCGTTATTGCCGGTGGCGCGGATATGGTCCCACAGCAGACGGTAATGATCGCGAGGGCTGAAGTCATCAGCGTAAAATTCGTGGTAGGACGTCTTGGGCCCTGAACTGGCCGGGCTGCTGAGTGGCGGCATATACAACCTCCTGCGTACCGTTGTTACGATTTGATCTGCAGGGCATGCCACGGTGCATGCCTTGCAAGTACGATAAAGCATAGGCTGTGCCAAGACGTGAGTTACTGAAATTGCTTAGAAAACAGGCTTGTGCAGGAGTAGGGGATGGTGGAAGGTGCTGTTGTGCTCACCATTAGCAGGTGAGTCTGTGTAAAAAACAAGCAGATCCAGCGGCTGCCCGTTATCGGACAGCCGCTGGATTTGGTACATCATTAAGGCGTGGGGAATTTTCTGTTATCGCATCAATTCAAAGAAACGATCCTCACAGGTCTCGTCCTTAATATCCAGGAACTTGTTACAGATCTGGCTCACCATGTAGATCACACCCTGATAGCCGATCCGTGGATAACGGTGCATATTGACCCGGTCAAAGACCGGGAAGCCGAAGCGGAACAGCGGGATGTTGGCATCGCGTGCAGCAAACTTGCCGTGTGAATCACCAATCATGGCATCAACCGGATCGGTCATGACCAGACTGCGCAGGTGCCAGAGGTCTTTGTTCATGTAAATCTTGCAGCCTTTGCCGTACATGGAGCCATCCAGCAGACCTTGCAGTTCCTTCTCCAGCTTTTTGGAGCCACGGCTGCAGACGATATGGTACGGATGGGCGCCCATCTCCAGCAGGAAGGATACGTAGCCCACCAGATAGTCAGGGTCGCCATAGACAGCAAACTTTTTACCGTGCATGTACTGCTGGGCGTCGGTCATGGCGTCAACTGCACGACCACGCTCATTTTTAAGTGTTTCAGGTACTTCCTTGCCGAACAGCTCGGCAATCTTCATGATCATGGCATCGGTCTTCTCAATACCCATCGGCATCGGCAGGGAGACATGCTTGCCGGCATAGTTGTCCTTGATCCAGCTGAAGGTTTTGGGGGTTGCGTAGGGTCCCAGGGTCATAGTGGCCTTGCCGTTTATTGAATCAGCCGCATCCTCCAGCGGGGTACCGCCGGCGTAGATATTATAGGTGCCGTTGCAGGGTGAATCAAAGCTGTCAGCAATGTCGGCCAGTACAGTGACCGGTACGCCAAACTCCTTCAGAATCCGTTTGTACTCACGATAATCGCCGGTATTGAAGTCACAGCCTGCGATCAGGTTAAGCTTGCCGGTGCAACGCCCCTCCACCTGCTTGCCCTCTGTGAGGTTTTGCAGGATCGAAAGCAGCATTGAATCATAACCGTGGATATGGGTGCCGTTGAAGCTGGGGGTGTTGGCAAACGGTACCGGCATATCCTTGGGTACATGGCCTTTGGTGCGTGCATTTTTGATAAAGGCGGTCAGGTCGTCGCCGATAACCTCTGGCATGCAGGAGGTAAAGACCGCGATCATCTTGGGCTTGTAGAGGGCAACGGCGTTTTCCAGGCCTTCATGCAGGTTGTTCTGGCCACCGAACACCGCGCCGTCCTCGGTCATGGCATCGGAAACCGCAGGTGCTGGCTCACGGAAATGTCGGTTAAGGGTAGAACGATAGTAGGATGCGCAGCCCTGTGAACCATGCACAAACGGCAGTGTTCCTTCAAAACCATGGGCCGCCAGTTGGGCTCCCAGAGGTTGGCAGGCGTGGGCCGGGTTGATTACCAGCGCCTGACGGGCAAAGTTCTGCTCTTTATACTCTTCTGAGTTGATCCAGTTTTTAACCCGCTCTATCTCTTCCGGCGGGGTCTCGACTATTTTTTTGACTTCAAGTCCGAGTAGGTTAGCCATGATTTACTCCTTTTGGGCTGGCAACCAATCTGTTGCACAACCTGATTATTTTTAAACACAGAGCAACTGAGCAACTGAGAAAACAAAACTAAATTGTTACGGCTTATATTTTAAGGTTTACCTCAGTTGCTCTGTTGCTCCGTGTTTCAATGCCTTAAAACGGTGCCTTCACCAGTTTCCAGGTCGGGCTATTCACCGCCATATCCACATCCCGTGCAAAGATCTCAAACCCTTGATATGCGTGGTAAGGCCCTGAGTAATCCCAGCTGTGCATCTGGCGGAACGGTATCCCCATTTTCTGGAAGACATACTTTTCCTTGATGCCGGAGCCGATCAGGTCTGGCTTCAGTGCATGGGCAAACTTCTCAAATTCGTACTCGGAAGGGTCATCATAGACCACGGTGGCATTGGGCATTTCCGAGGCGGTACGGTCGTAGTCATCAGTGTGGGCAAATTCGTAGCCTGAACCAACGCACTCCATCCCCAGATCTTCGTATGCGCCGATGGTGTGACGGGGGCGCAGACCACCAACCAGCAGCATCACCTTTTTACCATCCAGGCGCGGCTTGTATTCATCGATAATCGCCTGCATGATCGGGTCGTACTTGGCAATTACCCGCTCAACGTTTTCTTTGATCGTGTCGTCAAACCGCTCGGCAATGGCGCGCAGGCTCTGACGGATCTTGGTGGGGCCAAAGAAGTTAAACTCGAGCCAGGGGATGCCGTACTTCTCTTCCATCACCTTGCACATGTAGTTCATGGAGCGGTAACAGTGGATCAGGTTCAGCTTGACCTGATGGGTTGCGGCAATCTTCTCCAACTCGCCGTCACCGGTCCAGGTTGCCTTGACATTCAGGCCGATCTCTTCCAACAGAGACTTGGCTGCCCAGACGTCACCGCCGATGTTGTAGTCACCGATCAAGGCGATATCATACGGGCTGGATGGTTCGGCAAATTCGCGTGTCTCGATGATGTAGTCACGGATCGTGTCGTTACTGATATGGTGACCCAGGGACTGGGAAACACCACGGAAACCTTCGCAGTTACAGGGGATGATCGGCAGCTCCAGCTCTTTTGAAGACTGCTTTGCCACTGAGTTGATGTCGTCACCGATCAGACCAACCGGACATTCGGACAGTACCGAGATACCTTTGGCCAGCGGGAATAGCCCTTTGGCCTCTTCCAACAGGGTCTTCAGCTTTTTGTCGCCGCCATAGACAATATCTTTTTCCTGGAAATCAGAGGTGAACTGCATGGCAAACTGGGTCACGCCGTTGATGCCGGACACCAGGTTACGCCGGGTACCCCATGAGTACCAGCCGCAGCCCACCGGACCGTGGGAAACGTGTACCATGTCGCCGATCGGCCCCCAGACTACCCCTTTTGCACCGGCATAGGCGCAACCACGGGCAGACATGACGCCGGGTACGGTCTTTTTGTTGGACTTGACGCAGGCGCTGCCTGAGCCTTGATCGTTGGCGCCAAGGTGGGGCGCCCGCTTCTTCCTGCCCTTTTCAGGGTAGGCTGCCAAGGTCTCCTCAATCAGGGCCTCGGTAGACTCTTTGGTGATGCCGTCTATGTTCTTTATCTTGTCTGACATAAAAGTCTCCTTAATGATGAAAAGCCATGATGATAGAACGCAGATGACGCGGATTGAGCGGATAAACGCTGATTTTTAAAAACGCTCTGAAACCTGTAAAAAGCGGAAAACATAAGAAGTACAAATAGTAAGATCTTAAGATTTTCCTCTGCGGCCTCTGTGGTAATACATTGCCTTTATCTGTGCAATACGCCGTATCCGTGTCATCCGTGTGCTATTCTTTTGGGCTCTTTTAGGCTGCGCCTTCCGCTTTGCCGACGATCGTCTCATCTTCGACTTCCATGATGCCGAACTCCATCAGCAGTTCTTCCAGTTCTTCCATCTCAAGCGGCGTAGGAACTACCAGCATCTTGTTGTCATTAATCTTTTGAGCCAGGGCGCGATACTCCTGAGCCTGCTTATGCTCTGGGGAGTACTCGATGACGGTCATCCGGCGCAGCTCAGCCCGTTGGACCTGATTGTCACGGGGCACAAAGTAAATCATCTGGGTGCCCAGTTTTCTGGCCAGTGCCTCAATCAGCTCATCTTCACGGTCAGTGTTACGGGAGTTACAGATCAGGCCGCCCAGACGAACCTTGCCTGAGGAGGCATACTTCAGAATACCCTTGGAGATATTGTTGGCAGCATACATAGCCATCATTTCACCAGAGGTAACGATGTAGATCTCTTCTGCCTTGCCTTCACGGATTGGCATGGCGAAACCGCCGCAGACAACGTCGCCCAGAACATCATAGAAAACAAAATCAAGATCGGGGGTATAGGCACCGTTTTCCTCCAGGAAGTTGATGGCGGTAATAACACCACGACCAGCGCAGCCAACACCAGGCTCAGGACCGCCGGACTCGACGCACTTCACATCACCGTAGCCGACCTTCATCACCTCTTCCAGTTCAAGGTCTTCAACCGTACCCAGTTCACGTACCAGATCCATAACCGTATTCTGTGCCTTGGCATGCAGAATCAGACGGGTGGAGTCTGCCTTGGGGTCACAACCAACGATCATGACCTTCTTGCCGATGGAGGCAAGTCCTGCCACCGTGTTCTGTGTTGTGGTTGATTTACCGATACCGCCTTTTCCATAGATAGCGATCTGTCTCATGATGCTGCTCCTTTCACCCACCAATCTGTGGGTCTCTTGGGATGTCTGCAGGGGCAACGAAAAACGGCGCCCCAATGCGGTGAACGAATTGGAAGGCGCCGTTGCCTTGTCTTCAGTATTCAGGTTGTTTCAAAGATGCTGGTTTAGGCATAAGCATAGGCCGTGCCAAGTTTGTTTATGTTGAAATGTTGATTTGATATTAAGGTGTTGAGGTGTGTTTTGACGTATGCTGTATACTATCTGCGGCAGGATTGCTGCGTGGTGGTCAGGCGGAGATGATCAAAAAGAGTGCAATACTGAATGTTCCTTCGGTGGTAGGTCGCTAAAGACTGCTGCGTGACTGCCAGCCCTTCCAGAGCAGATAGCTGCCCCAGAGCATGGCAGACAGCATCAGTAGGCTGCCGATACTGAAGGAAAGGCGTGCCAGGGTATGGTCGTACTGCATCATATTCAGTTTGGTGAGCAGTACTTCCCAGTCGTGATAATCTTCTACTTCACTGCCAGTGACGCCACCCAGCAGCATCAGTTGGCCAGACCGGGCATCATTAATATAGGGGGCGATATCTAAAAAGCTCTCCCCCAGCCACCATGCGCCGACTGTTGCGCCAAAGGTATCGCGCTGCCAGAGAAATGTGCAGGTGACCACTGCCGGGATAATCAGCTGGCCCAGGGTGCCACCCAGCACATGCAAAAAGCGCCCGAACGGGCTGAAAAAGACATGGCCTGCCTCATGAAAAACCAGGTTAACGGCGTGCAACAGCCAGCTTGTATTGGGGAAATCCAGAATCGGCGTGAAGATGAGTTTAAGTCCGTATGCCACCAGCACCATCAGTAAAATTGCCTTGAAACCAATCACAACAGTATGCTCTCCTGGCTTTGCATACAAGAACAGGCGCCGGAGCAGACCCTCTTCAGGCTGCTGATCAGCCTGTTTCTTGCGTGCCTCTGCCTGGACCAGTTTTGCAAAGATCACCCCGCAATGGGGGCAACTGGTGGCTGGTCCTGAAAGAATATGACCGCATTTGGGGCAGAGGTCCAATTGCACGCTGCTTACCTCAGGGATAGACTCTGATGACCTGTTCAGCAACACAGGCAGGTTTGTCGTTGCCATCGATCTCAATGGTTAGCAGATAGACAATCTCAACCCCGTTCCCGGCCATGGCTGCATCCTGTATGCCGGTGTGGGCACGCAAACGATCACCCGGCTTGACCGGGGCAGGAAAGCGGACTTTGTTCAGGCCATAGTTAACCCGCAGCCGCATGCCGGGATAGTTTTTCTCAAACTGTCCGGCTGCGTTGGCCTGGGTCAAAAGCGGCAACAGAGACAGGGTCAAGAAGCCGTGGGCAATGGTACTTTTGTAGGGGGATTCTTCTGCCGCCCGTTTGGGGTCAATATGGATCCACTGCAGGTCGCCGGTGGCCTGGGCAAAGGCGTCAATCCTGGCCTGATCGATCAGTAGCCAGTCGCCCATCGCAATCTCCTGGCCCTTCTGCTGTTGATATGAGGCAAGAAGCTGTTCTGCTGCTGACATGGCTTCTCCTTTCAAATCCTGTGAAATAGATGTATAGAATCAATTCTACTCAAGGGAACCAGCTTTGCAAGGGAGGAATCGATGGAACTGCATGAGGGATTGAAAACACTGGGTGAGGGTAAGGCAACTACCTACTGCTACGATGCGCCGGATGCCGGCCTGCTGGAATGGTTTCCTTCCCCCTATGCCAACCGGGAGCTGAATCCCTGTGGTTGTACTGGCACTCTGCATATCAGCTGCCCTGAATTTACCTGCCTCTGTCCCATGACCGGTCAGCCTGACTTCGGCACGATCATTATTGATTATCAACCGGATCAGCGCTGTGTTGAGAGCAAGAGCCTGAAACTCTATCTGGGGTCATTCAGGATGCATGGAGAGTTTCATGAGGCTGGCGTTAACCGGATCTGTAATGATCTGGTCAAGCTGATGGATCCGGTCTGGCTGCGGGTTAAGGGAGAGTTTACGCCACGGGGCGGGATTCCGTTCTGGCCAACGGCAGAATATAGAAAGTCTTAAAACCGTTTCACGCGGAGGCCCTTGTGGTCTCCGCGTGAAACAATGCTTTAATCCAGCTCGCCAATCTTCCCCACCAACTGCTGCCGCAGTTTGATCGGCTTTGCAGAGCTGCTGCGGACCTTGATGTTGATCATCTCCACAAAGACCGAGAAAGCCATGGCAAAGTAGATGTAGCCCTTAGGGATGTGGAACGAGAGACCATCAGCAATCAGCGCCACCCCGATCATCAACAGGAATGACAATGCCAGCACCTTGACCGTAGGGTGCCGGTCAACAAATTTCCCCACTGCTCCGGCAAAAAACATCATGATCCCCACCGATATGACCACGGCAGTCACCATTACCCCCAGTTGGCGGGCCATGCCCACGGCAGTAATCACTGAATCCAGCGAAAAAATGATATCCAGAAACATGATCTGGATCAGCACGCTATTAAATGAGACAGCGGCTTTTCCTCCATCGGCATGGTGTTCTTCCCCCTCCAGCTTATCGTGGATTTCCATGGTACTCTTGGCCAGCAGAAACAGGCCGCCAACGATCAGGATCAAGTCACGGCCAGAGACGCCGTGTCCCAGAATGTGGAAGAACGGGCTGGTCAGTTTCATGATCCAGGCCAGAGAGAACAACAGCATGATACGGGTGATCATGGCCAGCGAGAGCCCGATTCTCTGGGCCTTTGGACGCTGTTGTTCCGGTAGCTTGCCGGTCAGTATGCTGATAAAGATGATGTTGTCGATGCCCAGCACGATTTCAAGGGCAGTCAGGGTTAAGAGGGCCAGCCAGGCCTGGGGATCGGTCAACCAATCCATGGGAAAGATCCTTTCAGCTAAAATCAGATGAATAGCGGCGTCTTTGAAACTGGAATAATACCGGCTGTTTCAGCTCTGCGCAACAGCTCTGTAATTGCCTGCTCCCCCTCAGTTCCTAGCTGCTGCGAGAAGTCGTTGACGTACAGTCCGATATGGGCGGCACAGACCTGCTCGTTCATTTCCTGGGCATGTTCCCGGATATACTGGGTTGCTGCTTCCGGGTTGTTACGGGCATAGTCCACCCCGGCAGCCAAGGCCTGTTCAATGGTGCGGATGGTATCAGCCCCCAGGCTGCGTTTGGCTACAATTCCACCCAGCGGGATCGGCAGGCCGGTTTCGTTCTCCCACCACTGTCCCAAGTCCACCAGCTGATGCAGACCAAAGCCCTGATAGGTAAAGCGGGATTCATGGATGATTACCCCGGCGTCGGCCTGTCCGGTCATCACCGCATCCATGATCTCATGGAACGGCATCTCCAGAAAAGTGGTCAGCGCCGGGTTATACAACCGCATCAACAGGTGGGCAGTGGTGTAGCGGCCCGGTATGGCGATGGTCTTGCCATGCAGCTCAGCAGGATCAAGCGGCTCTTTGGCCACCAACAGCGGACCACAACCTCGGCCCAGGGCACTACCTGCCCGTAGCAGGGCATACTGCTCGCGGAAATGCCCCAAGGCCGCGTATGATACCTTGGTTACATCCAACACCCCTTTAACGGCCAGCTTGTTCAGGGTTTCCACATCTTCCAGCCGTTCGTTAAAACTGATACCGCCGGTATCCACCAGACCATGTACCAGGGGATAGAACATAAAGGTGTCGTTAGGACAGGGAGAAAATCCAAGGGTTAAGGGGTTTTTCATAGCTGCTCCGGAGTTCAGGTTGTTTATCGCTCTATCAATTTGTTACTGTTTTTTAACTTCTCGCACCATCCTTGTCAGTACCCGATCAAGCGATGAGGCAAAACGCTGGCGGTCGGTCATGCCAAATTGTGCTGGGCCGCCCTGCATCAAGCCTTCGGTCCGCAGGGATTGCATCAGGTCACGCATGGAAAGCCGTTCCCCCACATTGTCTTCGGTGTACAGCTCGCCGCGTGGGTCGATGCCGGTTGCCCCTTTGGCCACGATCCGAGCTGCCAGCGGGATATCGGCAGTGATCACCAGATCCCGTTCTGTTGCCTGGTCTGCAATGTAGTCATCCGCAATATCAGGTCCGTCATCCACCACCACTGAGCTGACTAGTCGCGAATGGTGCTTGGTCAGCGGTTTGTTGGCCACCAGAATCACCGGCAGGTTCAGGCGCTCTGAGGCGCGGAAGACGATCTCTTTGATCACCCGCGGGCAGGCATCGGCATCAATCCAGACCGTCATAGCTGTAGCTGGCCGTTATCCAGAATAACTTCGGTGCTGCCGTCCGGCATGACCAGGGTCAGGGTGGGCTGATAGAAGACATAATCTTCGTGAAATGGCGCAGCAACGGTGCCGCCAAAGCCGGTGTTATCTCCCAGGGCCAGATGGATGGTGCCCAGGATCTTCTCTGCCTCCAGGACGTTGTCCGGTCGGCTGGCCTTGTCATTGGTGCCGATCCCCAGCTCAGCCAGATTACGGCAGTTGGGGTTCTCGGCAAATTTGGCCTCCAGACGCTGACGCAGCGGGTCATCGCCGTCAATCCGCGACACCTTGCCATCGCTAATGGTCAGAGTGAGCGGACTCTGCAGTTTGGCGGTTGGTCCCCATTCAATCACCATGGTGCCGTGGCTCTCCCCTTCCAGCGGCGCCAGATAGGCCTCGCCGGCCGGCAGGTTGCCAAAGGCGCTGTCAGCGGTCAGCAGGCCGTCATCCCCTTCAGCATGACGTCCTTGTTTACAGATATGCATGGCCGTACCGTTGGGACATTCCACATGGACCCACTCAGCCCGGTTGACCGCTTCCACCAACCGGTGGGTCCGTTCAGCCAGGGCATGCCAGTCTACGGTCATGGAGGTGGCGAACATGTCAGGATCAAAATGGGGCAGGGAGGCAAAACGTGCCCCGGCATGGCAGGCCAGCTTACGGAAGTTGGTGTGGCTGGTGGAGTTGTTGGACAGGGCGATGATGATATCGGACACGGCCTGTTTGCCTGCGGTCACGATACCCCGCGCCCGTTCCAGATCGTCCGGTGTAATGGTTTTGTCCAGCAGTGATCCCATCAGGCCGGTGGTCTCAAGCTGTTCGATAATGGTCTCGCCAAAGACAGCAGACCAGAGTACCAACGGCGGTTCAGCACCGGAGGCCGGGGTGGCGGGGAAATCCACAAAGGATGCGTTACCGTACTGTTGTGCGGCAAAAGCGGCCAGTTCCTGTGCGGTGGCATGCAGCCGACTGCGGCGGTCGCGGTCTGATTCGGTGATGGTTTCATTGCTGCGGATCAGGTCGCTAAAGACCAGAATCCGTTCGCCTGTGTGGTACCCCATGTTGATGGAGAAGAGTGCTATGAATGAGGGATGATAGGTCTGCATCGTTGACTCCTTTAAGAAAGTAACCGGTACTGTAGCATAAATTTTGCCGTGTGGAGTCGCTGACAGTCGAAAGGTTAAAATATTTTTTCCCTTGATTTCAGCGGAATGTATATGGTAATCAGGCATACTGTATACAATTTGAGGACGGTTTTTTGTCTGTCAAAATAACTACTTAACGTATCGAAAATATTGGGTTTTGGCGCAATCTGGAGGTGGCTGTGGCACAGGTGGTTTTCTCAACTTGGGGTGGAACTGTCGTTGATAACAGAACAGTAACTGGCGAGCCTGTGGCAGCAAGCTATCGTCTGCCGGTGGCTTTTGACGGCCAGCAGCCGTTGCGTGCCATGATGGGCTGGGACGGCGTGATTGTCTTTGATAAGGACGTTGATGTTCCTGCCATGGCTGCCGAGTATATGCAGCGGGTACAGACCCTGTTCTGCTGCGGTAAATGTACCCCGGGTAAAAAGGGAACCAAGGTGCTGGCTGACCTGCTGCAAAAGGTGCTTAAAGGCGAAGCCAAGCCTGGTGATCTTGATCAGGTGGCTGATCTGAATGCCCTGCTGCAAAACTGTAAATGTACCCTCTGCCCCAGCTCAACCAAGCCGGTGCTTGATGCCGTAACCCACTATCGTGCAGATTTTGAGGCACTTTGTGACGGTAGCCGTCAGCCAAAGAATGAGAAGTATCTGCATAAGATTACCGCCCCCTGCATGGACAAATGTCCGGCCCACATTGATATCCCCAAGTACATTGAAGAAATAAAGAACTACCAGTATAGCGATGCCCTTGCCACCATTCGTGAGAACATGCCGATGCCTGCAGTCTGTGGCCGGGTCTGTCCGCACCCCTGTGAGGCTGCCTGCCGTCGTAAGAATGTTGATGATTCAGTCAATATCATGGTGCTGAAGCGTACCGCTTCTGACTATGAGTGGATGCATAAGATGCAGCATCCTGCCAATACCGCAGTTATGAAGAAGAAGACCATCGGTATTGTTGGCGCTGGTCCTGCCGGTCTGGCTGCAGCCTACTATTTGGCTCTGCAGGGCTACCGCAGCACTATTTATGAAGCACTGCCGGAAGGGTTTGGCGGCGGTATGGTTGCCGTTGGTATTCCTGCCTACCGGATGCCGCGTCATATCCTGCAGCGTGATATCGATATCATCCAGTCCATGGGGGTCGAGATCGTCTATAACTGCCGCGTTGGCAAGGATATCTCCCTGGCAGAGCTGAAGGCAAAGCATGAAGCCGTGTTCCTGGCTCCTGGTGCCCACCGCTCCAAGCCGATGGGGGTTGAGGGTGAGGACAAAGGCTACAAAGGTTTCCTGACCGGCGGTATTGACTTCCTGCGTGAAGCCTACATGAAACGCCCCACCGGCATGGGCAAGAAGGTCTGTGTGGTTGGTGGTGGTAACACTGCCATTGACTGTGTCCGGGTTGCCCTGCGTGAAGGTGCTGAAGAATCAGTTCTGCTGTATCGTCGTTCCCGCAAAGAGATGCCTGCTGATGTCTGGGAAGTGGATGGCGCTGATGAAGAAGGGGTCAAGTTTGAGTTTCAGGTGCTGCCCACCAAGATCATCGTTGATGCCAATGAGCAGGTAACCGGCGTTGAGTGTGTACGGATGGCAATGGGCGAGCCGGATGCCTCTGGTCGTCGTCGTCCTGAGCCGGTTCCCGGCAGTGAGTTTGTGGTTGAGTGTGATACGGTTATTCCGGCCATTGGCCAGGATGCCGATCTGAGCTTCATTCCGCCGGACATGGGGATTGATATCAGCAAGTGGAATACCGTGATCACCAAGTACATCCCGCTTAAGGATGCTGCTGGCAAAGGGCTGAACGACAGCATGGGCAACCCGCTTTCCCGTACCCTGATCACCGACTGCGACGGTGTGTTTGCCGGTGGCGATGCCGAGATCGGCCCCTTAACGGTTGTGGCCTGTATCGGTAATGCCCACCGCGCAGCCAACGTGATTGCCCGTTACCTTGAAGAAGGTAAGGCATATCTGACCGAGCAGGAGATTTTTGAAGACCTGCTGACCTATCTGGGGGTCTACGATAAGAACGAATCCGTTGCCTGGCTGGATTCGGCAGATCGTGCTGGCCAGAAAGAGGTGCATGGCAAAGAGCGGGCCTCCAAGGACAACTACCAGGAAGTTGAGCTGGGCTTTGCCGATTCTACCGCTCAAGCGGAGGCGGATCGTTGCCTGCGTTGTTACCGTATGGCAATGGTAGCGCTCTAAGAACACAAATTAAATTCAGCATAGGATACAAGCAATGGCACACACTGAATGCTGCGATACCAATAAGACTATTACCCTGACCATCGACGGACAGGATGTCCAGGTTCCTGGCGGAACCACCATCCTGGATGCGGCCAAGAAGTTGGGGATCGCTATTCCGACCCTCTGTTATCTTGAGAAAATCTCCACCACTGGAGCCTGCAGGGTTTGCGCTGTGCATGTAGAAGGGGTTGCCCGTCCCATGACCGCCTGTAACACCCCGGTCAAGGAAGGGATCAAGGTTACTACCCAATCGCCTGAGCTGGAGCAGATTCGTAAGAAGACCATGGAGCTGATGCTGGTCAACCACCCGCTGGACTGCCCGGTCTGTGATGCTGCTGGTGAATGCGATCTGCAGGATACCTGCTATGGACTGAGCGTTGCCAAACAAGAGTATGCTGCCGACTTGGAACGCCTGCAGATCCGGTATGACTGGTCCCTGCTTGAGAGTGATCCTAACCGCTGCATTCTGTGCGAAAAATGTGTCAAGGTCTGCCGTGAGATCACCGGTGTGGGCGCCATTGAAACCCAGTCCTGCGGCGACCGTGCCGTGGTGGAGACGGTCTCCGGTAAGCCGCTTGATTGTGATTTCTGCGGTAACTGTATCGCTGCCTGCCCCACCGGTACCCTGATTAGTAAACCGTTCAAGTTTGCTGGCCGCCCCTGGAGCTTTGAAGTCAAGAACGGTATCTGTGGTTTCTGCTCTTCCGGTTGCCAGATTGAATACCATCTGCAAAACGGCAAGGTAGCCCGGGTCACCAGTGATGACGGTACCTATAACAATGGCAACCTCTGCATCAATGGCCGCTTTGGCTACAGTGCCTTCAATGCTGCACAGCGTCTGACCCAGCCGCTGGTAAAAGGTGTTGATGGCGTTCAGAAGCCCGCTACCTGGGATGCCGCGCTTGCGACCGCAGTCTCCGCTACCAAAGAGATCGTTGCCAAGTACGGCGCTGCTGCGGTTGCCGGTATCGGATCACCCCGTGTGACCAATGAAGAAAACTTCCTGTTTGCCAAACTGATCAAGGAAGCTGTTGGATCCGCTAACCTGGATTCAGAAGCTCGCCTCGGTTATGCCCAGGCTCAGGAACTGCAGGCAAAGATGATCGGCATGACCGGTGCTACCAAGCCGATGGATGCGCTTGAGCAGGCTGGCTGTATCATCGTGCTGGGTTCAGACCTGAAGGCCGAGTCAGCCGGTTTTGGCTATCGCGCCATCAAGGCTGCCACCAAGCATGATGCCAAGCTGGTGATCGCCTCTGCCCGTCCTACCTCGCTGGACAAGTTTGCCAACAGTGCCCTGCGTTACAAAGCCGGTTCTGAAGGCTTTGTTGCTCTAGGTCTGGCCAAGGCAGCCATCAATCAGAACAAGGCAGTTGCTGCTGAAGGGCTGGATACCTTTAAGCAGGCTGTGTCAGCCACCTCGTTTGATCAGATTCAGGCTGCAACCGGTCTGGATGAAGCTGCTTTCAACGACGCAGTATCATTCATCAACGGTCAGGTTGCGGTCATGTACGGTTTTGAGTTCATCCGCAGCGCTGATGCTGCAGCAGCCGTAACCGGCGCACTGAACCTGGCAACCCTGACTGCTGCTGATGTTTATCCAATAGATGAGAAGAACAATACCCAGGGTATGCTGGATATGGGGGTTGCGCCGGGTAACGGTGGCAAAGATCTGTTTGGCATTGTTGACGGAATTGAAAAAGGCGAGATCCGCTGCCTGTACGTGATGGGTGCTGACCTGCTGCAACTGCCCAACAGTGATAAGATAGCCACTGCCCTGCAGAAGCTGGAGTGTCTGGTGGTACTGGATCTGTTCCCCACCGCCACCGCGCAACTGGCAAATGTGCTGCTGCCTGCTGCTGCTACCCCGGAGAAATCCGGCTCATTTACCAGCGTTGATAACCGTACCCAGAGCTTTACCGCTGCTGCATCAGCGCCGGGCGAGGCCCGTCCTGATCTGGTGATTCTGGGCGACCTGTATGCCCGTCTGAGCGGTGGTGCGATTCCTTCGCTGGCTGCACTGCAACAGGAGATCAAGCCGGTTGTCAAAAAGAAGCTGGATCGTCCGGCACTGGCCTTTGCAGCGCCACAGGCTCACGCTGCCGGTTCCATGACCCTGCTGGTTGCTCCGTTCCTGCGTCACAACGGCACCTACACCAGCTGGTCAGAAAACAACCTGCTGGTTGCTGCTGAAGCGGTTATCCGCCTTGGTGCTGCTGATGCCGCCCGTCTGGGGGTTGCAGAAGGTGATACGGTAACCGTTACCGCCTCCGGCGCATCAGTTACCCTGCCGGTACAGCTGCGTGACGGTATCCCTGCCGGACTTGCACTAGCGCCTACCCACTTTCCAACCAGTGGCATCAGTGGGTTGATGACCAGGTCTGCCAGCCTGACGGTAACGATCAGTAAAGGCTAGGAAACGTTAGATATTATGAACCACCAAGGGCGCCGCATATTGTATGCGGCGCCCTTTTATGTTGGTTTTGGGGATCCGCATACCGCCCCGCCGGTTCCGTATGCCAGCAATCCACAGAATAAGATGTTTATTTTGCACAGGAGTTCTCTATGGCAACATCGTCCCAAACCACTTACGAAAAAGGCAGGCTTTACAACCTTGCAATTGGCGATCTCCAGCCAGATCCAGACCAACCGCGCAAATATTTTGATGAGCAGGCGCTTGTTGAATTAAAGGCATCTATCGAGAAACATGGTGTGCTGCAACCGGTGCTTGTGCGCCAGAGTGCAGACGGTTCATTGCTGTTGGTCTCAGGTGAGAGGCGCTACCAGGCATCCTTGTTGGCTGGCTGTGAAACCATTCCGGCGGTTTTTACTGATGGCGAACCGGCTGAAATCTCAATCGTTGAAAACCTGCTGCGGGAAAATCTGACCGCCATTGAAGAGGCAGAGGCGATTGAAAGCCTGCGGGCACAGCACGACTATGCCTTAAACGATCTGGTAACCATTCTTGGAAAATCAGACAGTGCCATTTCAGCCATTCTTTCACTTAACCGGCTACCAGCAGAGGTAAAAGATGATTGCCGCACCGATCCCAAAACAGCACGCAGTATACTGGTGGAAATAGCCAAACTGAAAACCACTGAAAAGATGACTGCCACCTACACAAGATACAAAGAAAGTGGACTGACCAGGGGCGAGATACGAAAACAGACCGCAAAGCAGAAACCGGCAGATGCACCGATAGACCTGACCTTTGTTGATCAGTTTTACAGCCGGATGTACCTGCTGGATGCCGCCACGTTAACCACGGAACAGAAGGCCGCACTGTATCAAGAACTGGTAAAACTGCGCAGCATGGCGTATCAAAAGATGAAGCATTTAAAATAGGAAGCAGAACGCTCAAAAAAATCCGGCTTTTTTGACGTGATTGTCGTTATATCAGATGGTTAAGTCTAAATTCCCGCATGCGGGAATTTCCTTGGTAAAGTATATCCAGACGATATTTGTGAAGAGTGAAGAGTGAAGGGTGAAATGAGAATCTTTGTCAGCAGTGTGCAGGCTGAACTGGCGGTTGAGCGCCGGGCGGTGAAAGTTTTCATCGAAAATGATCCGCTCTTGCGGCGCTTCTTTACCGTCTTTTTGTTTGAAGGTATCCCTGCCAGTGATCGTCGCGCAGATGCGGTATATATAAATGAGCTCGACAAGAGCGATATTTACCTCGGTATATTCGGCAATGATTACGGCTTTGAGGACAGCGACGGGGTCTCGCCTACAGAACGTGAATTCGATCATGCCACGACCACCGGCAAGCCTCGTTTCATCTATGTAAAAGGTTCGGGCGATTCTGCTCGTCATCCCAAAATAAGAACTCTTATCGGCAAAGCAGGGCAACAGCTTATCCGGCGACGTTTCGCCGACACAACAGCTTTGACGGCGGCCATCTATTCAAGCCTTGTGGATCATCTGGCAATATGCGGTGTCATTCAATCCAGTCCGTTTGAAGAAAGACCCTGTCCTGACGCTACCTTGACAGATATTAACAGGGATGCAGTGGTGTATTT
>NZ_JAOTRZ010000328.1 GCF_030247655.1 Trichlorobacter sp. | reverse complement strand
GGTTATTCGATTGTCAGAGAACTTTGTCTACGATGTTCTGGCACTTATTTCCGTCCACGATGTGGTGGCACTCAACAGGTAGGCGCTAACGTACTGCCAAAGCAGGTCAAAGGGGATCTTGTTAGAGGGCTGATCCTGCATGCGTATGTTCACTGCCCTGATTTTATCCAGGCGAAATCCAGCAGATCTTTATCAGTCATCATTTTTTTGCTCATCTTCTTCAATTTCCCAAGGGAATTTAGGCTTGGTGTCCCTTACCGGTGTCTGAGGTTCTTGCGTATCTTCGTCATCTCCCATCCAGGGGAATATCCGACGCGGGAACACGCTTTCTGGAAATACACTTTTGGGAAATGGGCCGCCGTTGTTGTTAGAAGACATGGGAGCCTCCTTGCTATGTCATTATTGTAGCTTCTTGTCGTAATCAATTGCCGTTACCAGCGGCGAGAGTCCTGGTCGCATCTGGACGTAAATACGCCCCTTGCCAGAGAAACGCGCATACCATAGATTCTCGCCCCCCTCAAAGGTGTGCCATCGCATCCCAGGAGTAGTCTGGCGATGGTCAATTGAGTGCAGACACTTTATTACTCGATGATCAATTGAACGCTCCTTTAAGATTTGCAAGGTGCTGTCAGACAGCTCCAACTGACTAAAATGCTTCTGTATAATCCCAAAGAAATCCGGTTGTTTTCGTTTATTTTCAAGTTGCTTTACTTCATCTCGTAATGTTTCTGGAAAGTCTACCTTGAATTTTTCCCACAAGAGCTGGCCAATACCACTCATGGTCAACTTGCCATCAATTTCTTCAACTAATGTAGCAAAACGTGAATCATTGAATGCTATACCACGTTGCCATTCTTGTTTTCCAATACAGGTATTGCTGTCAATTTTCTGCAATTTATCTTCAACTTCAAAAAATACTTCTTCATCATATCTGATTGGAATATTTGCCAAAGTTATTACGTCATCAGAAAACTCATGTATATATTTCACAGGTTTATTGAACAGCATACCAGCCAGGGTTATATACGGCACCACACTCTTGAATCCGCCTGTCGGATTGAAGACCACATTTTCGTGTTCATACTTGGTAATAAAGCTAATCAATTTTTTTAGGCCAACCTGCTGAAACCGTTTCCCATCTTGAGCTTGCAGGCCGTCAATAACCTCAACAATTACATCGTGACATAACTCTTTTTCGAGCAGCACCTTACGCAGCAGTTCTGCACACATCTTTCCTTCAATTGTTTCAGTTGCAATTAAGACCACACGATCAGTTGGCTTTAATCCCATTTTGATAAGGCTGTTTAGCTCGGCAGAGACACGCGGAAATTCAGCATCTGTCTTTTTCTTGATATTTTGTAACGCAAAATGCTCAGCCTCTAGTATTGACTGAAGCCGTGAATCTTCATCAGCAAGCTTCCACTTGGCAAAGTGACTTAGGTCCAGGCCGGTAGCCGTTACTATTGATGTCCCCACCGTACAGATATAAGTAATCATTTATTTGTCTCCTCAATTATGCTTTCTGAAAAATCACGGGCAATAAATTTAGCCTGCATTTTTCTATCGTAATCTCTGGCAGATTTCATAACCTTTCCAGGTGGCGCAACCGGTATACGAAAGTTTGGAATTTTCTTCATCTTGGGTGTCCTCGTTACAGCTTGAAATTATACGGTAGTAGTTTTGCCAGCGTGGTGATGACCGTTTCGCCGCCAAACTCAAAGATAACCGTCATATCATCGCCAAATTCGTTGATCACCTCACGGCACGCACCGCAGGGGGAGAAGTCATCAGCACTGGCTGCAATGGCAATAGCCTCAAAATCACCCGGCTTGTAGCCCATAGAAACAGCCTTGAATATAGCGGTCCGTTCAGCGCACATGGTCAGGCCGTATGAGGCGTTTTCCACATTGCAGCCGGTTATAACGGTGCCATTCTTTGCAAGTAAAGCTGCCCCCACCTGAAAACCTGAGTAACGGCAGTAGGCGCTTTCTTTGGCGTTGTGGGCATCGGAAAGAAGAGCTTGATAACGGTTGAGCTGTTCTGCTGTTGTGTTGATGCTGTTATTGATTTTTGATGCTTTCATTGAAGTGATTCCTTTCCCTTGTTCGTATACTGT
>NZ_JAOTRZ010000038.1 GCF_030247655.1 Trichlorobacter sp. | reverse complement strand
AGACAGCCATCATGAGGGCGATGAACTGCATAATACCGCAGATTAGAGGAGGCATACTCATGTTACACACGCCAAACGGAATCACACCGACTAGTATTAATTTACCTGGACTTGACACCTTATATAAAAAATCCCGTAGCGGGCTTTGGGGCATTTTTATCTATCTGGTAGTTACTGTGATTGTCCTTTGTAATAAGGATCAAAGTCTGGCTGCCGTACTACCTCCGCACCTGATGCAACGACTTGGGACAGTCCCTCCGGTCTTTATGGCGGTTGCACTACTGTGGATTTCAACCGTAAGCGCCCTCACTGTTATTGTCGGCAGGCTTTTCCACGGCACCAAACCGACTGACACTAAATCCCAGGTTGGATTTAGAATTGGGATTTATATTTTATTTTTTGTCGTGGGTGGTCTTGCCCAATGGTTTAACGAGCTGTTTATTTCCGGTTTTATTGTGCTTGCATTGCAGCACTATAATGTCTCTTCCTACTACACCAGGGTGATTGATATAAATCTGGCCGTCTGTAACGGTACGCCACAGGAGAGCTTGTAATCCAAACCAAGAAGACGTCAACCACCAGGCCTGGCTGCTTATCGGACTTGACCTTGCTGCTGGTGACTGATGGTGCCGACAATTCTATCCGGCATCATGCCAACTGAGCTGGGATGGGAGATAACCTTTATCATCAGCCTGCCCCGCAGTGCCGAAGGGATGGGGCAGGCTGCAGTCCAATCTTTATGGGCTGTTACCTTTGTGTTAGGCGACTACTTGCATTCAAAACCGGTCAGCTGGCCATCAATATCCTCCACCAGATCAATTTCATGCAATTAATTAATACCATTTATTTTATCTGGTGGGCCTGTCAGGCATCGCTGTATGATTTTCCCAGATCAGCAAAATGCACGGTGCATGGATCTGCTATACAGTGAGCTTATTGTGGCAACTACAGCCAATCGATATAATAACAGCAAGTTACCGCTAATTTCAAATTCAGCAGCGTTCAACTCCGAATACTTAAACCATACAGTATTGACTCATCCACAAACCACCCGGCAAAGCACTATCTAATAATATTAGCTACATACATGTAATTATGTATAATAACGCCTGCACCACAATTTTGGCACGCCCTGTGCTAATAAAGTAGCATAGCTTAAATAACAGAGCACTTATCCCAGGGAGGATGCCATGAAAACGAGAATTATGAATCTTTTGATCCCGATGCTTGGCGGTAGCGCAACATCAGCTTTTGCAGCAGACGGCGCACTGCAGGATGGCGGCGGACCACTGATTTGGTTCTTTATCGGCTTTGGCGTACTGGTCGTGATGGTACAAGCCGTTCCAGCCATGGTTATGCTCTATTCAATGGTTAAGGCGGTCTTCAGCCCATCTGAAAACAGCCGCACCGCATCAGCAACTGGTCACAAATAAACCTGATTCACACCAAACTACCCGTCATTAAGGAGAACGCAGCCATGAAATCTGTTCGTACCGCCCTAACCACCCTTGCATTGTCTGTCGTTGGTATGAGTAGCGCATTTGCCTCTGCAGATCACGTCAACCATGTTGATACCAGCCTGACCTATAACAGTGGTATTCTGGTCCTGGCCTTTGCCGGCTTCCTGGCACTGGTAGTGGTTGTACAAACCATTCCTGCCGTAATCAGCCTTTACAACATGATCAAAAAGACTGCAGAAGAAACCAGCAGACAACAGCAGACTGTACGGGCCAATGCACGGGACTGACATTCAAAAAAGCGGGGGCGAGGCATTGGCTCGCCCCTCAGATTCTGAAGATCTGTCAACGACAGCATCAACCCTCTGCGCGCTGCCCAATCAGCCTGATCCTGTAGCCTTCAAGCAAGCCATGGATCAGATCCGCAGACGGCGTAAATATTTTTTCGCAACGGTCATCGCCTATATGCCCGCAATGTGGCTAGCCAACAAGATTTCACCAACCTTCAGGAGCATGGCCATCACCTTCAGTATCTGGGTGGTGGTGTTGTTTATTACTGCCCTGTACTCTGCCCTGGCGCGCTGCCCGCGCTGCGGCCATTACTTCCACATGAACGGCATGTCGTTACTGTATCTGCGGCGTTGCCTGCACTGTCAAAACCATATAAACGCTTCATAGAGGAGATCTAATATGTTTGGATTTGGAATGCCTGAACTGGTGGTGATACTGGGGATCGTGGTGGTGGTGTTTGGAGCAGGGAAGCTGCCGGAGATCGGTTCTGCCATGGGTAAGAGCATCAAGAACTTTAAAACTGCTACCGAAGGAAATGAAGTGGAGCTGCTACCTAAAAAAGAGGTTCAGTAGCCTTCCACACAGAGTTAAGGCTGGTCACCCGTCAGCGGTACCAGCTTTATTTACTTCTCCTGCCCGATTCTCCGTTCCAGTATGGCAAGTGTTTCTTCCTCTTCCTTGATCATGGCTGAACTCAGCGACCAGATATGGTAGCTTTCAAGGCTTAAGATCGTCATGCCGGTGGCCAGCACGGCCCAGAAGTTCTCCGGCAACACACCTGAAAAATAATAGAAGGCGTAGAAGCAGATCAGGTAGCCGATATGGCTGAAGGAAACCATCTTGGGGGAACCGTTGGTGATCCTGCCCAGCACCAGCAGGATGGCGGAAAAGGCATAGACCACCAGCAGGGCGCTGATCATGTTGCTGGATGGCGGGGTGCCCAGCATTTTTTTTACTTGTGGGGTAAGGGGGGGGAAGATCCGGTCACTAAGCATGGCCGGTATACTGGTACAGGCAAAAGCAGCGATAGCCCATAGTCCCTGATGGGAACGGGTACGCAACCTGCGTATTGATTCCAGCAGTGCTGTGCGCTGTTCTGCCGGAGACAGCACCTTGCCGGTTTCCTGGTTGGACATGGGTATAGTACCTTCTCCGCTTACGGCCTGTAGCTACAGGCTGATTAATGCCCTGCCTTCATCAGCTACCCATTGTCAGCCCCATCTTTTTCCTTGCTGCAGCTACGACAGCGGGCCAACGCTTCACGGGTATCATTTAAACGTGCGACAATCCGTTGATAGTTACGGGCCAAAATTGAAAGTTCACCGTAGCCTGATTCCAACTCTTGTTCAAAATCACACGTTTTTTCATCACTGGTTATAGCAAGCAGTTTTTTCAAGGGGACAAAGAATGAACGGTTCAAAAGGGCTGCAACACCACCCACCGTAAGAACCAAAGTCATAAGTGTAAACACTATCATACGATAGCGCATCAGGGCGAGAGAATTTTGCAGGGGTCCTTGGTCCAGGCCGATATCCAGCATACCCAGCACTTTTTGTGTGGAAGGATGATAATGGCAGGTAGTAGTTGAACAGGAAGGTTCATTGTAGATCGGTTGGGTCATGGCCAAGACCTGCACACCACGTTCATTGGTAAAGCGGCGGGTCTGTTTTACCGTGGCCAGTTGTTCAGCCGGTTTTTCGCCACTATGACAGCCACTGCAGCCTTCGACCTTCTTGTTAACCTGTTGCCCGATCTCTGACTGATTCCGGGAAAAGGTGATGTACCCATCATGGTTAAATACCCGCAGGTGTTCAACCCCCTGATGCTGGCCGATATTGGCGATAATGCTGCCAAGGTGCTGGCGATCATTGTGCAGCATGGCATAGCGGGTAGAAAGAACAACGGTATTGGCAATGTTTCGTCCACTCTGGGCAGCATCATCGATCATGTCCTGCTTCATGATCGAGTAGAGGCTTAGACAGCAGATGGCAACAAATCCGGTAACAGCCAGACCAACCGGGATAATGGAACGAGTGGCGACGCTCTGAAACATGGTGTACCTCCTGCATCAATCCAGAGAAAAATCGCTGGCAGGGGGCTTGCGCGTCCCCCTGCCAGCCAATAACATCTCAGGAGCTCTTATGGCACTTCAGGCAGTCGCCCTTGACCGAGAATGCCGACTTCCCGTCATGGCAGGCGCCACATGATGCGCCACTTTCCATCTGCTTCATGGTGATCCGTTTCCCGTTACCGTAGGGATACAACTTGGTGTGACAGTCATTGCACTGATAGGCAGCGGTATGAAACTCATGGCTGAAGTGGCCTATGATTGTTCCCTTTTTATTTTTAAAGGTCATTTTTGCAGGCAGCTTGAATCCGGTGTGACACTTGGCGCAGTCACCCTTGACTGAAAAGGCAACCTTACCGTCATGACAGGCGCCACAGGACTGGCCCTTTTCCATCTCTGCCATACTGACCCGCTTGTTCTTCTTCATATCCGGCTTCACAATGGTGTTGTGGCAATCTTTGCAACTATAGGCCGAGGTATGGAAAGAGTGGCTGAAGGTTGCCTTGGGCACCGGTGCTGTTGTGTAGGTCAATTCCGGACTCTTGTGGCATTTGCTGCACTTGTCTACCCCAAAGGCCTTTTTGCCGTTGTGACAGAAACCACAGGATTTACCCTTTTCCATCTCTGCCATACTGACCGTGGGGTTCTTGCCGGTCTTGTACAGCTTGGTATGGCAGGTCGCACAATCCTTCACCTTGGCCAGGTGCTTGGCATGACTGAAAGGGGTCGGTCCAGTTTCTTTAACCTGATACACAATCTCTTTTACCTGGTGACATTTACTGCACTCATGGGCATCAAAGGCCTGCTTGCCGTTGTGACAGGCACCACAGGACTGACCTTTGTACATATCAGCCATGGTGTAATGCTTTTTGCTCTTGTTGCCGGTGTGACAGGTGGCGCAACTGAAGGCAGCATTACCGCGAGCAGACTTCTTTGAGAGGTGCTTGTTATGGCTGAATACCACCTTGCCAGCACCTTTTGTGTCGTAACTGATCTCTTTCAAATCTATCGCACCGGCCTGGGAGGCGATCAGGCCGACCAATCCTGCCAGCGCGAGTGTTAGGGCGCGTTTCATAACGATCTCCTGAATCCCTCTGTCTGCGTTGTGTCAGACAGAGGGATGGTCGGTTGTATTACTTGCTACCTGCAGCTTCGGCCTCAGCAATGGCTACCGGCGTGGGCTCAAGCACTGCATACTCGCTGTAGCGTGTCTTCCATTTAAACAGGATCGGCCAGCGATAGAGAATTGCACGATAGGTGATGATGTAGATTGTATAGACCGTCACCGCAATCATGATCTCGCGAAATGGTGGTATATGGACATGACCTTTCTGCCAGTTAAAGGTGAACATATAGACGTTCAGACGGTTCAGAACAACACCGATAATGGTGGTCCATGCGCCCATCCGAACCAAGGTCACACTGTTATTTCTGATACCTGCGGTCAAGAGCAGCAAGGAAAGAATCACACCAAAACCGATTTCAAACATCCACCAAGCGCCCCAACCGGTTCCCAGATAGGCCCATTTGTTGTCATGGGCAACACCGATCAGGCGGATGACCAGATAGGTGACCAGGCCCATGGAGGCACCTTTGGCCAAAGCGATCTGCAGCTTGCTCAAGCTGTTTTTGAAGGTTCCGTCACAACGCCAGCCCATAGTCTTCACAGCAATGGTACTGACCACGATCACCATGCAGAGACCGCCAGGCAGTGAGGAGACAAAGAAATACAGCCACTGGAAGGATGACGAGTACCAGAGTGGATGAATCTTGCCCGGTGCATAGGTGGACAGAGCGCCCAGTGCGCCCTGGTGCAGCGTAGAAAGGATGATACCCGATACTGCCAGACCAAGGGCCATCTTTTTCACAAAGGTCTTGCCTGCCGGCCAGCCCATCCACTCAAAGAAGGCGGTTGAGGTCTCGGCAGCCTGCACGGACAGATAGGTGGCAACGTGCCAGGCCACCAGGAACAGTACTGCCTCAGGCCCCCAGGAGACAAACATCGGATAGATCAGACGCCATGGCTGCCCAAGGTCACACATCAGAAAGATAACGGCAAAGAAGTAACCCAGAATACCGTTCAGGATGCCCAGTCGTTCGATCGGTTCAAAGTCATGGCGACCAAACACCTCAACCGCTGAACCCAGCTGGAATCCGGATGAGGAGAGCGGCACCATGCCGAACAAACCGAACCCCAAAAACAGGCCCCATGCGTTGTCATAGGGGTCGCCGACAGCCCATGAAAGACCAAAAATAAAACGAGCTATAATGAACGGAACACCAACCAGAAGTATTGCAGCAAATATCCAGTTCAGCGGGTTGCTCATGGCCTGAGAAAGGTACTGTTGCGGATTCAGGCCAAGAAAAATCTTTTCCATCAGGGTCCAGGGACGACCCTTATCATTATCCTTACGCAGACTATCAATGATCTGCGTACCGGGATTACGTGTCAGAAACTGTTTCATTGGTGATCTCCCTCCTCATGGTCATGGTGGCCGCCCTTATTTCTGGTTGCCAGCAGGTGAACGCCGGTAAACAGGGCTGGCCAGATGGTCAAAACCATCGGCACAAATCCTAGAAAATCTTTAACGTTGGAGATGATCGGCTCATTCTGGATATGACCATCCATACCAACCTTATCAAAATCAACACTGCTCAGGTACATCCAGCTGGTGCCGCCAACGGCCTTTTCACCATACAGCTTGTCCACGTACTTAGCGGGATTAGCCTGAATCCGATCATGTCCCAGCTTGATCAAGTCAGCCCTGCGGCCAAAGGTCATGACCTGCTGTGGGCAGATCTCGACACATGCCGGTGGTTTGCCGTCCTTCACCCTGGTGTCGTAGCAGAAGATGCATTTCTTAACCAACGGGTTGATCGGACTGGAATAACTGTAAGCCGGAATGTTGAAGGGACAGGCGATCATGCAGTTACGGCAGCCAACACAGACGCTGGCGTCGTAAATAACGGCACCTTCCTTGGTCTTGGTGTAGGCGTTAACAAAGCAGGAGCTGAGACAGGCCGGCTCAGTACAGTGGTTGCACTGAATCTTGCGGAACAGGGTCTCTTCTGTTGCCACCTGGTACTTATTGACAACGGTATAGGCTTTTTCTGTTGTACGGCGCTTGTCTTTGAATACAGACATATCATCAAATGCCTCGTCCGGCTCCGGCAGTTTCTGCTCATTATTACAGGCAACCTCGCAACTACGGCAGCCAACACAACGGGTTAGGTCAACCAACACCCCCATTGCATCCGGGTATCCTTCAAATGAACCGGCTGCCATCGCCTTTCCGCTGGCAACAGACACTGTTGCAGCGGTTACACCGCAGGCCAGACACCCTTTCAGAAAATCTCTACGTTCAATCATGGTACACGTTCTCCTTCCCGTGGATATCAGTTCAGTGGTGTGCTGCCTTTGGCTTGGCAGGTGCCTTGGGGGCGTATTTGCCGGACTTGAAGATGGCATCTCCACCATCATTGCGCTTGTGGCAATCCTGACAGCCGGTTGGTCCATGCATCTTCTCGTGGCATCCCAGACAACTGATATGGTAGGCAGCTTTCAGACCGGGCTTGTCACGGTGGTAGATCGGTGGCTGCTGATCACGCTGTTGTTTGAGTGCCTCAGGAGTAAACGGCTCTGCGGTGTGGCATCCCTTACAGCTGACGGTTGCCTGGGCGCCACTGTTCTTGTGGCAACGGGCACAGTTGGGATCGGTGACTTGTGCACCGGTGGTGTGGTGATGACACAGACCACAATCTTTCAGCTTGTTGATGTGCGCTGCGTGATTGAAACTGACCGGGGCGTAGTACTTCTGAATTGAGTTGATGGTAACCTTGTCCGGAATACCGGCTCCGAAGCAGACACTGGATACCAGCATCATAAGTATGCCTGTCACTCCCAGGATCATCTGTCGCTTTACTGCATGCATAGCCCTCTCCTTGTAAAAGATGGCCGGTATCGTTCTGGATACCGGTAGTAAGTGCAGAAACCTGATGTTCCTAGTGGGTTGCTTCCTGCGTGCTGCTCTTGCCGCTCATCATGTACCGGTAGAACATCGGAAAACCGACAAAGAACGCAATACAGATCAGGTATTCAACCGTTTTGATGTACTGGTAAAAATCCACCAGCGTGTAAATCGATTTGACATGTCCAATTGCACTGAATAACTCCGTCATGATCCTATCCTCCTTTTATCTGTGCCGATTGATGATCGGCTGTATTTGCTCTACAAGGTTCCCGTGTTATGAGTTTTTCATATTCTCAAAAGCACAGGCCACAGCCTGACGCAGCTCTTCCCGGTCTGACGGATCAATCGGCTTCAAGGAATGATAAAAGATCCCTTCCTTGCGCATCTTGCGGATGACCGGCAACGAGGTCTCGTCTGAGACAAGAATAATGGTCAGGTCACGGCTGCACTTCTTCAGCAACGGGATCAACTCTGCTGCTGCCAGCTCATCAAATTCACTGCTTAACAACACCACCTGGGCAGACTTCTTTAAAATACCGTGCAGTACGTTGGCTGCCGAGGTGGTCACCATCACGTTATAGCCAGCCTCAATACAGAGGTCGGCCAGCACCTTGCGGGATTCAACATTTTCGTCTGCTATCAGCACACCTTGCATAGCGGTTACCTCTGTTTTCTGGAGAAAAGCTTACTTATTGCCTTTTCCCTTGAACGGAGAGAAGGAAGCCTCAGCCGGATTACTGGAAAACAGCCCTTTCATCATCGATGCAAACACCACAACGGCCGGGGTTGCCTGAAACAGGACAACCATTACGGCGAAACCGATGAAAAACCAGACCAGCATGCCGTTGCCGCCCTGCTCTGCACCGCTTGCGGCGGCACATGCTGCAGTCGCACTGCCGGTAACTATCGGGACCAGTATTTTCAAGGCTGTTTTCATATTTGCTCTCCGGAAGTCTCTCAAGAATCATTAAAATACACTTAACATAGAGCACGCATCGTGCCAGTCTTGGATCGAGCACAAAGTTAGCTACTAACCTGCTGGTATAGCTGGATAATTAATGTCGTCTCATATATCCAAAACATAGTTTTGATTTGTGTATACTGTATACATCATTGATACATCAAAGCAGTTACAGGCCAGTCAATCTCTCTTTTCGTCTAACTAACTACTTATTATTACTTGACAATACTAAAGTGTATGAATTTTTCATACGAAGGATATGGTGTATAAAACAGGCAATGACTCATATAGGCTGTTGGTGGAATACAAAAGCCTCCCCCCGGGAAAACAGGGAGAGGCTTAACAGCGAAGGGCCGCTGGCAGATTTTACTGTCGGACAGCAACGACCTTTTTCAGGGAAACCATATCCACCACAGGCAAGACCGGTATCTGTGTGACACCATAATCCCGGGCCAGATTAATATCATCAGGTACTGCCTTGAGCAGCTTCTCAGCCACCTGCTGGTCTGCCTGACGGTAACGCAGCTTAACCTCAATTGTTATCTGTTTGCTTTCCCCGGGCAGCTGCACGCCAAACCAGGCATCTTTAAATCCTTTGGGTGGAATGGTTTCGTGGCTTGAGAAGGCGGTGACCACCCAAGGATCTATAGCAAAGTGCATGTCGCTACCCATGCCGTCAGAATTGAATTTACGCACATTTGACGGCAGCGATCCGTCTTTGTTCAGACTGCCGTTTGCTATGACTACCTTGCCTTTCTCGTCGGTTGCACGGACTTCAAGCCACATCTGGCGGACATTGGTCAGCGATGTCGGCAGGTTGTGTCCGGCACGAATATTCTTGACCCGCACCTTTACCTCTGACAGTCGCCCGTTACGATAATCAGGAGTTATTTCTAGTTCTGCTGCTTTCTGAAGTCGTTTAACCGCCATCTCGTACTGCTTCATCAAACGCACAGACTGCTGCTTGTCACCAGATTTTTTAGCCGCCTCGGCAGACAAGAAGTAGAGCAAATAGTTAGCACCGTTAAAATAATGACGATACTCCTTGCGCTGGGGCTTGGTCATGCTGTCGGCTGCTCGAACAAAGGTGTCGTGGTCGACCATGTGACAGTCTTGGCAATGGATGTCTTTCTGGGCGTAAGGGCTATGTTTCCACTCAAGGTAGGTTGCCTCCAGCGGATAGTGCTTGTCATAGTGATACACCTGATGGCAGGAGGCGCACAGATCACCCTTGGCGTGGAAATCGGTTTGTTTACATTCATGAAAGCCGCCGCCGCAACCCTCTGCAGATGCGTGAGGACCACGCTTGACCAGAACCGGGCTGTCCTTGCCATCCTCGCCGGGGCGTAGAACCAGCGAACCGTTTTCAGGTTCTTTACTGGGTGTTTTGCAGTGGTTCAGCGCGCTGACTGAGTGGCAGATATCACAGGAGACTCCTGCCTTGGCAACAGGAGACAGCCCCTTGAGGCCTGGTCCGCTTACCTCTCCGGTAACGGTTGCTGCTGGCGTGTGACAGCTGGAGCAGTGGCGCCCAATCGACGGACCCACGGCCTTAACCGCCTTGTTCATTTCTCCCTGATAAACCGGATCAACAAAGGCCAGGCTGTGCAGTGAGCCATGCCATTCTTCATACTGCTGCTGGTGACAGCCGGCACAGGTTTCCGGCTCGGTAAAGCCGGCCTTTGTCTTCTCATACACCATTAAAGACGGGTAAAATTTAAACAGATCCCGATCAACCGGAAAGACGCTTGAAGAAGACGGGGAAGCGGCAAAAGCCACTGCACAGGCGATAATGAGCATCATGGCTGCTGCGCTGACGAGTACCAGCTGACGTTGCATGAGAAATCCCTCCTTTTGCAGATGTTATGAGCGCAATGTAGCCGAAATCCGCTGAGGCACCATCAGCAGGCCCAGGGCATCATAGATGCTTCGGGCAACGATATCCGCCTGCAGAATGGCGCTGACAGCACTGCCTTCACCTTCCAGAACCGCAATACCAAGCCGGGCTGCCTTCAGCATGAGCCGGTCATTGGCCCCATTTCCAATAGATACGACAGAATCAGCACCTAACGCCTGGACATAGGCTTCCTTCTGCTCCGCTTCATTTCCGCTTGCAATGATATGCAGCGTGCAGGGTAATCCACCAACCTCCTGCGCTACCGTGCCGCCACTATCCGCAGTAAGGATATGAACAGTAATCTTGCCTGCCAGGTCTGTAATGGTCTTATCAAGATTGGACATCACCAGTCCGTCACGGGCAATGGTGCCGTTATAGTCAAAGACCAGATGTTTCAGCTCAATGGATCCGATGCCGGGAATAGTGATCTGCATGGTTTAATCACCTCATGGATTTGAAATACGCTTCAGGGTTTCTGAAATATCCTTAACACTGCAGGTCTCACTGAAACAACCGGTACCGGCATACAGGTCAAAATTGCGTAGCTGACCAATCAGCTTTTTCAGTTCCGGTTCATGCTCCGGCAGGGCTGCCGTTTCAGCAACGGCAAGAATCTCTGCCAGAAGACTGTCAGGCAGTTCAGCATCACGGTTTTGCTCACACGCAACAGCCTGCAACTCTTCACGTACGGTCATGGCATCCCCCCACACAGGTTCAAGTTTGAAGCATGAATACATTTTAATGTGACACAGTATGCCAAAGCTCTACAAAACAGTAAACCGCAAACTCAAAGGGGGCCGGAATATACCAACCCCCATCTGATTATATGCGAATCAACCTTTCTGAGAACTAAAACAATCACATCTTTAGCACCCAACCAGTCCAGCAACCACCGCAATGTCCCTCTGAGTCCTGATCATCTCGAAAAAAATCAGATCAGGCAGAGTGTTGAGAGGATTTTGCTTGCAGATTCATCTGAAGCGTTCATCACACAGATCCCTGATTTCAGCATTGATTCCTTAATCTCTTTTTCAGGCATATGTGTACAGACAAGCTGCTTCACATTCAGCGAAATCAGCCATGCAGCCAAAAGAGGCTGTTCGCTGGCATCCCAGACCCCCATATTGACATTGCTGGTATTTCCACTTCTGTCGTCATACTCCAGCAAAAAAAAGATCCGCTCAAACCCTTTGCCTGCGTAGGTAAGGGAGCCATAGTAGGGTATAGCTGTTTTGATTATGGTCATGAGTTGGTTACTTTGGGGGGGTTACCCTGCAGAAATAGACTGCTCGGAAAAAACCGCTTGGCAGAGTGCCTTCTACCTCAAACACCCTGCCAAGCGAGGAATTATCTGTTCTACATCAGTGTGCTGTTTCCTGTTTGCTGTTTTTGCCGCTCATCATGTACCGGTAGAACATGGGAAAGCCGACAAAGAAGGCAATACAGATCAGGTACTCAACGGTCTTGATGTACTGGTAAAAATCAACCATGGTGTAGATAGATTTAACATGGCCTATACTATCGAAAAGTGCTGACATGGTGGTATCCTCCTATCGGTTAACTACTTATTGGTTGAGGTAACTTCCTTGTTTTTAACTGCTTCAGCTGCTCCCTTGATCATGCCGTACAGGCTAATGACGGCTGGAATCGTTTGAACAACAACCACCAGGGCCAGAAATCCGGCAAAGGCCAGAACCAGAATGCCGCTGTTATAGGTCAGGCTCGTATCGACCACATCTCCATGACCGGCAGAGGCGAAGGCGGTTGTCAGGCTTGCAAGCAGCAGGGTTACGGTGTTGATGATAGTTGCAGTTGATTTCATGGCATTTCTCCTTTTCAATTAGCAGTAACAACGCTTTGGTTGGTGTAAGGCACAGTTGATGACCTGCTTCAACTCTTCCCTGTCCTCCGGCAGCACCGGCCTGAGCAGGTGATAAAAAATCCCTTCGTTACGCATCTTGCGAATCACCGGCAATGAAGCCTCATTTGACACCAGTATGATGGTCAGGTTTCGGCAGCACTTTTTAAAGAGCGGAATCAAATCTGTTGCTGCCAGTTCATCAAAGCTGCTCCCCAACAAGATAACTTGTGCTGTTTTCTTCAAGATCCCCTGCAGCACTGCTGCAGCTGTGGTGGTAACGGTCACGTTATAACCAGCTTCCATACAGAGGTCTGCCATTACCTTACGGGATTCAGGGTGCTCTTCAGCGATTAAGATCCGGTTCATAACTGGCCCCTTCAGTGTTTATTAGCGGTAATCTCTTTATCTGAGTGGGCAAACAGCCCTTTCAGCATTGAGGCGAACAGAATCACGGCCGGTACCGCCTGCACCATGATCACCATGACACCAAAGCCTATGAAGGCCCAGATCAGCAGGCCGTTCTCTTCAGCGCCTGCACCGGTTGTTGCTGCAAAAGCTGCTGCTGCACCTGCGCCGATCAGCGCTATGATCATTTTGATGATTGTTGCTTTCATGACATCCTCCTTTTACTGCATCAGTTACTGCTTGTTGTTCTAGTAAGCACAGACAGTGCCAATTTCTGGGCACTTGCAACACTTGATTGCAATCAGCTAATATTACTACAATTAATTATGGTGGTACCAAGACAGGCAGGCAACAATGATCCGTTGAGGAGTATTGCTTTGCTATGCACCAAACTGGTAAATCAGACCAGTTTGGTGCGATAAAATACTGATAATATTATGATATACAATACAAGTGGAAAGACTGCTGCTGTATGAAGGAATCATGCAGGGGGATATTCGGTTGGAGACAACATACTGATCAAGAGGAACCGGGCTCTTGAATCGGCAAACAAACAGCAATGGTCGTGCCTTCGTCTGAGGATGAGGCTATGGAAACAAAGCCCCCATGCTGCTGCAGGGTGCCAAAGGCCATTGAGAGTCCCAACCCGGTCCCCTGCCCCACCTCTTTGGTGGTAAAAAACGGATCAAATATCTTCTGACGGATCTCTTCTGGAATACCGTTTCCTTGATCTGTCACCAGCAAGCGGGCAAAAGGCCCACGGTGTGAAGAGTTATGGAGTCTCAACAACTCCTGATCAGGAACCAGTACCTTTTTGGTCGCAACCGTAATGGTTCCACCGGCAGGCATGGCATCACGGGCATTGGTCAGAAGATTGAACAGCACCTGCTGCAGCAAGGTACTGTCAGCTGTAACATGTAGCGGTTCCTCACAGGGGATAAACTCAAGCTGAATCGTTTTGGGCAACAATTTCCGGCCCAGCAGCAAGGCATCCGTCAGCATTCGGTTCAGCTCCAGTGGTTTCATCCGCATAAACTGCTTGCGGCTGAAGGCCAGCATGCTGCGGGTCAGATTCGAACCACGCTCCACTGCAGTAATCATCTCCAGCAGGCTGTCATAGAGTGAATCCGTCTTGTCAAAACGCTCCATAGCAAGTCTTGTATTGTTGGATACAATCTGAAGTATGTTATTGAAGTCGTGGGCGATACCGCCTGAAAGCTGCCCCACCGCCTCCATTTTCTGGGCCTGGCGTAACTGTTCCTCTATCTGTAGTTTCTCCGTTATATCCATGAAGCTACAGACCATACCAACCGACTGCTGGCCATCCCGCATCGGCAGCACACTGTAGGATACCGGAAAGGAACTGCCATCCCTGCGCCAAAACACCTCGTTCTCAATCACGTTGACCACGCCGGTTTCACTCATCCGGTGGGCTGTACACTCCTCAGCCGGATAGTGGCTGCCGTCCGCTCTGGTGTGGTGCATCAGGTTATGCATCTGTTGACCCAGCAACTGCTCTGGACTGTCAAAGCCCAGCATTCTGGCGCAGGCCTTATTGGCCAAAGTACAGCACCCCTGGTAGTCGGTGCCGTAGATCCCTTCCTGGGTTGAATCAAGCAACAGCTGGGTCTTGTAGAGTTGATCCTGTAGCGCTGCATCGCTGCATAGCTGCTGTTTGCGCTTAATGGCAAACAGCAGGCAAACTCCTGACATAACCACAAACAGGATGATGCCAACAGGAACCAGTGAGCCCAGCAGATGCTCATGTAGTTGACTGAGGAGTTGAGAGTCGGCTTTCACACCGATCTGGGTCAAAAAGGTTTTATGGGCGCGGTCATCGACCTGAAAAAGAAACAGCATACTGCTGATATAGACCAGTGAAGCCGGTATAAAGCGGTTCAAAAAGAGCCTTAACGAGGAAGGACATGTTTTCACAAGCCCCTCTGTAACTGAGTTATAACCAGCCATACACCCCCCTGGTATCCGGCATGAGACAAAACAAGCTTACGGTTCTATGACGAACGCCCTGCTGTCCACCAAGGTTTCTGCGCCGGTGTCACGATTCCAGATATAAAACTCGATCTTCCAGGAGCCGGTCTGACCACCGGCATTGATGAAAACAGTGGTAAACCCTGGTTTATAAAAACCATGGGGCCCAAACATGCTGCTTTTACCGGAGGGCTCGGTCAGACGGTATTTATAGCCAAACTGTGGCATTCCGAAACGGTTCAGGTAGCTGTCCACCGGGGGACCCACCAGCCAGGCACCAAATTTTTTAGTACCGTTGGCAAAGCAGCCCTGTTCATACAACTGTTTCTGCGACCACCGTTCACCCCGCTGGAGCACTGTGAGCACCGTGTCATACCCTTGGGACTCATCATAGACGCCAATCCCCATCTCCTTCAGTTGCCACTCGGCTGCAGAAGAGGTTGTCACCAGGCCACACAAAATTGCCAGTCCGATCATCAGGGTATAAAAAACAGATCTCATTTTGTTTGTCCTCTCCAGGCCTTGGCCTCTTGCGCAAGCAGATTAGCGATCACTGAAAACCGGTGCACGCTTTTCCAGAAAGGCGGTCATCCCTTCCTGTTGATCTACAGTAGCAAAGCTCAAGGCAAACAGATCCGCCTCGTAGATGCAGGCCCGCTTAAGGTCCATCTCCAGACCATTTACCACCACTTCTTTACAGAGTTTAAGCGCCATCTGACTTTTGGCTGCCAACTTTGTTGCAAGGGATCTGGCCGCGTTCATCAGCTCAGCCTGAGGTACGACCTTGTTCACCAAGCCGATCCGCCACGCCTCCTGAGCATCAATCATATCACCAGTCAGGATCATCTCAAGTGCCCTGCCCTTACCCACCAACCGGGGCAGGCGTTGCGAGCCGCCGAAACCGGGCAGGGTACCGATGTTGATCTCTGGCTGACCAAATCGGGCATGTTCTGCGGCTATCCTGATATCGCAACTCATGGCAAGCTCACAACCGCCCCCCAGGGCATAGCCGTTAACTGCGGCAATAAATGGCTTGGGGCTTTGCTCGATAGCGCTGCAGATTCCATGTGCCAGCAGGGCCAATTCCCGTGCCTCAACAGGACTCAGGTTTTTTAACATACTGATATCACCACCGGCGATGAAGGCCTTTTCACCTGCTCCGGTAATGATGACCGCCCGCACCTCCGTAGAGCCCGACAGTTCCCGCACAACCCTGTCCAGCTCCTGTAGCGTGGCAAGCGTCATGGAATTCATGCTGGACGGCCTATTGACTGTTATGGTGGCACTACCATCCGTAATCTCAACCAGTACTATTGGTGCTGTCATACCCTGTTCCTCCTTGGTCAGATCCGTTACCATCTCCCTCGTCAATATCGACAGGTGGCATCTCAAAATCCTCCATCGCCTCAACCGGCAGCATCCCGGTTTCAACCCGCATGTAGGTCTGCAGTTCTTTCAGACTCTGCAGGATGACCTCTTCATTTTTGGGAAACTCGTGGGGACTGACTTCAAGGGTGACACAGCCATTGTAATCAGTATTTTTCAAGTGGTTCAGAAAGCGGGTCAGGGGCAGGCGTCCATGGCCAGGGATCAGGTGTTCCCTATCAAAACCATAGTCAGAGAAGTGAATATTACGAATCCGGCCTGATTCGTAAAACAGATAAAAGTCGTTGATAAAGTTAGCCTTACCCGAGCCCATATGGGTGGTATCAAAGGTAAGAAAAAGATTGTGATCACGAATAAAGTTAATCATATCCCCGGTTGCAGAGAGGATATTGGGATTCAGTTTAAAACGACCGACACAGGGCATATTTTCTATGGTGACCAGCACCTCACCATCAAGGCCGATCTCCTTTTGGAAATCACGAATTCGATACAACCAGCGCCAGAATCCGATCTCCAGTCCCATCCAGGAAGGGGGGTGGAAATTCACCAGCGGGATACCGGTATCTGCAGCAAGCTCAATACTGTGAAACAGCGACTGGATCGGTCCACCCCAGCCGTCCAGCGGCATAAAGGGGGCATGAATGGAGTTGATCGGCGCAATTTCCTGCAAAGAACGTACGAATTTAACCGGATTCACTCGCTGAAAGTCCTGATTGATGATCAACTCGACCCCGTCAAAACCGGCTTCTGCAGACAGCTCAAAGGCCCGGCGCATTGGCAGGGTAAACAAAGATCCGCTTGAAAGCGATATCTTTAAACCTGTGCTCATGTGTAGGCACCAAAACTCACCTGCAGATAACGCTGCAGATCGGCAACGGTTTCCAGTGAGATCCTGAGACGTTCAGCCTCTGCAGCCTTCAGGGTTGATGGCAGGAGATACAGAATATCACGGCAGTCCTGTCCGGGAATGGCAGACTGTTCAAGAGAGATGCGATGTCCACTGAAACAGTGCCAGGCATGCAGGGTCCGCTCTGCCAGATCAACATCCAGCTTGCTGATCCGTACCAGCCCACGCAAACGCTCCGGCGTGCCCACCAGATCTACCCCGTGCATCAGGCACAGCCCGCCAACCGCCGCAGCAAGGGGTAAAAAGGCGTGATCAAGCAACGAGAAACCACCCCGATGGGGGCCGCTCTTTGCAAGTTTCAGGCTGCCCATCATGCCGATGCCGTTGGAGAGTGTCAGACAACGATCAACCAGATTACCAATAAATATCCGCTGACGAAGGTAGGTTTGACAGATACTGCCAAACCTGTCAGCAACGCTGTCTTCACTGACCAGCACGGTTCTGTCTGCCAGACGCAACAGTTCAATCAGCATCCGTTGATCGTTCCTGGCCGCAGCCGTCTCAAGGCGGGCCTGCCATTGCTCCAGACTGCCACGCCAGTCAGAATTAAGCGGCGTGATGGTTTCCTCAAGATTAACGCCACAGACCCGCAGCCAGGCAGCCAGTTCTTCTCCCAGCTGCACCATCAGCTCCTCAGACGCCTCACCATCCCAGACCAACGCCAGCTGCACCCGACAAAAACGGGTTGCTTCACGGCGACCCGCCGGCCCCATAAGAATCAACGCAACAGGCGGCAAAGGCTCTTCTATCTGCTGCTGTGCCAAGCGCAGGCAACAATCTGCCAAGGCCTGCAGGAAGGTCTCGCTCATACGAAACAGCGCAACCGGCGAACCAAAACGGGCAAAATGGTGATAGGCACGATCATAAAAGCCGACCAGCAAGCTACGCAGCTGCCCCTGCTCAGAGGCATGGGCCAACTCATCCACCAATCGATCAAGCTCTTGCTGCATGGCACTATTTTCCTGATCCACAACGGCTATCAGATCTTCCATCAATTCCAGCAGATGAGCGATCCCTCCCGGATGTTTCCGGGTTGCCAGCCTGACCGCGGCCTCACGATAGGCAACCGCAAACTCCTCCACCCCGCGCCAGGAAGCAAAATCTTCACCCTTTGCAAGCAGCAGTGCCATTACTTCCCTCCCGTGTCGTGAACATCGCGAATCAGGAAGGCCACCATCTCATCTGAAGGGGGACGGGTAAGCAGCGAAACCACAATCATCACCAGAGCAACAACTGGTGCACCGATAAAGGCCGATGAGGTCAGGGGGAAAATCACTTTCACCAGCGGGACCAGATCCCCCAGTAATAATGATGAAAACGTAATCAGGACGCCAATCAGCATACCGGTCACCACACCGGCAGCATTGGTACGACTCCACCAGATCCCCAGCAGAAAGGCAGGAAAAATTGTATTACCGGCCAGGGCAAAGGCTACCGCAGCGATCTCGGCAATTAACCCCACCTGGTTCAGGGAAAATGCCATCACAATCCCGGCCAGAACCAGAAAAACCCCTTTGGCCACGGTCACCTTATCGCTATCCGTTGCGCCAGGACGGATCAGACGGGGGTAGATGTCATAGGCAAAGGCAGCAGCACCGGACTGCAACAGACCGCCAGCAGCATAAAAGGCCGCAGCCATACCGCCGGCCACCAGCAACCCCACCACCCAGACCGGCAGACCGGCCTGAGTAACAGCAGTCAGGGTCACCAGATCGGCCTGGGCTGGATCAGGAAGTTTAAAGGCATTACCGGCCCGGGCATCAAACAGGCGGGCCAGCACCCCGTAGGCCGGGGCAGACCAGTAGATAAGTGAGATAAAAAACAGGCCCCAGACCACCCCCCAACGGGCATCACGCATACTGGGAGCCAGATAAAAGCGGGAAAGTACATGGGGCAGTCCGGCGGTGCCAAACATAAGGGTAAAACAAAGTGCCAGCCATTGAAAAAGTGAAATGGAGGCAAACGGCTCTGACCAGAAAAAACCAAACTGTTCCTGCAGTGTTGTAATTGCCTCGCCGTAGCCGAACTGCGGTAACACCCAGAAATAACCCAACTTACGGTTGATAAACATCAACGGCAGCACAAAAGCAGTGATCAGCACAAAATACTGCAGACGCTGGTTTCTGATTACCCCCAGAGTGCCGGAAACCACCACAAAGGCAACCAGCAGGGCAGCGCCGGTCAGGACCGCTTCCTTGTATTGCAGCCCAAAGAGCCAGGAGACCAGCAAAGCGATCCCCCTGAACTGGGCTACACAATAGATGACTGATATAACGATTGAAATCAGGGCTACCAGGGTACGGGCAGTGGCTGACTCATAACGGAAACCGACAAAATCAGGGGCGGTAAACTTGCCAAAGCGCCGGATCTGGGTTGCCATTAGCACCAGCAGCAGCACATAGCCGCCGGTCCAGCCAATCACAAAGGCCATGGCATAATAGCCTTTCAGATAGAAAAGTCCGGCCAGCCCCAGGATACTGGCAGCGCTCATCCAGTTGCTGGCAATGGCTGCCCCACTGCCAACCCGACCACTGTAGCTGCCCGAAAAGCCATAATCACTGGTCTGACGCATCTTGCTGCCCAGACCGCTGACAATAAAGAGCAGGAACATCCCGGCAACCATCAGAAGTGGTATAAACTGTACGCCTTTAGCCACCATCAGGGCACCTCCCCTTTTTTGCGACCGGTCGCCCTGAAGCGAATGGTTCCCTCCATCCGCCGCAGTTCATGGCGATCCATCCAGAGGTTGAAGACCAGCCCCAGCACAATAAACAGTAACGGCAGAAACTGTCCTGAAATCCAGAAATGAATCGGCAGATTAAAGAAGACCAGCTCTGTCAGCCAGAAGCCATCAATAGATTCCTCCAAAACCCATATCCCCACCTGGGTCCCCACCACTGCCAGCAGACAGGCTGCCAGCAACAGGGCGATCACCTGCACCTCACCCCGCATGGTTCCCTGCAGCGGCCTGAATATATTGATACTCCGCTTCACGCCGTTATCAGACATGGCTGTACCTCCTGATCCTGTCCGTCAACACGTCGACGATACTGCACAAAATAGATCTCTTTACCTTCAGTCATAAACTTCAGCATATACTTGGTACGGGGAAACCCCTCCAGATCATGACGCCAGTGATCAGGTGCCAGCAGATTTTCAAATCCCGTCTGTCGGCGCAGCAGGTTGGCCACATCAACCCCGTAATCATCAAAATCTGTGGCAAAATGAAAGAGTGCCCCAGGTTTTAGATACGGTTCCATAAAGCTGACAAACTCCTGATTCACCAGTCGCCGCTTACGCTGACAGCGTTTCGGCCAAGGATCCGGGCAGTTGATAAACACCGCCTGCAAAGAAGCCAAAGGCAGGCAGCGTCGAATAAACGTACGGGCCTCATCCCGCACAATCCTGACATTGGTCAGCTCTGCCCGTTCTGCCCGCTTGCAGCTCTTCAGGCAGCCCTTGTTGTAGAAATCCAGGGCGATAAAATTAAGCTCCGGGTGGCGGGTTGCCATGGCAACCACAAAATCGCCAATGCCACAGCCGATCTCCAGCACCAACGGATTATCGTTACCAAAGATCATAGACCATGCC
>NZ_JAOTRZ010000037.1 GCF_030247655.1 Trichlorobacter sp. | reverse complement strand
GTCCGACACAGTCTTGCATCAGATCATGGTAATCAGCATTGCTGCGGTACCATTCAAGCATGGTAAATTCAGACAAGTGTCGGGAACCTCGCTCATCTGATCGCCAGCAGCGGCTAATTTGAAATATTTTATCATACCCGCGACATAAGAGACGCTTCATGCAAATTTCAGGCGATGTCTGAAGTTGCCAGGCAAGGGTAGGGATAGGGTCGATATATTCTTCCGGTGCATTGGCAGGAATACGAACAGGGGTCTCCACTTCGAGAAACCCCTGTTCTGAAAAAAACTGTCGTATGGCCTGCATTACCTGCGCCCGGCTATGAAGAGCGCCACATTGCGACAAGCGATTATCCCTTAACGCGAGTTGAGTATTCACCGGTACGGGTGTCAATCACAATCAGTTCATTCTCTTCAATAAATGGTGGTACACGCAGTACATAGCCGGTTTCAACGGTGGCAGGTTTTGAGTCACTACCGGACGTATCACCTTTTAACCAGGGATCAGTTTGGGTAACACGAAGGTTAATGAAGTTAGGTAAGGTTACGCCGATTGGTTTCTCACCGAACAAAAGTACAGAAACCTTGGTGTTTTCAAGCAGAAAGTTTTTGGCATCACCAACAGCATCTTCTTCCATCACAACTTGCTCATAACTCTGTTGATCCATGAAGGTATAGTGGGTGCCCTCTTTGTACAGATACTCCATATCACGCTCATCCATACCCGCAGGTTCAAAGTTTTCACCAGAACGATAGGTGCGATCAAGACTGGAGCCACTAATCATATTTTTCATTTTGCACTTATAAAGGGCTTGGCCCTTGCCAGGCTTAACGAAATCAAAGGAGGTCACAATATAGGGATCACCGTCAAGAATGAGCTTGGTGCCTTTTTTTAAATCAGCTACAGACAACATAATTATAATCTCCTTTAAATATCAGATAGATATAACAACATAAAACCCATGCACTGCGTATGGCAGCAAGCATGAGTTCAGTGTTGTTGTGTGTTTGAAAGGTTGTTATTTGGCTCGGTAGGTGATTCGGCCACGGGACAGGTCATAAGGAGAAAGCTCAACCGTCACCTTGTCGCCAGGCAAGATTTTGATGAAATACTTGCGCATTTTACCAGAAATATGAGCCAGTACAACATGGTCGTTTTCCAGCTTGACCCGAAACATCGCATTCGGTAATGGTTCAATAACCGTACCTTCAACTTCAATTGCTTCTTCTTTGCTCATGCAGCTGGTTGCTCCTTTGTTTGCTCTATCTGAAGTGCGGCGTTACACTACCGGTATTCCGTGTGATTTGCAAGTCTTATATCAAATAGGCCTATGCTGGGCCTCATCGCAATCGCCCATAAGCTATATTATGTAAAGTATGATAAGCTTGTATTTTTTACAGTTAAGCTACTGCAATTACTGGTACTGAATGTAAATCGGCTTAGGATTCAGTTTTAGCAGATCCTGGGGAAGCATGAGTGGATCGCCCTTCTTTGTATCGTTGTGATAAAACAATTTGAATCCGGTAAACTGGACCGGTTCAGCAACAATATAATCTTTGTACGAATCACGTTTTAACCATGGGGCTCCCCAGCCATCCATATGCATAACAATCTGCACTTCCCGACGCAGCACTATTTTGTCTGCATTAGTGACACCGTTGCGGGTAAATCGATGCACCGTAAACACCTTGGGCGGTAGTTTATATTTTTGAACAAGATCTTTGAGATAGTTGCTGGCAAAGTTGATATCTGCAGCGTCATAGGTGCCGATTTTTTTGCCAGGTTTTACTTTACTGGAAATTAGATTGAACTCTGGATCAATACCTAGATGAACATCAGGGTTTTTAAGTATCCACTCAAATTGTGGCAAAACAGTGCGAATATCATCATGACCGGTCTGGATATCAATAAACAGTACAGCACCTGCCTCTTTAGCCCAACCATAGACCTGATTAATCAGCTCATTGGTCATAAACAGACGGTATTTACCTGCCTTGCCAGGAGCCCCCTGAGCAACCACAGCAATCAGGTGTAACGCCGGCTGGACAGGCATACCTGGATCAGCCTTTTCCCATTTAACAACCTCTGCCTTGAGGCGTTTTAGCATCTCGTCTTTGGGAAATTCGCCCAAGGCCCCCATACGTTTAGAAAGTGGATTGCCGTAATACGCCACTATCCGTTTTTGTGGCAAAATAGAGCCTGCCAGAGGGGTTGGATATTTTTTAGGCCAGCCTTTACGACGAGCAAATTCAGGGTCTTCACCGGCGTTAAATTTGATCTTGGCAGCCCTGGCAGAACTTATCTGAGATTGCGTTGGCAGTTCAGAACCGATACAGCTGCTACGCTGATCAAATCCTTTAGGCTGAAGCGGTTTAACAGCAGCACTACTTGATGTTGCAGACTGTACAACCTTCTGGACAGGTGCTTCAGCAGATTTGGTATGATCCTGACAGGCTGTGAGTGTAACCGGAATCAATAAGGACAGGACAAAAAACGAGAACTTCAGCTTCGGGGACAACATAAGTTTAGTACACAACACCGCAGGCAACTCCAACACAATGAATTTACACAGAAAAGCCGCAGCACCGGAAGCGTTGCGGCTGACCTGAGATTGTTATTGAATAGCATGAAATGTTAAAAAAAGGCAATACAAGAAGAGTTACAGGCTTCGTTTATCGATCACACGTTGGGCCTTGCCTTCATGACGAGGAATACTATTGGGTTCTACCAACTTAACCGTAGCACCAACACCCAGGGCTGAATGAATTTTACGTTCAACAGACTCTAAAAAAGCGCGCTGTTTTTTCATCTCATCAAAGAATATATGTTCAGTAACTTCAATATTAATTTCAAGAACATCACTGGTGCCTATGCGCTGAACAATCAACTGATAGTGCGGCTCACACCCTTCAATAGCAAATAGTATTTCTTCAATCTGGGATGGGAATACGTTAACTCCCTTGATGATCAACATATCATCACTGCGACCCATGGTTTTTTTCATCCGTGCCAGGGTCCTGCCGCAGGCGCAGGGTTCATAGATCAAGCTCGTGATGTCACGGGTACGATAGCGAATCATTGGGAAGGCTTCTTTAGTCAGGCTGGTTAGCACCAACTCTCCCACACTTCCAGGCGGCAGCACGGCACCAGTTTCAGGATCAATTATTTCTGCAATAAACGCATCTTCGGCGATATGCATACCACATTTATTCTGACATTCGCCAGCCACTCCAGGACCAATCACCTCGGACAGCCCATAGTTGTCAGTGGCACTGATCTGTAGCCGTTGCTCAATCTCAATCCGCATCGCTTCTGACCAGGGTTCACCACCAAACAGCCCAACCTTCAAAGAAAGTGATTTGGGGTCAATTCCCATCTTTTCCAGCCGATCAGCCAGGGTCAAGGCATAGCTGGGGGTACCTACCAGGACGCTGGTCCGGTAGTCCTGCATGATCATGATCTGTTTTTCAGTATTGCCACCGCCCATGGGAATGACCGCAGCACCAATGGCTTCGGAGCCGTAATGCAAACCAAAAGCACCGGTAAACAGGCCATAGCCAAAAGCAATCTGGACGACATCGTCCGGGGTTACCCCGGCAGCTGTCATAAAACGGGCCACCAAGTTTGACCAGGTCTTGAGATCATGCTTGGTATAGCCAACCACCGTCGGCTTACCGGTAGTGCCTGATGACGAATGAATCCGAACCACTTCACGCAAAGGCACTGCAAACATACCGTAGGGATAGTTCAGACGCAGATCTTCCTTAGTGGTAAACGGCAGGCGGGAAAGGTCAGACAGTGAGGTGATATCTTCCGGTACAATCCCCAGCTCGTTAAACTTGTTTTGATAACAACTAACGTTTTTATAAACGCGGTTGAGCGTGGCCTGTAACCGTTCAAGCTGAAGTTGTTCCAGTTCCTCACGGGGCATGCACTCATGCTGGGTATCCCAAATAGCAGCGCTGCTCATCGGTTACCTCCGCAGGCCGCCTTAACCTGTGCAATAACTGTTTCAATTGCCTGCTCCGGCACCAGCAGCTGCATTTCACCGCCTGCTCGTTGCTTGAATTCAACCTTGCCTTCTGCCAGGTTTTTGCCACCTACAACGATCCGCAATGGAATGCCGATCAGATCGTGGTCCTTGAATTTAACACCAGGACGTTCGTCACGATCATCCAGCAGCACCTCAACACCGGCGGCCTCAAGACGGTCATGGATATCCTGGGCTGCAGCCATAACTGCCTCATCCTTCTGGGCATTGATCGCCACAACCGAACAATGGAACGGGGCCAAAGGCAAGGGCCAGATTACACCATTGTCATCATGGTTCTGTTCAATAGACGCAGCCACTGTACGACCAATACCAATGCCGTAGCAGCCCATAAAGATAATCTGTTCCTTGCCATCTTTGTCAAGATAGGTGGCATTCATGCTGCTTGAGTATTTGGTGCCCAGCTTGAATACGTGCCCTACCTCAATCCCGCGCCAGACCTCCAGAATACCACCTGAACAGCGAGGACAAGGATCACCGGCACCGATCAGACGGATATCGGCAATTTGGCTGATTGGGAAATCCCGGCCTGCATTGGCACCAGTATAATGTTGATCTGTCTCGTTAGCACCAATGACAAAATCGGACATGACTTCAACAGCACAATCAGCCACCACCAGTAGCTCTTCTTTTAGTCCCAGAGGTCCAAGAAAGCCGGGAAGTGAGCCGGTAAAGCGCAGGATTTCATCATCAGTGGCCATCTGAATTTCATCCCAGCCCAGACGGTTTTTTAGCTTAAGCTCATTCAGTTCATGGTCACCCCGCACCAGAGCCATCACAAACTGTCCTTCACCGTTGGATAGCACCAGGGCCTTGACCGTTCCTGATTGAGGAATATCCAGAAATTCCGCAACCTCTGCAATGGTCTTCTTGTCCGGGGTATGGGTCTTGGTTAAGGCCTGCTGCCCTGCCCCACCCTGCTGTTGCTTGATTCCTTCAGCCTTTTCAACGTTAGCAGCATAACGGCAGGCATTACAGGAGACAATCGCGTCTTCGCCGGAAGAAGCCAGTACCATAAACTCATGGGATGCTGAACCACCAATGGAACCGGTATCAGCCTCTACCGCTCTAAAGTTAAGACCACAACGTTCAAAGATACGGTTGTAGGCCTGATACATCTTGTCATAGGAAAGATCTGCTGCAGAGGAATCAACATCAAAGGAATAGGCATCCTTCATGATGAACTCGCGGCCGCGCATCAGGCCAAAGCGGGGGCGAATTTCATCACGAAATTTGGTCTGAATCTGGTAGAAATTGATCGGCATTTGACGGTAGCTTTTAACTTCGCGTCGGGCAATGTCGGTGATTATTTCTTCATGGGTTGGTCCCATGCAGAATTCGTTGTCCTTGCGATCCTTGAAGCGCAGCAGTTCCTTACCATACTGAGCCCAACGCTTGGACTCTATCCAGAGTTCAGCCGGCTGAACTCCCGGCATAAGCAACTCAATAGCACCTGCCCTGTTCATCTCTTCCCGTACAATCTGCTCAAACTTACGGATTGATCGCAACCCCAGAGGCATGTAGGTGTAGATGCCTGCAGCAATCTTACGAATCATGCCGGAACGCATCATTAGCTGGTGTGAGACCACCTCGGCATCGGATGGAGTTTCTTTAAGTGTTGGAATAAAGAATTGTGTATAACGCATTATAATTAAACCACCTTATATTAATTTATGACGCTGCAACATTTGGCTTACGGCTTCCCGCTGGAACGGTTTTACCACGTAGTCATCACAATCACCTTCAAAAAAGGCATCTTCAATATCCTGAGGGGAACTGCAGGCAGAGATCATAAACACCTTGGTACGTCTGTCTTGTTGTTGATCCCGTTCCCGAATACCGCGCAGGGTCGCAGTACCATCCATGACCGGCATGACAATATCCAGACAGATCAGGTTGTAGGGAGATGCTGTTACTGACGCAGCATCAATCAGTTCAAGGGCCTGCTGTCCGTTTTCAGCCTGATCGCAGAGGCCAAACTCTTCCAGAAAACTGGCCAGCATCAGACGCCCCATATCGTCATCATCAACAATTAAACTTCGCATAATCGCCCCGATACGTTGTTACAGGTTATTGATCTCTTCCAGTAGAGCATCTGCCAGTTCAGCTTCAGCCACCTTTCGGACAACCTCTCCTTTACGGAAAATCAGTCCTTCTCCTTTGCCTCCAGCCACACCGACATCCGCTTCACGTGCTTCACCCGGGCCATTCACCGCACAGCCCATTACCGCCACGGTAATCCTTTTATCAACAGACTGCAGGCGTTTCTCGACCTCTTCAGCAACCTTAATCAGGTTAATCTGGCAACGGCCACAGGTGGGACAGGAAACAAAATTAACACCCCGTTGCCGCAGCCCCAGCGATTTAAGGATTTCATACCCTACCCGCACCTCATCCACCGGATCACCGGTTAAGGAAACCCGCAGGGTATCGCCAATCCTGTCATAGAGTAGGATACCAAGCCCTACTGAAGACTTGATCGTGCCGGAAAAGATGGTACCTGCCTCAGTTATACCGATATGCAGGGGGTAATTAACCTGTTTGGACAGCAGACGATAAGCCTCGACGGTCTTGGGTACATCAGATGCCTTGAGTGATACCTTGATCTCCTGATAGTTCAACTGCTCAAGGATACGGATATGCCCCAGTGCAGATTCAACCATTGCCTCAGCGGTGGGATGTCCATATTTTTCAAGCAGATGTTTTTCAAGAGAACCGGCATTAACCCCGATACGGATCGGTACTTTGCGCTCAGCAGCAGATTTTACTACCTCTGCAACTTTCCAGTGCTCACCAATGTTGCCGGGATTAAGGCGCAGACCATCAATGCCCCCCTCAAGCACCTTTAGGGCTAGTTTGTAATCAAAGTGAATGTCAGCAACAACCGGAATCGGGCTCTGGGCCTTAATGGTGGCCAAGGCATCCGCTGCATCGGCGTCAGGTACTGCGCAACGAACAATCTCGCAGCCTACTTCTGTCAGTGCTTGGATCTGGGTAAGGGTTGCTTTAACATCACGAGTATCGGTGGAACACATGGACTGGACAGCGCAGGGAGCGCCTCCACCAACAGCCACCGGGCCTATATGCAGTTGTCTGGTAAGTGATTTCATAGCCGAGAAATAGTAGCGGAACAACCAAGGAATTGCAAGGAGAGCCTAGCGCCGGTTTCGAGGTAAATGCACATACGAATAGGCGCAGGCCACAAACAAAACTCCACCTACAATGTTACCCATGGTTACCGGAAGGATATTACCAAACAGGAAGGCACTCCAAGTTAATGAGGACTCTGTGAGACCCAAACCGGACTTAAGCAGTAACCCTGCAGGAATAAAATACATATTGGCAATGGAGTGCTCAAAACCACTGGCCACAAATGCAGTGATCGGCACCAGACAGGAAAGTAGCTTACCACTTACATCCCGCGCAGCCACAGCCATAAAAACAGCCAGGCAGACCAGCCAGTTGCAAAGGATTCCCCGCACAAACGCGACCCAGAAGGAGAGTTGACTTTTGGCAGTAGCCGTAGCAAGCACCTGTTTTGCAATGGTACCACCTTGCCAGAGTTGGGATTCGTACAAAAGCCAGGCCATAAAAAGCGCACCCAGCAGATTGCCAAGCAGGACAATAGACCAGTTTTCGATCAATTTTAGCCAGGAAATTTCACCATCCAGAGCCGAAGAAACCAGCAGGCTATTACCGGTAAAGAGCTCTGCACCGCAAACTACCACCAGCATCAGGCCAAAAGAGAAAACCATTCCTGCTAAAAGTCTGGCTATACCCATACCAACGAAACCGGCGGCATCGTGGAGTACTACCGTGGAGAGTTGCGCTCCAAAGGCGATATAAAATCCAGCCAGTAGTGACAGCAGAAATGTACGACGCCGACACTGGGTCGTAACCCGCTTACCACTCTGTACAATGGCATTGATGGTTTCTGTGGGTGTCAGGTAGTTCTTTGTTTCCACACCTGCTCCGGTATACTTAAGTTTTTGAAATCAATTAGTACAGCTGCTGGAATGACGGTATCCAGCTCATTAAACGGCTTACCAAACAAGCGCTGGGTAAACTCTCTGAACAAGAGCTGTTCCTGGGTAAAAATATCATTAAAATGAAAGCGTAGCTCCTGCATCTTGAGTGGATCTACATCACTAAAGTTAAGACTGCACCATTCATCAAACAGAATCTCGCCAGACGTATCCACCATCGGAATGCCGTTCAACCGGCACGTCATGGGACGATACTGATACACCAGGCAAAGCCCATCCTGTCCCAACAGAGGACAGGGGGTTTCATCCTCTTCCGGCATAACCAGATCCCATTCTTCTTCCGGGTAGCTATTGAACAGATACGGCTGATCAAAATCAGGCCAGCTGTTTCTGATACCAGCAATGTTTTGCTTCGCAGCAGCTGTTACCGTCTGTTGTATATCTTGTGAAAGCTGCTCAAACCCTTCCCGTAACAGTCGGGCATCCAACAGGGTGATATCAAACAGGCCGCGACAGCATGCAGAACAGCCCCGCTGACAGGCAATCTGATCACCTGCCGCGAGGCTGCAGTGCGTGAACCAGGCATCTACTTCTGATAACAATGCCTGGTAGCGGGCTAAAACAGAAATAAAATCAATCATTACATGTAGATCATGACTTTCAGATTGGCGCTGCCGTCCTTGTTGGTAAAGGGAATGGTAACCCCTTTGCACTGAACATTCATACTGGCCCCTTCTTCTGCAGGCTCAGTTACGGTACGTAATTGCCCTGACACCACCAGCGGAAGCCCCATGGCCACGTTACCGTACTGATCATGATACTTGGTCTTAAAAGCACCAGCGATGTTATTAATCAGTTCACCTATGGCATCCCGGATTGAATCCTCATCAGGTTCATCATCCATCAGCATCTCACGGGCCACCAATTGTGCGGTTGCCCGGTCTGCAGCCACAATAATATAGCCAACACGATCACCGGCAACACCAATAATACCGGTAATATCAGAATCAACCGGTGCCACCTTGCGATCCACATGGCCAGCATACAGCTCAATATTCATGTAACACTTAAAAGTGTCCTGGGTGGCCGTCATGACCGTAAACATTACCTCTTCAAAGCTGATTCCCGCCACAGTCGTGCCTCCTCTGGAAAATAGGTACTATAACGAAAGCAGATACTCTGCCAATACTGCTGCTTCTTCCGGCTTCAGATGACTGCCAAAGGCCGGCATCCCGCCGGCACGTCCATCCAGTATACTTTTTGTAATTGCAGACCTGTTTTTACCGTATTTGTAACGGGATGCTGACAGGTCTGGCCCGACTCCACCCCTGGCCTGACTACCATGACAGGCAGCACACAGTTCAGCAAACAGTGTAACCGCAGTTGTCGTTGTTTGTCTGGCAACTGTCGGCTCCCTATTTTGCTGAGAGCAACCAGCCACAAGCAGCAGGACTCCTACCAGTAGCCAAGTTGGCCGCATCTTAGATGGCCTTGCCGTTTACCTTAAAGACAAAATCATAATTTAGAATATCTTCCCACTGGAACCCTTTGGCGGTAGAGCGGGTGTCATCCCCTTCCCCGTAAGGTTTACCCGGTGTGAAGAGCCAGTTCATGATCGCTTCACCTGAGGCACGGAAGACAATCCAGTACTTACCTGGTGCGAGCTGCTGTGGCTTGTTACCATCAGGGGGAAATGAAAAATCAACCCAATAGTAGCCCGGCTTCCTTGGAATTTTTTCCAGATCCAGTAGATTGGAACGGGTTCCCTGCATGATATCAGGTTTACCACCTTTGTCCTTAACCAGATCAATATAGACTGAACCATCACCGCCAAACTTACGCATGGCCAAGGAAATTTTTTCCAGACTCATCCGGTCCTTGACCTGTATTGCCTGGGCAAAGATATGCTTTGAGGTAACGTACTCAGATGTCTCACGCTCAAAGACACGGGTGCCGGTATCTCCCTTGACGTTATACAGATTAACCAGTGCGGGGAAATCCATATTACCAAAGGCCAGAACAGTACCGGGACGTGGTTTCTTGTGAGCAGGCTCAACAATAACCGGCGGCTTGGAAACAATAATCTTAGGTGTCTTTGGTCCCACCTTGGTCGGTTGTTTTGGTTTTACCGGTTTTACCGGCTTGGGTTGATCCTCATCAGATGAATCATCATCACTGATAAAACGGGTCTCTGCAGGGCCAGCACCGGAGCCTTGTGGAGGAGGTGTCGGCCTGGCTGATGCCACATCTGTCTTGGACTCTGTACGGGGGTGTTTAGCCGGAGGAGGTATAACACGTCCTGTATCTGGCGTTTCTGAAACGGCACCACCAGCAGTTACCGCATTACTCAGGATGTAGGGACGAGGTGCGCTGGCGTAGCGTTTCATCTTTAACTTGATATTATCAGAGGTATAACGCCCCTCAATCAGCTCATTGTAGGCTGGCAGGTAAGGGCCGCCCTTCCAGGTATCGTTAATATCACGGGAATCCAGACCATGGGTCTGCTTGATATGACGTGATGAGGTAAATTGACGTGATTGTTGAGGGTCATAGGGCAGCCATCCCAGGTCAGGAAAATAGACTTCCAGCCAGGCGTGTCCCCCCTGCCCCATACTTTGAACAATGGAGTTCTTCGCATCAATGGGTACTTTCCAGGCCTCTTTCAGGGTTATCCCCCCTACAATTCGGGCTGGAATTCCTGAACTGCGAAGCAGAGCAATGGAAAGGTGCGCAAAGTTCTGGCAGTTACCGCTTTTGGTTGAAAGAGTATAGGAAGCATCGTACTGAGGCGGGTTAAAGGTATATTCAATGTTGTCAGTGACCCAGTTGATGATTGCCGATACTGCCTCATACTCATTTTGGGCACCACTGGTCAGTTGACGGGCAAGAGATTTGATTGCAGAGTCACCTTGCACCATATCGGTGTGCTGCAGATACAGGGACTCTTTTGAGGCAAGGTTGCCCAGCGGAAATGCTGTCTTGCTTGCCATATCTGTCAGTTGGGTATGGACATTGGCGGTATAACTCAGGTTAACACGGATGTCCTGACTGACGTCGTTCCAGCTGACCCGCTGAAATTTATTGCCAAAACGGTCAGTTTCAACAGTTGAACTGGTCGGTTGAGGAGACAAGGCAATATCAAGACCGTCAACCCTTTGGCTGACGGTCCTGGTTGTAAAGGTAGCTGGCAGGGCAAACTTGAATGAAAAGCTGGAAACTGTTCCTTTATTAACTGAAAACTCCATAGACTGACGCATAGCAATTGCGCCATCAAGGTTGCCCTCAAGAACCAGAGTTTTGGCAGAAGCTGCCAGAGAGATCATAAAGACACTGCAGATAACAATACAGGTTGTCAGTAACGATTTACGCATGGCCCCTCCTGCTTTCAGTATCCCTTATTCCCACTCAATGGTTGCCGGTGGCTTCTGGCTGATGTCATAGACCACCCGGTTAACCCCTTTAACCTCATTGATGATCCGTGATGAGATGCTGCCCATCACCTCATAGGGCAGCTTGACCCAGTCGGCGGTCATACCGTCCAGTGAATTTACGGCACGCAGGGCAATGGTGTAATCATAGGTACGGGCATCCCCCATGACACCAACGGAGCGAACAGGCAGTAATACGGCAAAGGATTGCCATATCTCGCGGTAGAGCCCTGCTTTACGAATTTCATCCAGTACAATCGCATCTGATTCCCGCAGAATCTCCAGGCGATCTGCCGTGATCTCTCCAATACAGCGGATTGCCAGACCAGGTCCGGGGAACGGCTGGCGATGGATTACCTCATCCGGCAGGCCAAGTTCTTTTCCCAGCAGACGGACCTCATCCTTAAACAGTTCCCGTACAGGTTCAATCAGCTTCATCTTCATCCGGTCTGGCAAGCCACCTACGTTATGGTGACTTTTGATCACTGCTGACGGACCTTTAATGGAGATCGATTCAATTACATCAGGATACAGAGTCCCCTGTGCCAGCCAGTCCACTGTCCCGATCTTCTTGGCCTCGTCTTCAAAGAGATAGATGAATTCATTACCAATGATCTTCCGCTTCTGCTCAGGATCAGTGACCCCTTTGAGTTTATCTAGGAATCGATCAGATGCTTCAACATAATCAAGGTTTATCTTAAAATGACGGGTAAAGAGGTTAACAACCTTTTCTGCCTCACCCTTGCGCAGTAGACCGTTATTAACAAAGATACACTGCAGCTGATCACCAATCGCCTTATGCAGCAATACCGCGACCACTGATGAATCCACTCCGCCGGACAGGGCGCAAATAACCTTGCCTTTGCCCACTTTCTCGCGGACAGCAGCGATTTCGGTTTCAATGAAGTTGGCCATGGTCCAGATCGGTTGGCATCCGCAAACGGCAAAGACGAAGTTTCCCAAAATCTCTGCACCTTTAGGGGTATGGACAACCTCCGGGTGAAATTGCACGGCATACAGGCGACGTTTTTCATCCTTCATGGCTGCAGCCGGAGTGTTGTCAGTATGGGCGATGGCGCAGAAACCCTTAGGCATCTGCTCAATCTTGTCGCCATGGGACATCCAGACCTCTTCCTTGCCAGCCAGACCGGAAAAGAGATCCGTTGTATCATCAATGTTCATAGCTGCACGGCCAAATTCACGCTTATCAGAACGTTCTACCTTGCCACCCAGTTGACTGGTCATCAGTTGCATGCCGTAGCAGATCCCAAGCACTGGCACACCCAACTCATAGACACCGGCATCGGAATGGGGTGCTTCCGCGTCATAGACACTACTTGGACCACCGGAGAGGATAATTCCCTGTGGCGCAAAGGCTTTGATCTTTTCAAGCCCCATATTATAGGGATGAATCTCGCAGTAGACCGACTGTTCACGGATACGTCGTGCAATCAGCTGGGTAACCTGGGAACCAAAGTCGAGAATCAGAATCTTCTGGCTGTGAATATCAGTAGAACTCATACAGTATCTATCCTTAACTTGCCCGGTAGTTAGGGGCTTCTTTGGTAATGGTTACATCATGTACGTGGGATTCCTTCAGGCCAGCACCGGTAATACGGATAAAGCGGCCATTATCCTGCAGTTCTTTAATGGTGGCGCTGCCGGTGTAGCCCATACCGGAACGCAGACCACCGATCAGCTGATGGATATTGGCTGACAGCGGTCCACGTAGCGGCACCATCCCTTCAATACCTTCCGGCACCAGTTTAACATCATCACCCACATCAGACTGGAAGTATCGATCCTTACTGCCTTCCTTCATGGCACCAATGGAGCCCATGCCACGGTAACTCTTGTAGGTACGCCCCTGATACAGAACCGTATCACCAGGTGATTCTTCAGTGCCAGCAAAGAGTGATCCGATCATGATGACATCAGCACCGGCGGTGACCGCTTTGGGCAGATCGCCTGAAAACTTGATCCCACCATCGGCGATAACCGGTACACCATGCTGATGGGCAACACGGGCACATTCCATAATGGCAGTAATCTGTGGTACCCCTACCCCGGCTACAACACGGGTGGTACAAATGGAGCCTGGTCCGATCCCCACCTTGATACCATCAGCACCAGCCTTGATCAAGGCAGCAGCGGCTTCGGCTGTGGCGATATTGCCAGCAATAATCTCGACCCCAGGGAAGGTGTATTTGGCACGAATGACTGCATCAATAACCCCTTGGGAATGGCCGTGGGCAGTATCAATAACCACCACATCAACACCAGCCTTGATCAGGGCCTCCATGCGGGCCTCCATCTCGGCAGTGGGGCCAACCGCAGCGCCTACCCGCAGACGCCCCAGGCTGTCTTTGCAGGAATTGGGGTACTTTTTTACCTTTTCAATATCTTTAATGGTGATCAAACCCTTCAGAAAGCGGGCATCATCAACCACCAGCAGCTTTTCTACCCTGGTGTGTTTCAGATGCTCTTTGGCCTGCTCCAGTGTAGTACCCACCGGAACCGTAACCAGGTTGCGCTTGGTCATGCGAGCTGAAATAGGCAGGTCGTAATCGGTTTCAAAACGCAGGTCACGGTTGGTCAAAATACCCACCAACTTACCATTGGCCTTGGTGATCGGTACACCGGAGATACGGTACCTTGACATCATCTCAAGTGCTTCGCGAATCTTCTGGGTCGGCCGCATGGTGATCGGGTCAACGATCATGCCGGATTCGCTCTTCTTGACCTTGTCAACCTCTTGGGCTTGCGCTTCAATGGAAAAATTCTTATGGATAATACCGATACCGCCTTCACGGGCCATGGCAATGGCAGCGCGGGATTCGGTGACCGTATCCATGGCAGCACTGACCAGCGGTATATTAAGTGGGATGTTGCGGGAAAGTCGTGTGGACAGGTTTACATCTCGGGGCAGAACAAGGGAATGGGCCGGGACAAGCAGCACATCATCAAAGGTTAATCCTTCAGGAAGGTTTTCGAGCGGCATGGCTTTGCTACCTCGCGGTGATAAATTTTACCGACGTTAGTACAGCGAGACAGTGAAGTCAAGAACGTCTACGGTATAATTATCAGAAGGCAGAAAAAAAGATCTGATTTAGGGTTGTTACTTCAGAGTTTGAAAGCCCGTTTACTTTAATTTACGGGTTCTCTTATCCTGATACATCGCCATGTCTGCCGCCTTGATTGCATCCTGTAATCGTGAAGGAGAGCCTGTTGTAGCGCTCCCCATTGAAAAACTGACTTTTAAACCATCTTCAGACAGGTGCTCTTCATCAGCAATCTGACGTGCACGTAGCATGATCGTTTCAAGCAGTTCTTCTCCCACCCCTTTTAAAATCACGGCAAACTCATCACCGCCAATTCTGGCAATGACATCACCTGCCCTGAATATCTCCCGTAAGAGGTCTGCCGCAGCTCGAATCAGGCCATCTCCAGCATCATGACCAAAGCTGTCATTTGCCTCTTTCAACCCATCCAGATCAGCGATAACAAATGATAACGGTGCTAATCGACCTTTTTCAAGCTGTTCAATCTCTGCCTCAAAAAATGCCCGGTTATATAACTTGGTCATTTCATCATGGGTACTCAGGTAGCGAAGTTTATCTTCCATCTCGCGCCGCTTGGTCACATCACGTGCCACATGGACAGAACCAACCAGATTGCCGTCAGCATCAAAGGTTGGATTTACCGTAACATGGAGATAGCAGTTTAATTTTGGAATAAAGACTTCAGCTTCGTGGGGTTTATGATCCTTTAGCAGCAGACTATGGGGACAGCCTTCGGGTGGATGGCTGACACCGTGCAGGTGCTGGAAACAGGGGCCGATGAGGCTGCCTGATCCTGATTCACAGATATCCATCCGTTCTCTGGCCGCCTTATTAACATGTACCATTTGGTGGGAGGTATCCAGTACGGTCACCATGTCCGGAATGGTATCAAAGGTTTCCCGCCACTGCACATTTGCCAGTTCCAGTGACTTACGGGCATCTCGACGTTCATCTTCCAGCTTGAGACGACCCATGAAGCTACCCAGGCCTCGTGCTGCGGTCATAACCATTGAAGTCTCGGCATCAGACCAGGGGCGTTCCCGTTGCATATCACAGAGACAAGCAAAACCCCACAGGCTGCCCTCTTCAAAAATAGGAGCCAACAACAATGATCGCACACGCATGGCATCAAGAATATATCGTTCTTCAGCAGGAAACGCTGAGCGTGGACCGGAGATGGATTTTCCCTGGGAAAGCACACTATGCCAACGTTCAAGACAGGGAAGCTCTGGTATATCCGGTTCAGCACCATCAAGAAAGCGTAAAACCATTTCGCCGCCGGCAAAACCACTGATCAGCAAAAGATCGCGTTCTCCACGCAAAATCTCCTGATAACGATAGAGAAAAATTTTGTCAGCCCGCGCTGCCTTGGCCATTTCCTGCAACGCAAAATCAACCGCATCCTGGTTGGCATCTGCTGACAAGAGATATTGAATTGCCATATTAACACCCGATAGCAGTCGGGATTGTTGATTGGCAAGGCGACGGGCCCGCAACAGAAGTGCCTGTTGCTGCAGATTACTAAACAGTTTCTGGATATTCAACGGCTTGGTCAAATACCCTTCAAGCTGAAGATTTATGGCTTGAAGCAGATGCTCTGGGTTGTCATGGGAGGAGATAATAATGACAGGCACTGAAGGCCGCTCATGCTTGATTTGTCGCGCCAGATCCAGTCCGGTCATGGCGGGCATGGAAATATCCGTTAAAACCAGATCAGGCATCTTCCGTCTGAATAGCTCAAGAGCAACCCGACCATTTTCTGCAGTATACAGTTCACCACAGACAGGCGACAGCATTCTGGATATATGGGTACGGACACTGGCATCATCTTCAGCAAAAAGAACCGTGATCTCTCGTAATTCCAGTAAAGAAGGTGTGTCAGCATACAATTGAGGTACAGCCATCTTAGCTCCCGACAAGCAGTTAAACAGTACTAAACTTTAGTACAATACTACAGGTTAGGAGACTGTCAAGTGACTGCATATAAAAAACAGGGGGTGTCTGTAGCTTTAGATGACAGTGAAACGAAAAAGTGCTTACGAGAGTATCGTAAGCACTTGATTTAATTGGGGTGGCCAGAGGGGATCGAACCCTCGAATGTACGAGTCACAGTCGTAAGTGTTAACCGCTTCACCATGGCCACCACAGCCCTATGTCAAAAGCCGGCTATCGCCGGCTTTTACAATTATGGTGGAGCTGAACAGGATCGAACTGTCGACCTCTTGACTGCCAGTCAAGCGCTCTCCCAGCTGAGCTACAGCCCCACACAAAGAAACAAAACTAGCTACTTTACGCGATAAAATCATTGCGCCGCGAAAAGTCTTGACTATATAAATCAAACCGGACTGAAGGTCAAGCTGTTTTCTGCCTATACTACCTCTTTTTCACATTCAGCCATCATCATCTTGATCTCTGCTTCTGACAGATCAGGCAAAACAAAGCTACCCAACGGGTCCTTTTCCACCCGGCTTATGCCGGGATACCGTTTTTCAAGCACCTTGATCTCCATGGCCTGATTTTTCACGGTTGCCAGCAAACGTCGATTTTCAGCCTCAAGATCAAAACGTTCAAGGGCTGATCGTATAGCAAACTTAAGGTCGTTATCGTTCCAGGGCTTGGTAAAGAAGCGGTAGATCTCGCCCTGATTAACCGCCTTCATGGCTGCCTCAAGGGTGGCATGGCCGGTCAGTAGAATTCTTAATGTATGGGGATACTGTTCTTTAAGAATTGCCAAAAGCTCACTTCCCTGCATACCGATCATCCGCTCGTCAGAAATCACGACTTTAAAGGGTGTTTTTGCAATCAACGCCAGTGCTTCTTCGCCGCTTTTAGCACAGGTTACCTGATACGGCTCGTCAAAAAGCGCACGGGTCAGAGCAGAAAGGACATTGACCTCATCATCAACCAGCAAGATCTGATTATTCATTGCAACTCCTTATCAAAATATTAACGTGTTGTGCCACAGGCAGGACAGACCGCCCAATCAGCCTCAAGTGACTGGTGGCAGGATTTGCAGCAATTCGGCCTGAATGCACCGCAGTGCGGGCAAAACAGATGGCAGGATTCCATCATCTTGCCACAGTGGTCACAGTGCCGTTCAAGCCGTACTGCCGGACCAACCACCCGCAAGACTTCTTCCATGGTGGTCAGGCCCTGACGTACTTTTTCGAGCCCATCCTCCAGCAGACTGCGCATACCATTAGCACGGGCTATGGTCAAGATTTCAGATTCCTTGTAACTGGTACCGATCAACTGCCGGTACTCATCGGTCATAAGAAAAATCTCATAAATCCCCAATCGACCTTTATAACCGGTGTTGTTACAACGGGCACACCCGGCTCCCTGCCAAACCCTGCCACCAAAGAATCCATCAGGAATCCTCAATAATGCCGATTGCTCCGGGTCTGGAATAACCTCCTCACGACAGTTTTCACAAATATGCCGCACCAGACGCTGGGCAATGATTCCCTCAAGAGCCGAGGCCAGAATATACGGTTTAATCCCCATATCAATCAGACGGGTAATGGAGGCGATGGCGCTGTTGGTGTGCAGCGAGGTTAATACCATATGCCCGGTCAAAGCAGCTTTAAAAGCGGTATCAGCGGTTTCAAAGTCTCGCACCTCCCCCACCAGAATAACATCAGGGTCCTGACGCATGGTGGCCCGCAGTACCTGGGCAAAGGAAAGACCGATCTTTTCGTGGATAGCAACCTGATTGGCCTCTTCCAGAAAATATTCAATCGGTTCTTCTATGGTTTCAAAGTTTTTACTTGGGTTCATCATGGCGGCCAGCAGCGAGTACAACATGGTGGTCTTACCGCTGCCGGTGGGGCCGGTGGCAATGATCACCCCTTGTGGCTTCTTACTGATGATGCTGACCTTCTTCAGATCATCCGGCAGCACCCCCAACTCCTCCAGCCGTTTTATGGCAGAGCTTTTGTCCAGTATCCGCATCACAATCTTTTCACCGTTAATGGTGGGAAGCGATGAAACCCGCAGATCCACAATTCTGGTTCCGGCCTTAACCGTAATTCGGCCATCCTGAGGCCTGCGGCGTTCTGAAATATCCATTCTGGCAAGAATTTTAATGCGTGATATCACTGCCGCGTGCAGGTCAGGCGGAATCTTGATCTTGGCATGCAGCATGCCGTCAATCCGGTAACGTATGACAGAATATTTGGTTTTAGCCTCAATATGGATATCACTGGCGCCATACCTGATCGCCTCTGAGATGATCGCATTTACAATCCTGATCACCGGCGGCACCTTGGAAGAGCCGATCAGTTCCTCAATCGTCGCCTCTTTTTCTTCCTCTTCCAGTACAATGTCGATCTCATCCAGAGGCTCAAGTTCGCTATAATCATCAAGCACTATATCGCCAGATTCCCATGCCTGTTTCAAACGTTCACCGATCTGGCTGGAAGATGCCAGCACACTGACCACCCGCAGGCCGGTCACCATGGCAATGTTATCGCACTTCAAGATATCGGACGGATCTGCCATGGCAATGGTCAACTGGCTGCCATCAAGCTTGATCGGTATCAGACGACTTTGTTCACAAAGCTCTTTTGGTAGTGCGCGAGCTACGTTTACCGGTATGGTCAACTCACGCAGATCCAGATATTCAACACCCAATTCCTTTTGCATGGCTGCAATCAGATGGCTTTCAGTGACCAGTTTAAGGCGAATCAGGGTGTCGCCCAGAAACTCTCCCTGTTCCTGTTGCTTACGGGCTAAAGCCAGTTCCTCCTGACCAATCAGACCACAGCTGGCCAGGATATCCCCCAGCATGCCCCGGTTCTCTTCAAACAACCCGGCGTAGTTTTTAATCTTGGTCTGCTGTTGGCGGGCCAGCTCCTTCAGATGGCGGTTTTCATGCATTAACAGATACTGCTGCAATGCCAGAGACACGGTCAGCCGCAGGTCTTCGTCGTTCCAGGGCTTAGTAATGAACTTATAAACCGCCCCCTCTTTGACCGCTCCCATGATGGAATTGACATCGGCATAGCCGGTCAGCATGATTCTGATCGTCTCCGGCCAGCGTTCCCGCACGGTCTTTAACAGTTCAGCGCCGGTCATGCCGGGCATACGGTGGTCACTGATCAGCAGGTGTACCTGCCGCTCCTCCAGAATCCCGATCGCCTTGTCACCGCTGGTGGCTGTCAGAATGGTGTAATTTTCATCTATGAAGATCCGGCGCAGGGCATGCAACACCCCTTCCTCGTCATCCACAAACAGCAGGGTAAACGGCACCTGACGGGGGGATGTTGGCGGTTCCAGTCCAAGACTGTCTTCAACAGCCTTGGCTGATCCAACAGCGTTTTTAAAGAGATGGGAATAGGACATGGGTCACCACATTTTCTCCCCACTGACAACTTAAGGGGAATAGCGTATCGCTCAATCTATTCATCACACTGAATCCGGCTTGCCACGTCGTGAAAAAAATCCTGTGACCAGAGTGCAAGCAGCTGTTGATCCTTGACAAACGGGGCAACGTCAGTACGCGCCTGGTTCAGATCAAGCCGCCCAATGGTATCGCACAACAGATCCTTAAAGATTGGGACTGACAACGCCTTCTCACCGCTCCAATGGCCGCTCTGACGCATCCGCTGCTCAAGATGGACAAGGTGCAGACGAGGATGGTTGGCAGCATACCAGACAAAATCATACCAGTCGCGCCCCTTTACCCGGTTTTTCCAGTTGCGGAACAACAACGCATGCATCTTGCCGGCAAACAGATCCGGCAGCGCATAGCACCTGACAGCAAACGGAATCGGCTGCAACAGGTAGCGGGTAGAGGTGCTAAATCCTGCGGGTGGATCGGTGTCCACCTCTACTTTCACCTTCAGCACCTGTCTGGCTGAAACATGCCCTAAAAGCTCTTCCCCGGCCTCAATAACCAAAAGTTCGTTACGGGTATTGGCCTTTAAAAATGCAGACTGCACCGCAGATTCAACGGACTTGTCCACCATCTCAACCCGTACGTTGAAGCCAAACGCCAACAGCTCCTCTTCAAGCGATGCCGTGAAACGCCCCAGATTAAAATCATCTGACGGTTTCAGCAGAGAGAAATCAAGATCTTCTGAAAACCGATCAAGCCCGTACAAAATGCGCAGGGCAGTACCGCCGTAAAAGGCGGCATGCTCAAAAAATTTGGCCCGCCAGAGACCAAGCAGCGCCACCTCCTGTATGATCTCACGTAGCGCCCTGATTGAATCGTCAGCAGTTTTTGGCTCGTATCTGGCAAGCATGCGCTTCACGGCATCATGCATTATCTGACTCCCTTATGTAACCTCGCCACCAGATCAGACAACAACCGTATCCTGCGTGAGCGGTAGTGATGCGCAATCTCCAGAATCCGGGTTGGATCGAGCTCATACAGGCTTGTCGGGTCAATGCGTAAAACTGAAAGCAGATACTCGTGCAGCTCTTTCTGGCTAGCGATACCAACACCACGATCAGCAACGATCCGGTCGGCCAGTGCCTTTTCCGGAACAGCAATCAAGAAGGAACGTCCATCGTCACGCTCAACCT
>NZ_JAOTRZ010000327.1 GCF_030247655.1 Trichlorobacter sp. | reverse complement strand
TTGCAGCCTGCGCCAAAACCAAAATATTTTGTTCTGGATGGCCAACAGCGGTTGACGTCAATGTACTTATCACTTCGGAGCGGATCTGCTGTCAGGACAAAGACTGACAAGGGTGCCGAAATCCAATGTGTCTATTTTCTTGATATGGCAAAGTGCCTTGATCCTGCCGAAGATCGTGAAGATGCTGTCATATCTGTACCGGCCTCGCTTCAGGTGACTTCTGACTTTGGCAGAAAGATTGGGCTTGATCTCTGTACGTTGGCGCTTCAGCACACACACCGCATGTTTCCAATATCACTCGTATTTGATACACAAGGATTCATGAATTGGAAAATGAACTACGCAAATCACCATAACAATGCTGCTGACGCAATGATGTTTCTGATGCGTTTTGAACAGGAAATATGGTTACGTTTTCAACAATTCAAAGTACCGGCAATCGAACTGACTGAGGACACACCACGGGAAGCAGTCTGTCAGGTTTTCGAGAAAGTAAATACCGGAGGTGTCACTCTCACTGTGTTTGAGCTGGTAACTGCAACCTTTGCGGCTGAGGAATTCAACCTAAGAGAAGACTGGGAGGCGCGTAATATTCGGCTTACCGCCAAGCATGAGGTTCTAAATGCTGTAGATGGCACTGCATTTCTTACAGCCGTTACCCTCCTTGCCAGCTTTGAACAGCATTTATTAAATCAGACCGCTATTTCATGCAAACGCGCTGATGTGCTTAGACTCGAATTGTCAGATTTCAAGAGACTTCAAGCACGTGTAGAAACCGGATTCAAAAAGGCCGCCGAACTACTTGCTGAAGAAAAAATTTTTGATACAAAAAATCGTCCTAACACCACCCAACTGATCCCTCTTGCAACAATTTGCGCACGGCTGTAAGATAAATTATCTTTATATAGAGTCAAACAAAAAATCATCCAGTGGTACTGGTGTGGCTAATTTGGTGAACTCTACGGAAGCGCAAATGAAACACGCTTTGCTATGGATATATCTGATGTTGTTCAATGGATAGATAATTGTCCTGAACCACGCACGGTACGGGATGCCAGCTTTGCGCCGACTCGTTTGCTATCTTTGCAATCACGACTTGCTGCCGCATACAAAGGGCTTACTGCATTGCTGATGAAATTTGGCAGTAAGGACTTTATTAGTGGTACGCCGATTGACCTCAATACATACTTCAACAATGCAATAGACATTCACCACATTTTTCCGAGAGTCTGGTGCGAAAATAATAAGCTGCCTCGCGAAAAGTGGAATAGTGTCGTGAACAAAGCGCCTCTGGCAGCAAGCACCAACAGGTTTATTAGTGGCGATGCTCCGAGTGAATACCTGTCAAGAATCCATAAAAACAAGCAGGTAGCCATTCCAAGCCTTGATGAGTTTTTAGTTTCTCATGCGATACCGGTCGCTGAACTTCGTTCTGATAATTTTGAAACGTTTATCTTATCCAGAGCATCAGCCTTATTGGGATTGATTGAGACTGCCACTGGCAAAGCTATATCAGGCCGAGACAGTGAGGAGACGATTAAGGCTTTTGGCGGCAAGCTCGTATAATGTCAGTAATTACGATTTCAGATCTGTTGGCGGCTCTCAGTTTGCCCACCAGTTGCCGAGTAGATCAGCGTGTACCCAAGAAGCTATTGGTGGAAAACGGTGCGCCAACCACTGCTGATAAACGCAAGATCAATGACGGTATTGAAGAGATTCACTGGCTGGCAGCACTAAAACCCAATACCATAGGCGTGCCGGAATATCTGGATAATGAGCGGGAGTATCTGGAGATTGCTGTTCTTTCTGTTGCTCTGCGATCAGAAGCCAAGGCTGGCCGCCTGACTGAGCTGATTCACCGTGCCATACCATACCCGCTGTTTCTTATTCTGGTGCAGAGGGATCAAGTCAGTCTTTCACTGGCAAACAAGCGTAAGGCACAGAATGAGGCTGATAAGTTTGTGCTGGATGGTGATGTTGTTGAAGTAACCGTATCCGGTAAATCTGCAATGGGTAGCGATGTTATCCGGCAGTTCTTTGATGCTCTAGCACTCAATAAACAACCAAGTAACGATCTACTGAACCTGTATCAAGGCTGGCTTGATACTCTGGTTGCGCTCCAAGCCTCACCTG
>NZ_JAOTRZ010000036.1 GCF_030247655.1 Trichlorobacter sp. | reverse complement strand
GGGTATGGTGAGTCCAAGCCGGTTGCTGATAATGCCACAGCTGAAGGCCGTACCCAGAACCGTCGTATAGAGGCAACTTTTGAAGAGATTCCAAACTTTAAGGCTGATGCTGACCAGCAGCCTGTCAAACCGGTTAAGAAGGCAGTAAAGAAAAAAGCAGCCAAGAAAAAGGCTGCCGCCAAGAAGTAGTCTTAGTGGATGAACGTTGAAAGGAAAGGCCCTGTCTCTTTTGAGAGACAGGGGCCTTTTGCGTGTCACGAGATACGTCGAAGCAGGTTGCTGACTATTACAAAAAGGTTAAATCCAGGCGTCGCCACCATCGTACTGAAGGTCTTCACCTTTGCCTTTACACCAGCCACCCATCTTGTGGCGGGTTTCTTTGCTGTAGTTTTTTATCCTCTTGCCAGCATCATCGGTCAGGTCTACCAGTTTGCGCCGGGTCTCTTTTCCTGGTGCAGGAGCAAGCAGGAGCGCGGCAGCAGCACCCATCAGGGCACCAGAAGCAAGAGCCAGAAGGGTGGTTGTGATAGCATGATCATTTGAACGGGACATGGTTATTCTCCTTCTATGAGATAGAGTAGCTAGTTCAATTCATCCGATAAATTGCTACGATAGTAACTATCTTTGTAGCACAGGTAGCCTTTTCAGAGAAAGAAGAAAAACAGCTGTTTCTCAAGCGCTAACCCGTGCCAGATGGCGTCGGATCATCTCCTCAAAATCTTCATCGCGATTGCTGGTGTAGACCAGTGACGCTCCGATTTCAGCAGCCAGAATAGCTGCCAGATATTTGCTTGGCAGCCTGCTGACCCGGTGACGAAAGCGTGACTCAGTCTGCAAAAGCTGCGGCAGATGTCGTAGCAGTGCCGCTTTATAGGGTGGTTTAAGGCATAGCTCCGGGCGTGATGTAAAGAACTGGAACAGACGGTGATAAAAACTGTTGATGTTCTGGCTGATCAGGTCAGATATTTCGGTATAACTCTGACTGCCTGCAGCTTCATGCCAACGGCGCAGAATCAGACGTGCCTCGTCTGAGGCACGCTTTTTCAGTATCTTCAGCACATCATGGACATAGCGCTCTTTGTTGGCCAGAAACTCTTTTTCTGTGAGCAACAGGTTGGCGATGATCTCGTAGGAAGAGGAGATTACCCCGCACTTGTTGGCTGAAGCATCCCGCATCAGGATAACGCCCGCTTTTTGCAGCTGTTGGCGGGCCTGGGGGGTGATGAATGAGTTGGCCCCCTCAATAATCACTGGTGCTGACGGAGTCCCATCAGGTTTCAGAAACTCCTGCCAGTTTTGTCCGTCAATGGTTTCGGGCCGACCGCCGGCAGGAATGAAAAGATCTGCTTCAACCGTGAAGATCAGGCTGGCGTATTCCCGGTAAAAATCATCCAGCGCAACCCAGCTCTCCAGCAACGTGCCATCAGCCAATCGTTCTACCTTGCGATGCAGTTCCCGCAAACCTTCCATCCGTTTGCCGGTGCGGAAGATCATCAGGCCGCCTGGGCCAAGCAGGGTTGAATCAAATCCATCCAGGTCCTGCTGCAGGGTGATCCGTTTGAGCTCATTCCGGTCAAGTCCGTTGGGATCAAAGGCTGCTGCCGTACCATCAAGCACTAGCACAATCCTGGCTTTGGGGCAGTCGTCAAGCAGAATACGCAGGCAGTTGCCTGCCACATCACCACCAGGTCCGCCGGTCAATTTGATGCTGAATGGAGCTTGATGAATGTCAATTCCCTGCTCAGCCATAACCACTTCAGCAAAGGTCATCACGCCGGTGGAGGTAACGCCGTATTCTTTGTGATTAATCCCGAACCGCTTGCTGGAGATAATGCCGACCCCCAGTAGATAGCCGCGCTTACGGGAGAGGGATGCGATCGCCTCAATCATGCCATCGTGCATGTTTTCGTCTGGTCCGATTTCAATCGGTTCGTCATCACCATAGTAGTCGACTACGCGCTGGTCCCGGACTGTGCCGTTGTCGGTGATGAAGATGTCAAGAAAGGCGTTGGTGATGCCGTACTGAAGTTTATAGAGGCGGCTGTTTTCGTGTCCCGGACCGCTTTGCTCAAGGCCCGACGCATCCATGACCAGCACCATTTTTGAACCACCTTCGTAGATGTCCTTGTTCTTCAGATGCTGGGTGTGGGCCAGGACATAGACTTCACGGAAAAGCGCGTTGGCAGCAGTAATAGCGTCATCCTGATTGCGGGCGATAACGGTGCGCCAGCCACCCCGGGCAATGTCTGAGAAGCCGATATGGTAACCGTGTCCAAAGCGGCTGAAGAAGAAGGTGACCCTGAACGGAAGCGTTTCTGGTAGGTCTGCGGTGAATTCAGACCCGAGTTGGCGCAGGTAGGTTGGGTCAAGCCGGAAGGCAAGGGCCTGTTTCTCAATGACAAAGAAGTTGGTCTTCAGGGTGTGGCTGATAAACAGCAGACAGCAGCGATAGACGGTTTGTCTGATCTCATCCAGCCAGCGGTGGCCGGTGTTGTAATCCTGGATCAGGTGGGTTACTTCTTTTAGCCGGGCCTGATAAACGGTGTCCCGATCTTTTAAGGCCGGGTCAAATCGTGCCCTGAAAAGCTGTAACAGTTGCATTGCCATTTCCGGGTGGGCATGGAAGGCGCTTTGTACATCCTCCAGTCCAAAACGATCAGGCCGGTTGTGGGCCAGATTGGTGTGACAAAATGCCACAAAGGCGTTAACCAGTGCCGCATCATCACCTGACATGATACCTTCAGTCACCCATTCGCGATAGGTGTGACAACGATTGTCAAGAATCTGTGTATTGCAAAGCTCCTGCTGGAGCTGTCTGGCCAGTGTGGTTTCAGGTAGCAGCTCCTGACCGCCGCGGTGCCGGATAAAAAAAGTGCCCAGAAAAGAGGGATGAATGCCGTTGGTGATGGTCAGGCAATAAGCTCGGCGGATGCCGATATTCAGACGGTTGAATACCTCAACCAGCTGCAGCAGAAAATCGTCCTGCGGCGGGTTACCTACGGCAAACAGGAGCCTTGTCTCTTTGATGCCGGTATGTTCGACGTTGCGCAGGTCCAGAAACAAGCCGCCGCTGGCGTTACCCCGTTCAAAGAGCCAGATCAGCCAGGCGGTCCGCTGTGGTGGCGACATCCTGACCTGTTCAGGGTTGTTCCGCCAGAGAATGGTCAGCAGTTTGTCCGCGGCCTGGCGTGGCAGGTCAGGGGCAATATGTGCCAATTCGCTGACGATGCAACGTTTCAGGCTGGCCGGTACAGGTGGTGACGTCTGATCTATGATGGCTGCATTGGGTTTGCAGTCAAATTCAAATCGTTGCACCTCCAGTTCCTGGGACATGCCCGGCATCGGATTGCGGGAATGGGAAAACATAGCATAGGACAGGTCTCTGTCGCCCACCCGTTGCAGGCTGTTAAAGAGTGAGCCAGGCTCGTCCACACAGGCTATAATCAAGCTCTTGTCCCGGTCTGCCAGAATCAGGTGACGGTTATGCTGCAACAACGTCATCTCACGGACAAGGGTTCCCAATGCCTCTGGCTCATCAGCAAGGGCCTGGAAAAAATAAGGGGACATCTGCTCCTGCAGCCAGCAGGCATTTTGACGCGCAACTGTGCTTGCGGTGCGGCAAGCGGTGCGCATGGCTTGTGAGAGCTGCATGGTGCCTCCGGTAGATGTGAATTGGTGGCAAGTATACCTTCAATTTATGATAGGGCAAGACGGGAAGTGGGGTCTTGACCCCGCTTAGATGCCAAGCGTATACTTTAACGGCTTGTTGTAAGCTGAACGGTTGCGGTACAGGAGACAGAGATATGAAGGAACACCAGCATATAGGTCTGGAGCGAGGCTGTGTTCAGGTCTACACCGGTAATGGAAAAGGCAAGACAACTGCTGCCCTTGGCTTGTCTTTACGGGCGCTGGGCAGGGGGCTGAAGGTCTGTTTTTTTCAGTTTATCAAGGGGGGCGGGCCCTATGGTGAACAGTTGATTGCTGATAGGTTGGCGCCTGATTTTACCGTTATTCAGACCGGTCGTCCCGGCTGGGTTAATACGAAGGATACGACTGAAGATCGCCGTCTGGCTCAAGAGGCGTTATTACGGGCTCAGAATGCATTGATTTCCGGTGAGTATGATCTGTTTGTCTGTGATGAGATTAACGGAGCAGTCGGATTTGGTCTGATTGATGTTGAGCAGGTGCTGGATCTGATTCGGATCAAGCCTGAGCGGGTTGAGCTGGTGCTGACCGGTCGTAATGCTGATCAACGGGTGGTACAGGCCGCTGATCTGGTGACGGAGATGCGAGAGGTGAAGCATTACTATCAGTCCGGCGTGCCAGCCCGCACCGGTATTGAAATGTGAGTCAGACGTCTGAATGATTCCGTACAGGCGTGCTTGCGTAACCGGATAGATCAGGTATACTGAGTCAAGACTTGTGAGCTGAAAGGAGTAATCAAGATGTCTCTTGGTATTGTTGCAGCCCTGATAGCTGCCATTTCTGTTGCTGTACTGGTATTGTTTCTTATTCCTGCCATCCAGAGCGTCAGGCAGACGGCCCAGTCGGTCTCGGCATTGGCTGACCTGCTGACCAATGAGCTCAAGCCTACGATTAAGGAGCTGAACGAGGTCCTGGCAGAGTTGAAAACAGTGGGTGGCGGTGTTGCTGAACACACCGATGATGTTAAAAAATTCATGTCTGCCCTGGGGGAAACCGGTGCCCAGATTACAACCATTAACCGTTCCGTAGGAGTGGTAGCCGGGCTGTTGAATCAGGCTGGCGCAGTGGCAACCGGTGTCAAGGTTGCCGGTACGTACCTGCTTGAAAACTATCTTAAACGTAAGATGAAAGGAGTATGACCATGGCACAAGATGACAACGGAGTATCCGCAAGCACCGTATTGGTTTCATTTCTGGCAGGTGCAGCACTTGGAGCAGGTTTGGCGCTTCTGTATGCACCCAAGAGCGGACGTGAAATGCGGGATCAAATTGGTGATCTGACCGACGACGCCGTAGACAAGATCAAGGAATATGCCAAGGAGGCCCAAGATAAAATCAAGGCCACCCTGGAAGAGGGCAAGGAGACCATCATGGAGAAGAAGTCAATTCTGTCTTCTGCCATCGAGGCCGGTCGTGACGCGATTCAGAAAGAAAAAGAGAAACTGGGTGTCTGAGTAGCCACTCAGGTGGTAGCGTAACAGGCGGGCTCATCATTGATGGGTCCGCTTTTTTTGTGTAAAATCAAAGTTTTATGTGTGTTTGACATTGGGGGTCGGAACGTCTATAATGCCGCATCTTTTGCTCTGTTATGGGAGAGGTGTCTCCAGTCTATGAAATCATGGTTACTTGCCATAGCGCTGCTTGCTGCGATGATTGGTGCCGCAACAGCAGCTGAGCCTACTCAGTCGTTATTGAATGAGCTGGTTCAGCCGCACCTTTCCGCTCCTGATAAGGCTTCAGAAGGCTTGCCGCAACGTCAGGCCGGCACACTGCATGATGATGTTTCAGCACTGTTTACCCTTGAAGAGTTGAAGGATGGTGATCAGACGCTTGCAGACCTTACGCTGCCGGATGATGAACCAGCAGCTGATGTGCCGCTTGCCATGAATGACAAGGTAAGCCACTTCATAACATTTTTTCAGACCAGGGGGCGTGGTACCTATGCCCGTTGGCTTTCCCGCTCAACCCGTTATCTGCCTATGATGAAGGAGATCCTCCGCAAGGAGGGGCTGCCGGATGAGCTGGTCTATATGGCAATGATTGAAAGTGGTTTTCAGCTGCATGCCCGTTCATGGGCCAATGCAGTCGGCCCATGGCAGTTTATGTCTGCGACCGGACGCCGCTACTCGCTACGGATAGATCAATGGATTGATGAGCGTAAGGATCCGGTGAAGGCCACCATGGCTGCTGCCATGTATCTTAAGGATCTGTACAGCATGTTTAATAATGACTGGTATCTGGCTGCAGCTGGCTACAATGCCGGTGAGAACAAGATCTTTCGGGCCATTGACAAATATGATACCAGCGATTTTTGGGAGCTGTCCAAAGGGTCATACCTGAAGCGTGAAACCAAGGAATATGTTCCCAAGCTGCTGGCTGCCGCCATTATTGCCAAAGACCCGGCTCGTTATGGCTTTACTGAAATAGCTACGGTGCCGGTGGTTGAATATGATACCGTGACGGTGAAGGGGCGTACCGACCTTGAACTGGTCGCACGTTTGACCGGTACTACCTATCAGAGCATCAAAGAGTTGAATCCTGCTTTACGTCACTGGTGCACCCCTCCCAACTACCCTGATTACGAATTGAAGATCCCCAAGGGGACCTCGGTCCGATTTGCACAGGGGCTGACTAGCATACCAGCTGAACAGCACTTTAGCGAAAAGAATCTCTACAGCAGGTATACTGCAACCCGCAAGGACAACCTTAAACAGCTTGCCCGCCGATTTGGCAGCTCTGCCGGGGAACTTGCCGAGTTGAACGGTCTGGGAATAAAGGAGCGTATAGCAGGGCGTACCCTGATCATTCCGGTAAAACAACCAGTCAATTTTGCTCAGGAGGGCCGGCGTGAGACGGCAAAAATAGAGGCAGCTGCAGCTCAGTATTACACGGTACGCAAGGGAGATACGCTCCATTCCCTGTCTCGTCGTTTTAAGGTCCCGGTAAAGGTTCTTGCTGCCTGGAACAATTTGAAACATGCTGTAGCACTCAAACCGGGTAAGCGCCTGGTTGTTGCCAAAACAGAAAAGAATGTGAACACCAAAGGGTGACCATCACCCCATCTTCTATCCTACAAAGAGGTTTCCCCGCATGTATTCGATTTTGATCTGTGCTGCCCTTGGGGTGGTTGTTTTACTTGTAGCTATGCTGGGATTCAAGCTGGCCTGGTGGGGCTCGCTGCTGATCGGCCTGGTGGTTTTCTGTGTCGCCTTCTTCTTTCTCTCCCGCTACATCAGCACAAAACTGATGACTATCCTTGAACAGGCCGGTAAAGATCTGCAAGGACAGCGTTTTGAAAAAGCTATCCGTGAGATGAAAGAGGCGTTACGTTTTGGTTCCTGGCAACTGTATGTTACGGACCAGATCAATTCCCAGATCGGTATGGCCTATTATATCCGTCGTGATTTTTCCAATGCCTTTCCCTACCTGGAGAAATCTTTCTTTAAAAACTGGGCTGCCATGGGAATGCTGGCCATCTGCTACATGAAGCGCCAGAAGCGGGACAAGATGGCAAAAACCTTTGACAAGGCTGTCCAGTGGAACGGTAAGGAGTCCTTGCTCTGGAACTTGTATGCCTACTGTCTGGCAGAGGAGTGCGGCGAGAAATCAAAAGCGATTGCGGTGCTGGAAAAGGGTCTTAAAAAGCTGCCTGGTGATACCCATCTGGTGGAGAATCTGGAGCACCTGCAGGCCGGGCGTAAGATGAAAATGCGTGCTTTTGGCGATCCCTGGTATCAGTTTCATCTGGAGAGCCTTGGGCAGTTGCAGAAACATCAGATGGCCGCCATGGGTGGGCGGATGCAGAAGCGGATGACGGTGCGGCGATGAGCAGCGTCACGCCTCAGTCAGGTCAGGTTCCTGAACTCTGGATTATGGGGGTCGCTCCTGATCAGGGGCGTGACGAGATCATTCGGGACTATCTGGCCGCAGCCGGATACCGGTCTCGTCTGGCGGACGTTGCACAGATAGGTTCAGAGCGACCATTGGGAATTGTGCTGGATATTTCTCCTCACTCTCTGGATGGTTGGGGACTTTTGTTGCAGATCAAGAGTGACCCTACCTGCCGGAACATCCCGGTGCTTCCGGTGTTTCTCAGTGAAAAAGGGAAAGTGGGTGGCGTGTTTCCGGTTGCCGGCTTTTTTACCCTTCCTGTGGATGAGCATTACCTGTCAGAACGTCTTGCGGTGTATGGTTTGACAGAAGAGGCAGAAACCTGGGATCTGCAAGCGCTTGTGGTATCCCGCTCCGGTGAGGAGAAACTCTCCAAGTTGCTTGAGTCGGTTGGTTTTGAGGTGGTTAAGGGGTATACCGGCAAAGAGGCCTTGGCGCTGGTCTCGCTGCATCCCAAGTATCTGTCGTTCAGTAATCTGATGTTGCCGGACATGTCGGCTTTTGAGCTGTTGGAAAAATTCCGTCTGTTTCCCTATAGCCACAATATGCCGTTTTTTGTGCTACTCAAGGATGAGCTGAAAGAGGGTGAAAAGAAGGCTATGAGTCGTGAAATGGCCCACCTGGTCAGTAAAAAACAGCTGAGTCAGGAAGAGTTTCTTAAGTACCTGCGTAATCGCGCTTAAGCTTGTTTCTCATTGATATAAAAACTGCCCCGGTATCCTTAAGGTTACCGGGGCAGTTTTGTCTGTGGTTTGGCTGTCTAAGATAAGGCTAAATAATACCTGCTCCGTCTTTAATCACAACACTCGCCTTTGTCCGTAATTCCTTCATCCACGAACCGAAGCGTTCATCCTGTTTCTGGCGGTACAGTAGCTCTTTAATCTCTGCTTTGACGGTTTCAAATGGTTTTACTTTTCCGGTAGAGCGTTCATCCAGTTTGACAATATGCAGACCGGAGGGGGTATTAACCAGTTCACCAACCTCACCGGGTTTCAGGGGCAGAATCGCCTTTTCCAAATCGGCAAGCATCTCTCCCCGCTTAAAAGTACCCAGATCACCGCCATCCTTCTTGGCTGCAGGGTCGTCGGAATACTCTTTGGCCAGTGCAATAAAGTCTTTACCTTGACGTGCCTCAAACAAAACTTTCAGGGCTTTATTCATCGCCTGCTGAATCTGATCGGCAGGAGCCTTTTCATCTATCTTGATGAAGATGTGGCGGGCTTTAAATGTTTCTTCTTCCGCATATTTGTCCTGGTGGGCCGTGTAGTACTGCTCTGCTTCCTTTTCACCCACATATACCTTTGCACGGACCTCCATGCTCACCAGCCGAAGTCGCTCAAGCTGTTCACGGATCTGGGCTTCATACTGGGTAAAGGTGTAGCCCTGTGTCTTGAGTGCTGCTTCCAACTGGCTCTGGGACATGTTGTTATTCTGACGCTTGACATCATCAATGGCCTGACGGATCTCATCATCACCAATCCTGATCCCCAGCTCCTTGACCTTCTGTTCGGTCAACAGCTTTTCAATCAGACGATCAAGTACCTTGAGCCGCAGTTCATGACGTGCCTTGTCATCAACCAGCCCTTTTTTCTGGGCATCGAGAATTACCGGTTGTGATTCACGCAACACATCACGGAAGGTGATGATATCATCGTTAACAATGGCTGCAATCCCGTTAATCCGCTTGGCTCCGGCTGGTAGTGGCGGCAGTTCATGGACGATCAGGGGTGGTGGCATTTGCTTGTTGGCCGTATCAGATACGACATCAGGCGTAGAGGCGCAACCGGCCAGAAGAAAAGTGGCCAATAGCGAGGCAGGAACAAATAGGCGAAGGTGATTCATGGATACCTCAGAAAATGAACCGGGCAACCACCAGGATGCCCGGTTCAGATCAGGTTGATAGCTGATTATTTTTTGTCAGAAGCTGCAGCCGGTGCAGCTGGTTTGGCAGCCGGAGCTGGTGTTTGAGTCTCTGTTATTTCAATTTTAGCACCTTTTTTCAGGTCCTCTTTCAGCTTCATGAATACCTGCTGCTGCTTTTGGGGCATGATGGCACCCTTGATCTGCTCTTTTACCTCATCAAAAGGACGGGTACCCGCCGCCCGCTTACCGGTCAGCTTGATGATATGGTAGCCGAAGTCACTCTTGACGATGCCGGACAGCTGCCCTTCCTTCAGAGCCATGGCTGCCTTTTCAAAGGCGGGAACCATATTGCCTTTACCGAACCAGCCAAGGTCACCGCCTTTGGCAGCGGATGAGTCTGCAGACTTTGATTTTGCCAGTTCCTCGAAATTGCCACCTTTTTTCAGCTGATCAAGGATAGTCTGTGCTTCCTGCTCATTTTTTACCAGAATATGGCTGGCGCGGATCTGCTCGCCGGACTTGAATTTGTCCAGATTCTGCTCGTAAAACTTCTTCAGCTCTTCGTCGCTGATCTTGGATTCAGTTTCCACCTTTTTCTTAAGATAGGTGTCAACAACGATCCGTTTCTTCAATTCAGCAAGTTTTTCTTCAATGTCCTTGCCTTTGTCAACGCCATCCTTAGCTGCTTGCTGCAGGATCAGCTCACGCATTACCAGGGTGTCGATCATCTCTTTCTTGCCCTGTGGTGTGTCTGCCATGGCCCGGATATATTCCGGCAGTGCCTGGACTTCACGATTAAAATCTTCGCTGGTGATTTTTGCGCCGTTGACGGTTGCAATAACCTTGGCATCCTTGCTGGCAGTTGAGTTACTACTGGAGCCGCCTCCCTGACAGGCAACCAGACCTGCGGTGGCAACGACGGCAACGGTTACGCTAAGAAAAGTGCGGATGTTCACGATGAGGACTCCTTTTTGATATGAGAAAGGGTTGATGAATCTTTAAGAATCTACCATAGCTTGCCAACCGGTTGCAAGGTCCTGTTCAGCAGAGCGGTTCAGGCTATGCACCAAGCAGCGTGAGTGTGGAGCTCAGGGCATCAAGGGTGTCTGCGTTAGTGCTGTTTGGTGGCAGATTCACCAGCAAACGGTGATCAGGGGTAAACTGGTAGGTGGCCGGTTCAGTGCGGATCAGGTTGATCAGGGCGTCCGGGCTGACGGTTGTCCTGGGGTGGAAGCCCAGACAGATTCGTTTGGCGTCAGCATCAACCTTCAGAACCTTTAGCTGCTTGAGCCTGATGCGTAGTTCCATGATCCGAGCCAGTGTCTGGGCAGCAAGAGGCGGGCGGCCATAACGGTCATGCATCTCGCTGATTACCTCGGTCACCTCTTCATTTGATTCGGCCTGGACCAGGCGTTTGTAGAGTACCAGCCGCTGGTTGGTGTCCGGGATGTAGGTTTCAGGGATAAAGGCGGCAATGGCAAGATTGATCTCCGGTTCACAGCGTTCTTCAAGGTCTTCGCCTTTCAGCCCGGCGATCGCCTCTTCAAGCATCTGGGTATACAACTCAAAACCGATATCTGCTGCGGTGCCGGACTGGCGTGGCCCCAGCATATCGCCAGCGCCGCGCAGCTCCAGGTCATGGGTGGCAATCCGGAAGCCGGCCCCAAGTTCAGAAATATCCTGTATGATCTTCAAACGTTCCCGGGCGTCCTGGGTGATGCTGCCAGCGCCGGGGATCAGCAGATAAGCATAGCTTTTTACCGTGGAACGACCAATCCGGCCACGCAATTGGTACAGTTGTGAAAGGCCAAAGGTATCGGCACGATCCACCAGCATGGTGTTGGCGCGGGGGATATCAAGCCCTGATTCAATGATGGTGGTGGTCAACAGCAGATCACTCTCGCCATGCATGAAGCTCAACATCACCTTTTCCAGCGCTTTTTCTTCCATCTGACCGTGGGCCACGCTGATCCGTGCCTGTGGCACCAGCTGGCGTAACCGCTCTGCCACAATGCCGATGGAGTGGACCCGATTGTGGACATAAAATACCTGCCCACCCCGCTCCAGTTCCCGGGTGATTGCATCTCTGATCAAGTCATCGGTATCCCGTGCCACCACGGTCTTGATCGCCTGACGGTCAACCGGCGGGGTGTCGATGATGGAAAGGTCGCGGATACCCAGCATGGAGAGGTGCAGGGTACGGGGGATCGGCGTGGCTGTCAGGGTCATGATATCCACGTTGGCCCGGTAGGATTTAAGCCGCTCCTTGTCCTTCACTCCGAAGCGCTGTTCCTCATCCACAATCAACAGGCCAAGATCCTTAAAGACCACGTCCTTCTGCAGCAGACGATGGGTGCCGATGATGATATCCAGCTTGCCGTTTTTCAGTCGCTCCAGCGATTCTTTCTGCTCTTTGGCAGTGCGGAATCGGGAGAGCATCTCAAGGGAAACCGGATAGTCCTTCAGGCGGTTACTGAAGGTCTCAAAATGCTGTGACGCCAGGATGGTGGTGGGAACCAGTAACGCCACCTGCTTGCCGTCCAGTACCGCCTTGAAGGCTGCCCGTAGCGCAACTTCTGTCTTGCCGTAGCCCACATCACCACAGACCAGGCGGTCCATGGGACGGGAGTGCTGCATATCTCCCAGCACATCCTGTATGGCTGAAAGTTGGTCCGGGGTTTCCTCCCAGGGGAAGGTGGCCTCAAATTCTCGGTACATCTCGTCCGGAGGAGAGAAGCTGTAACCTTGGCTGGCCTGACGCTTGGCGTAGACCTCCAACAGTTCAGCGGCCAGCTCTTCAATGTTTTTACGTGCTTTGCTGCGGGTCTTTTCCCAGCCAGCTCCACCCAGTTTGGCTGGTGATGGTGTGGCCCCTTCGCCACCGGCATAGCGTTGCACCAACCCCAACCGGTCAATCGGTAGATAGAGCTTGTCGTTGCCAGCATACTCCAACAGCAGGAAATCACCTTCTACGGCCCCGGTCTTCAGGTGCTGCAGACCACGGTAGATGCCGATACCATGCTCAACGTGCACCATGGCATCACCCGGCTTCAGTTCTGCCAGCGAAGCCAGGATCTGTTTGGTGCGCAGAGCCGTGACACCGCTCTTGCGGCGGGTCCGCTTGCCGAACAGTTCTTCCTCGGCTATGACCGCAAGCTTTGAACCCGGCAGCCGGAAACCACGGGACAGGTCGCCGACTGCCAGCAGCAGGTCAGCGCTGCAGATCGATATTTCAGAGCCGAATAGTTCGGTGTCAGTGAGGGCACAGCTGATATCGTAGGGGGTAAGTAGTTCCTGCAGCCGTTCTGCCTGACTGGGGTGATGGCAGACCACCAGGGTGCGCCATCCAGCAGCACGCCATTGTTTCAGGCGCTCCACCAGTGGTCCGAGCAGATGTTGTTGATCCCGCGCCATACTGATCCGCAGATCTGTGTTGTCTTCGGATCTGGTTTGAAACAGGCTGGTTTCCGTCTCCCCGGTGACAGCCAATCGTCTGCAGACAATCTGCTGGTGAGGGACAAGCGCCTGATGTAGTTCATCCGGTGTCAGATACAGCTGGTCTGGTTCCGGGTGCAGCCTCTCTTCAGCCGCCGCCTTACCTGCACCATTGGCAATCTCCAGCGGTTGTTGCTGGATAGCCTGATTGATCAGGTCCGGCTCCAATAGTACTAACAGAGGATCTTGCAGGTAACTGGTAAACAGTTCCAGGTCAGGATGAAAGAAGGGTTGAAGAAATTCAACGCCAGCCGGATAGCCTGCACTTTGCAACTCTGTCACTAACTGGCGACGGCGGTCAGCAGGAATATCCAACTGGTCTGCCCGTGTCTTGAGGCGCGGTATAAACTCCTGCAATGCTGCCGGAGAAAGTACCAACTCTCGTGACGGAAGCAGGGTCAGGCTGGTGAGCGGTTCCAGCGATCGTTGATTCAGCGGATCAAAGCTGCGCAGGGTTTCTACGGTATCACCAAAAAATTCAATTCGGACCGGTCGGGGTAAACTGGGTGGAAAGATATCAAGAATCCCGCCCCGTACGGCAAAGCTTCCCCGTTCTTCAACCAGAGGACAGTTGCTGTAGCCCATTCGGACGAGGCTCTCCAGCAGGGCATCACGGTCCGGTTCATCGCCAGGTTTAATGGAACAGGATGCTCCGTCCAGGGCTGAACGGGGGATAACCCGCTGCATCAGGGCTGTTACCGGTATGACAAGGGTGCTAGGGGTGCCTTGCAGCAGGTGTTGCAGTGTTTCCAGACGGGCACCACTGATATCAGGGTGAGGCGAGGCCGCTTCAAACGGAGTGACATCCCAGGTTGGAAACGGGCTGACGTTAACTGCGTTGAAAAACAGGAGTTCCCGGGTCAGTTCATCGGCAGCGGTCTGATCAGCAGCTATGACAACAATCTGGCGTGGGAGAAGCCGGGAAAGCTCTGCAACTGCCAGGGCAGGGCTTGAGCCGACCAGTCCGCAGAGTGTTGCCTGCTTCAGGCCTTGGTTCATTTGTTCTACCAGCTGCGTCAGGGCTGGTATATGCGGTGAAAATGTGGTTTGTGGGGACATAGTTGTGATGGGACCAGGTTTATTCGTGGGATGTCTTGTGTTTTGTACCGGCCTTGATCTTGGGCTTTCCCCCCTCAACCACAACCCGGAACTGAATGTCACTGGTGCCCAGTTTTTGGGAAAGCAGGGGGCGTTGTTTGTCAAGTGTGGCTGCCAACTGTTCGCGGCTCATGCCATCAACTGGCAGATGACAGTTGCGGCGGGCTTCAACCAGCTCGGCATAGACCCGATCAAGTTCCCTCTGGTGCTGGTTGGACTCTTCAACTTTAGGTGACGAAGGTTTGGGTGAGGTTCCGGATTTGTGTAAGGCCGCCTTGAAACGGTCACGGGAATAACGTCCTTCTTCTATCTCCCGCAGGATGCGGTTCCACTGCTGACGATAGGTGTTGAGCCGTGCCACCAGATTGTTGTAGCGGTGTTTGTACATCGTGTTGTTGATCGGGGTACCAGCATAACGGCGAACCAGTTTCTCTACTTCTTCTGCCAGTTTAAGCGGCTCCCGCTTTTCCAGTCCGATAAAATATTGCTCGTAGCTGGTGATCAGCTCTCGCAGGCGGGTTTCAAGTATGAGCAGATCTTCGGCAATTCCCATAAATCTCTTCGTGAAAACGGTGGTTTTTAGAGCCTGAAAACTATAGGGTGAAATGCTGGTGCTGTAAAGTAATTATGCCGATAAGAGCTTGACGCTACCGGTGCTGGCAGCTATAAAATGTAAGATAAACCTCACTTTGGAGTGCGTCTATGTCAGTAAGCGCAGCGTTGATACTTGCAGCAGGCAAGGGAACCCGTATGAAATCAAGCCTGGTTAAGGTTCTGCATGAGTTGGCAGGCAGGCCGATGCTGGGCTGGCCCCTTGCTGCAGCCAGAGAGGCAGGGGCTGATCAGATCGTGGTTGTTGCCGGTCATCAGGCGGATCAGGTGCAGGAGTGCTTTTCTGCTGACACCCATATAAGGATCGCCCTGCAGGAGGAACAGCTGGGTACCGGACATGCCGTTTCCTGCTCGCTGTCGCAGTTGGATGGTCTGACCGGGTCTGTTTTGATCCTGTGTGGCGATACCCCTTTGTTGACGGGTGCTACCTTGCAGCGCCTGACTGACGAGCATACCGCTGCAGGAGCTGCAGTGACCGTATTGACGGCAAAGTTGGACAGGCCGTTTGGTTACGGCAGGATCGTCAGGGACAGTGAAGGCCGGGTACGGCGGATTGTTGAACAGAAAGATGCCAGCCCTGAAGAACAGGCCATTGATGAGGTAAATAGTGGGATCTACTGCATGGATCTTAACTTTCTGAGAGCGCATATCGGTCGCCTGGGTAGTGAAAACGCCCAAAATGAATATTATCTGACTGATCTGGTGGGCATTGCCGTGGCAGAACATGCTGGCTGTAGTGCGGTGGTGGCTGATGACTCTGATGAGATCATGGGGGTTAATGATCGGGTGCAACTGGCCCATGCTGCCAGGATTTTACGTAAGCGGATCAATCTGCAGCTGATGCTGTCCGGGGTGACTCTGGTTGATCCTGATCAAACCTATGTTGATGCCGGTGTACGGGTGGGTAGCGACACGGTTATCTGGCCTGGCTGTGTCCTGCGTGGCAACACAACCATCGGTTCCGGTTGTGAGCTGGAGAGCAATGTGCAGGTTACGGACTGTACCATTGCTGACCGGGTGCATCTCAAGGTTGGTAGTGTACTTTCTGAAGCGCAGGTTTCAGAAGATGTTTCCATTGGTCCCATGGCCCATCTGCGGCCGGGGTCGGTATTGCAGGCCCATGTGAAAATCGGTAATTTTGTAGAAACCAAAAAAGTGGTGATGGGGGTCGGTTCCAAGGCATCGCATCTGACCTATCTGGGGGATGCCGAGGTGGGTAAAGAGGTGAATATCGGCTGCGGTACCATTACCTGCAATTATGATGGTAAGCGTAAGCACAAGACCGTGATTGGTGATGGTGTCTTTGTGGGGAGTGATGTGCAACTGGTGGCTCCCGTTACGGTAGGGGCAAACTCCCTGATCGCCGCCGGCACCACGGTGACCCGGGATGTACCGCCTGATTCCCTTGCCATCGCCCGTACTCCGCAGGTTAACAAGGATGGCTGGTGCCTGAAAAAGAGCGAGAATGCCTGATTCTGATGGCCACATAACCAGCGGCATTATCCTGGTGGTTGAGGATAATATCCCGTTTGGTGAACTGGTAGCCGGTACCCTGCGTGAAGAGGGGTATCAGTGTTATACGGCATCCAGTGGCGCTGCTGCTCTGGCCTGGCTTGCCACCCATCCTGCCAGTCTGGTGCTGTTGGACTATACCCTGCCGGATATGACCGGTGAGGCGTTTATTGCTGCAATGAATGCCCAGGGTTCTCAGGTCCCATTTGTTGTGGTCACCGGGCGGGATGATTCAAACCTTGCGGTGCAGATGATCAAGCATGGTGCCAGTGATTTTGTGGTCAAGGATACTGCCTTGCTGGATCGGTTGCCGGTGGTGGTGTCACGTACCCTGCAAGAGGCACAGGTAAAACAGCGACTGCAACAGGCTGAACAGGCTTTGAGCCAGAGTGAGTTACGGCTCTCCCGCGCCCAGCGGATCGCCCGGATCGGCAGTTGGGAGTGGAGCCTGCAGACCAATGAACTCTATTTTTCGCCAGAGCTGTTTTCCATTTTAGGCTACACAAAGGCCACTCCTCAGGTCTCACCAGAATGGCTGTACCAGCAGGTTAATCCGGCAGATATCCCTGTTGTCAGAAAAGCCTTGGCCGTTACCATTGAGTCAGGTCGCTGTCTTGATCTGACCTTTCGAATTGCCACCTGCAGCGGGGATGAAATTGTGGTGGCCAGCCAGGCAGAGCTGGAGCTTGACACTGCCGGACGTCCAGAACTGCTTGTGGGTACCCTGCTGGATGTTACGGACAGGACTAAGGCTGAGCAGGAAATTCATCACCTCGCCAATTACGATGCCCTGACCGGCCTGCCCAACCGCAACCTGATGCATGATCGCCTGCAGCAGGCTATTGTGCAATCGGTACGGATGCAAGGCAGTGTCGGGGTGCTGCTGTTGGATCTGGACCGTTTTAAAGGGGTTAATGAATCCCTTGGTCATAAGGCAGGCGATCAGCTGCTGCGCACTGTGGCTGAGCGATTGCGGGTCTGTGTCCGCGAAAGCGATACCCTGGCCAGGGTTGGTGGAGATGAATTTGTTGTTGTCTTAAGTATTGTTGCTGATGAAGATGGTGTCAGTAGTGCTGCCAGCAAGATACTGGCAATTATCTCAGAGCCCTTTGTGATTGAAGAGCAGGAGCTGTACCTGACTGCCAGCATCGGCGTGGCGGTCTATCCCACCGATGGAGCCGATGTTCATACCTTGTTGAAACATGCCGATCTGGCTATGTACCAGGCCAAGGATATGGATCGTAACAACTTTCAGTTTTTTTCCAGCGACCTGAATGTCAAGGTGATGGAGCGGATGGTACTGGAAAGCTCATTACGCCGCGCTTTGGAACGGGACGAGTTTGAGCTGTTCTATCAGGCCCAGGTGGATGTGGTGGAGCGGTCCATCATCGGGTTTGAGGCGCTGCTACGCTGGCGTCATCCTGACCTGGGTATGATTTCGCCGGACAAATTTATTCCGTTGGCAGAAGAGACCGGCCTGATCCTTTCCATTGGTGAGTGGGTGATCCGCACCGCCTGCCGTCAGGCCAAGTCCTGGCAGGATGCAGGGCTGCCGCCGATCCGCATGGCGGTTAATCTCTCGGGCAAGCAGTTTCGGACCAAGCTTGATCAGGTGGTAGCATCAATCCTGCTGGAGACCGGACTTGGTGCAAGCTGGCTGGAGCTTGAGCTGACCGAAAGCATCCTGATGCGCAATGCTGCAGAGAATCAGCAACTACTGCAGGCACTTTCCGGTATGGGATGCAGTCTCTCTATTGATGACTTTGGCACCGGTTACTCATCCCTGGCCTATCTGAAGAACTTCCCCTTGGGCAGGCTTAAGATCGACCGCTCCTTTGTGCGGGATATTATTACCAACCCTGATGACCGTGCCATTGCTAAAATTATTATCGACATGGCCCATACCCTTAAGATGGAGGTAACCGCCGAAGGGGTTGAAGACCATGATCAGCTTGAGCTGCTGAAAAGCTATGGTTGCCGCGAGATACAGGGTTTTCTGTTCAGCAAGCCCCTTGCCGCTGCAGCAGCCGAGGCGTTGCTGCGTAACGGAATAAAATTTTGAATCATGCATCATGATTTCAGTCGCCGTTTCCGTACCCCCGGTGCTCACAGCTCCGGGGGTATTTTCTTGCCATCTTTCTAAATGCTATATATTTATGATACCAATGGTATCAGGGGGTGCGGTATGGCTAAACCTGTCAATCAGGGCTCCGGCTTGAGGAAGCTGACGGACAGGATCTGAAGAGGATTTCACGTCTTACAGGTCGTTCTGAACAGGATGTGGTGCGTGACTCAATCAGGATGTATGTGCGTTACGTTGACGAACAGCAGCAATTTTGGGACTCGGTGGAACGGGGTTGGTATGAACTGCGTTCCGGGCAGGGAGAAGTGGTTGCTGAAGATGACACCTTTTTTGAGTCTGTAAGCGGAGAGATCAGGAGCTGTACAACGAGTATGTTGGCCTGATATCACTCTGGCATTGTTCTGGATCACGAATGACGGTGAATTCTCTTCGTATCTGGCAGCGTTGAATCGATAGGACAGGATAGTTATGCAGCATAACCAGATCATCATTAAAGGTGCCAACGAGCACAACCTCAAATGTATTGATGTCACTATTCCCCGCGATCAGTTGGTGGTGATCACCGGCCTGTCCGGCTCCGGCAAGTCTACCCTGGCCTTTGATACTATCTATGCTGAAGGGCAGCGTCGCTATGTGGAATCCCTCTCCGCCTATGCCCGACAGTTCCTGGAGCAGATGGAAAAGCCGGATGTGGAGTCGATTGAAGGGCTCTCCCCGGCCATCTCCATTGAGCAGAAAACCACCTCAAAGAACCCCCGTTCCACTGTCGGCACCGTCACAGAGGTTTACGATTATCTGCGTCTGCTGTTTGCCCGGATTGGGCAGCCCCACTGCCATAGCTGCGGCAAACCGATCACGGCCCAGACCGTCTCCCAGATGGTGGACCGGATCATGACCCTGCCGGAGGGGAGTAAAATCCTATTGTTGTCACCAATGATCCGTGGCCGCAAGGGTGAGTATAAGAAAGAGCTGCAGCAGCTGCGCAAGGAAGGCTTTACCAGGGTCGTAATTGATGGGCAGCAGCGAGAGCTGGCCGAAGAGATCGAGCTGGATAAGAAGAAAAAACACGATATCGACATCGTGGTGGATCGTCTGGTGGTGAAGGAGGGGATCAGCCGTCGCCTGGCTGATTCGCTGGAAACCGCTCTGGGCCATGCTGAGGGGATCGTCAAGGTGGAGGTGGTGGGGGAGAAAAAGCCGATCATCTTCTCGGAGAAGCTGGCTTGTATTGAGTGTGGTATCTCCTATCCTGAGATCGCGCCGCGCATGTTCTCCTTCAACAACCCCTATGGCGCCTGCCCGGATTGTACCGGTCTGGGAACCCGGATGTACTTTGATGCAGAGCTGGTGATTCCCAACCCGCTGCTCTCCATCCGCGAAGGGGCGATTGCGCCCTGGGAAAAACGGCTGGGCTCCCCTTTTCATCAAATGATTCTGGATGCGCTGTCCCGCGCCTACCGTTTTGATCTGAATACGCCGTTTCAGGAGTTGGCTGAACCTGTGCAACGGGTGATTCTGGAAGGGACCGCTGGCGAGCAGATTGAATTCTGGTGGGAGGATGATCGCGGCAAGCGCCACACCTACAAGAAGGAATTTGAAGGGGTGCTGACCAATCTGGAGCGGCGCTACCGCGAGACCGAATCAGAGATGATCCGCGAAGAGCTGGCCCCTTATATGAATGTTATGCCCTGTCCCACCTGCAACGGCGCCCGCTTGAAGCCGGAGGCGCTGCATATTCTGGTGGGTGGACAGAACATCCAGCAGGTTACAGCCCTTTCAATCCGCGATTGCCAGCAGTTTTTTAATCATCTGCAGCTCTCTGACAAGGACCAGGAGATCGCCCGCCGTATCCTGAAGGAGATCAACGAGCGGCTGGGCTTTCTGGTTAATGTCGGGCTGGATTACCTTTCGCTGGACCGCACCTCCGGCACCCTTTCCGGTGGCGAAGGCCAGCGGATCCGGCTGGCAACCCAGATCGGCTCTAGTCTGGTGGGGGTGCTGTATATCCTGGATGAACCGTCTATCGGCCTGCACCAGCGGGATAATGACCGGCTGCTGACCACCCTGCGCCACCTGCGGGATATCGGCAACACCGTGCTGGTGGTTGAGCATGACGAAGATACCATCCTGGCTGCCGATTATGTGCTGGATATGGGGCCGGGCGCCGGGGTACATGGCGGTGAAGTGGTTGCCCAGGGCACCCCCAAAGAGATCATGGCCAATCCTGCCTCCCTGACCGGTCGTTACCTCTCCGGCGAGCTGACCCTACCGGTGCCAAAGAAACGGCGCAGTTTTGAGCGGAGCATCACCATCAAAGGGGCCAGCGAGAACAATCTGAAAGGGGTTGATGTGGAGATCCCGCTGGGGGTGATGACCTGTGTCACCGGCGTCTCCGGTTCCGGCAAATCCACCCTGATTATCGACACCCTGCACAAGGTGCTGTCGCAACGGCTCTACCGTAGCCGTGAAAAGGCCGGCGCAGTCAAGGATATCCTTGGTCTGGAGCATCTGGACAAGGTGATTAACATTGACCAGTCCCCCATCGGTCGCACCCCCCGCAGTAACCCGGCCACCTACACCGGTGTGTTCAGCGATATCCGCGATCTGTTTTCCAATCTGCCGGAATCAAAGGTGCGTGGCTACAAGCCGGGCCGCTACTCCTTTAACGTTAAAGGGGGGCGCTGCGAGGCCTGCTCCGGCGACGGTATCCTCAAGATTGAGATGCACTTCCTGCCGGATGTCTATGTGCAGTGTGATGTTTGTAAGGGGGCTCGCTACAACCGTGAGACCCTGGAGGTACTCTACAAAGGCAAATCCATTGCCGATGTGCTGAACCTGACCGTTGAGCAGGCGCTGGAGTTTCTGGGGGCGATTCCGCGTATCAAAAACAAGCTCAAAACACTGGTGGAGGTTGGCCTGGGCTATATCACCCTGGGGCAGGCCGCTACTACGCTTTCAGGCGGTGAGGCGCAGCGGGTCAAGTTATCAAAAGAACTTTCAAAACGAGCCACCGGCCGCACCATTTACT
>NZ_JAOTRZ010000326.1 GCF_030247655.1 Trichlorobacter sp. | reverse complement strand
CTAAAGAATCTATTGACACCGCATATCGGTATTTGAAAGCCAACAGTAAAAATGTCAGTGGTACCATCAGTACTTCAACCAAAGACTATCTGATGCACCTTCAGGACTTAAACGGCATAGGTATCACAAACCAATTGTCGTTGACGGCCTTCATTGCGCTTTGTTCAGCTGCGCTACATAAACCAGTGATCAGCAGCTTGGCGGTCCTTGGAAATCTTAGCATCAGCGGAACAATTATAAAGGTTGAGGAACTAGCAAATGTGCTTCAAGTCTGCCTGGACAGTGGTGCAAAAAAAGTTCTCTTGCCTACTACTTCAGCAGCAGATATGGCTTCGGTTCCGCCGGAACTTATGGACAAGTTTAGTCTGATATTCTACCAGTCACCTGAAGATGCTGTGTTTAAAGCTTTGGGGGTGGAGTGATTACTTTATGATGATTAATTCTCACAAGCGTATCAAATTTTTAAAAATCAATAATAGAGTTTAGGTATTATATTGACGCTTTCGCTTCGAAAATTAAACTGTTATTTGCTTAATTGTTTGACCAATATATAGAACTAAAGGGGTTGCATTGCAGTTATAAAGGGAGGTTGTGCTTTGAAAATACATTCTGTTAGCATTAAAAATTATCGGTCACTCAAGGATGTAGATATCATCTTTGATTCTGTGACTACACTGATTGGTCCGAATGGCACAGGAAAATCAGCGGTGTTACGAGCCCTTGATTGGTTCTTTAATGGAGGCAAAGGGTGTGAATTGTCCAATAAAGATTGCTCCTTTGGAACCATTGATGAAAATATTGAGGTCAGAGTTACATTCTCGGATTTAACCGAAAAGGACCGCGATGCTTTAGAAAAATATGCCCCTGATGAGGCTACGACTTTTACTGCATGGAAGATACACTACCCTGATGGAACTGAAGCATTATCAGCTAATTTAAAAAGCTACCCGCCATTTGCTAAAATCCGTAGCAAGAATTCTGCAGCCGACAAGAGAGCAGAGTATAACCAACTGAGATTGGATGACCCAACGCTAGGTTTACCTACTTGGAGCAACCAAGAAGCTGCACAAGATGCAATGACAGCTTGGGAGGCTAGAAATACTGATAAATTGATTGAGTCTCCGGCTAACCTGCAAACAAATTTTTTCGGGTTTAACAGTAATGGTAAGATGAGTGGGCTCTTCGATTTTGTTCTTGTTACAGCTGATCTTCGAGCAAGTGAAGAAGCGCAGGATGCTAAGGCAAGTATTATCGGAAGAATACTTGAACGGTCGATTGATCGTACTGCAGCTGATGAAGAGATCAAAAAAATCGTTGAAGAAAGCCGTGAAGCCCAACAGAAAGTGTGTGATGAAAAATTTGGAGTTCAACTGGATTCAATAACAACACAACTTAATCGAGTTGTTTCAAGTTATTCTACTGGTCGATCAATCCAAGTTGTACCTGCCGGAGTTGAATTAAAAGCACCGAAAACCACCTTTAATGTCTCTGTACTTGATGGTGTAACGGAAACAGCAGTGGACGGTCAAGGACATGGATTTCAGCGAACCTTACTTATCTCTGCGCTACAAGTATTGGCAGAATCCGCAGCCGTAGAAACAGAAGGAGTGTTTTGTCTCGCAATTGAAGAACCAGAACTATTCCAACATCCTACTCAAGCGCAGGCTTTTGCTCGGGTACTTCGCACTTTAGCGGATGATCCCGATAAACGAGTTCAAGTAGTATATGCGACTCATAGCCCGTATTTCATAGAAGCTCGTCACTTTGATCAAATTCGTAGGTTAACTAGAAGCATAGATGTAAAGCCGATAGTGACTATCCATCGATCTACAGTTGACAATGTGAAGAAATGTTTGATGGGAATCCAGGACCCGGAGTCAATTGATAGACAACTCGATGCTCTAACAGTAGGACAACTTTCGTCTGCTTTATTTGCCTCCAGGGCTCTTGTGGTTGAAGGAACCACCGAGTCAGCTGTCTTTTATGGATTGGGTGATCGGTATGCCCCGGCTAAACTAGAGTCTGCTGGCGTTGCCGTAGTACCAGCAAGTGGCAAGAGTTCAATTCCTTTGACTCATGCTATATTGTTGTTCGCCAAATTATTTGATGGATCATTCTTCAATTTAATTGATGCTGAATATCTTAACCTTCAGGGTTGTCGTCAAATTAGC
>NZ_JAOTRZ010000035.1 GCF_030247655.1 Trichlorobacter sp. | reverse complement strand
GGGGTACTACAATGGGAAGAAAATCACTCCAGGTTAAAATAATTTCTTTTACCCTTTTTATCTTTACTTTGGCTGCTATCTTGCCATCTTTTGCTGTTGCAGATAATACTTTGAATGTTGATAAGATTGCTGCTGACTTAGATAAAATTGCAGATGAGTGTCACAAAAGCTGTTCTAACATAAAGTCTGTCGTCAATAATCAGTGTATCGACAATTGCGTCACTCTAAAATTGAATGAATACGACTCAAAATATTTCAGGCAAACAAATAACCCGTGCGAAGAAGAATGTAGACAGCATTTGAAACATAAACGTGCACATTGTATGCGTTTACCCAAGCAGGGCCGTGGTATATGTCTAACTACAGCATTGATTAACTATGGAGTTTGCATGTCTAAATGCAAGTGAAAAATATGTGATAAATTTTGCTCAAAACTTCTTTGTCCGGCAATTTTCTTGAAGTTTTTTTGAATCTCCCAAATCCCCTGATCCGCCAAGGCCGTCAACCGCTTTGAGCATTGGAATCGTCATTCGTAGTATTGCGGGATTTCCAAAATACTCACCCCCATCACTCGCTACACTGATCCACCTTGAAGGCCTCATGCAGGACCCGCACGGCAAGCTCGGTGTATTTTTCTTCAATGGCCACCGAGACCTTGATTTCCGAGGTGGAGATCATCTGGATGTTGATATTGTTATAGGCCAGCGCCGTAAACATCCGGGCTGCCACACCGGCGTGGTTTTTCATACCCAGACCGACAATGGAGACCTTGCTGATGTTCCGATCAGCAAGCACCTCCCGCGCATTAACCTCTTTGGCGATCTGGGCGGTAATCTGGTGGGCCTTGTCCAGATCGGTCTTTGAGATGGAAAAGGTGATATCTGCCAGACCATCCTGCCCCACATTCTGGACAATCATATCAACTGAAATATCCTTGTCAGCCAGGCCGGTCAGGATCTTTGCGGCACTGCCCGGCTTGTCAGGCACGCCAAGCACTGCAATCTTCGCCTCATTCTTGTCTGCTACAATCCCGGTAACAACCACACCTTCCATTGGCATATGCTCCTTTACAACCAGTGTGCCCCGTTCAGCAGTGAATGCCGAGCGGATGTGCATGGTCACGTTATGCTTCTTTGCGTATTCAATGGCACGGATCTGGACACCCCGCGCCCCCTGGCTGGCCAGCTCCAGCATTTCATCATAGGAGATCTCATTAATCTTGCGGGCATTTTCGCAGATCGCCGGATCAGCGGTAAAGATGCCGTCAACATCCGAATACAGTTCACACACCTCTGCACCCAATGCGTGAGCCAGGGCCACAGCTGAGGTATCACCACCGCCCCGTCCCAGGGTGGTAATGGTGCCGCTGCGATCAATACCCTGAAATCCGGCCACCAGCACAATGGCGCCATGGTTAAGGTCAACCCTTATTTTTGTTGGATCAATATATTCTATGGATGCCCTGGTGTGCAGCGAGTCAGTGATGATCGGCACCTGCCAGCCAAGGTAGGTCTTGACCTTGTAGCCCAGTGAGCTGATGCAGAGCGCCAGCAGGCCGATGGAGACCTGCTCACCGGCAGAGATCAGCAGGTCATACTGGCTGCCGGCCTGACGCGGACAGATCTCCTGGGCCATCTCAATCAGGCGGTTGGTTTCACCTGCCCGTGCCGAGATGACCACTACGACATCATTACAGTCATTGTATGACTGAATAATCCGCTGGGCAATCTTCCTGATCTGCTCCGGAGAGGTGACTGCAGAGCCACCATACTTTTGAACAACAGATGCCATACCAACCTCGTGATAACCGTTTTGTTGTCTCTGCAGATACAGATCTAGCCCAGCTGTTGACTGGGCTAGATACCAAACAGAATGCAGGTAAAACGAACGTTAAATAAGACCGTGGGCTACCATAGCATTAGCTACCTTGATAAATCCACAAATGTTCGCACCCAGCACATAGTTGCCCGGTGCGCCATACTCTTCTGCGGTCTCATAGCAGTTGGCGTGGATGTTTTTCATGATGTTTTCCAGCTTGGCCTCGGTGTCTTCAAAGGTCCAGGAATCACGCTGGGCATTCTGCTGCATCTCCAGCGCAGAGGTGGCAACGCCGCCTGTATTGGCAGCCTTGCCCGGTCCGTAGGCAACCTTGGCGTCCAGGAATACCTTGACCCCTTCCGGCGTGGTGGGCATATTGGCGCCTTCACCGACAGCAATACAGCCGTTCTTCACTAAGGTTGCGGCATCTTTGCCATTTATCTCATTCTGGGTTGCAGAAGGCATGGCAACCTGACAAGGGATGTCCCAGATATTGCCGTTTGGAATATACTTTGCATCTTTATGCGCATTAACATAATCAGAGATACGACGACGCTCCACCTCTTTCAGCTGCTTGATCAGGTCAAGGTCAAGACCTTTTTCATGATAAATCACGCCGTTAGAGTCTGAACAGGCAACACATTTACCACCCAGCTGATGGATCTTTTCAATGGTATAGATAGCTACGTTACCCGAACCGGATACCAGACAGGTCTTACCTTCAAAGGTATCTTTGCGTACTTTCAGGGCTTCGTTGATGAAGAAGGTGGCACCATAGCCGGTTGCTTCGGTGCGAACCAGCGAACCGCCCCAGGTAAGGCCTTTGCCGGTCAGGACACCGGGCTCGTAGCGGTTGGTAATCCTCTTGTACTGGCCAAACATATAGCCGATCTCGCGGCCACCCACGCCGATGTCACCGGCAGGAACGTCGGTATGCTCGCCCAGGTGACGGTACAGTTCGGTCATGAAGCTCTGGCAGAAACGCATTACTTCGTCATCTGACTTCCCTTTAGGGTCGAAGTCAGAGCCACCCTTGCCGCCACCAATCGGCAGACCGGTCAGCGAATTTTTGAAGATCTGCTCAAAGCCGAGAAACTTGATGATACCCAGATAGACCGAAGGGTGAAAACGCAGGCCGCCCTTGTAAGGCCCCAAAGAGCTGTTAAACTCAACCCTGAAACCACGGTTGATATGTACCTGACCCTTGTCATCCTGCCAAGGTACCCGGAAGATGATCTGACGCTCAGGCTCACAGATCCGCTCAATGATCTTGCGCTCAAGATACTCAGGATGCTTGACAACAACAGGTCCAAGGGATTCAAGAACCTCCAGTACGGCCTGATGGAATTCAATTTCACCAGGATTACGCTTGAGTACGTCGTTGTAGATACTTTCGATCTTTTCGTCCAGCTTGGCCATAATGTCTCCTTTGTGTGCAGAATCAGGGTTCAGTAGTGTGTAACCCCAAACACAGGTGCAACACACATGCCCAATTTTACACCAGATGCACACAAAACACTCAATACACTGGCATCATTGCACAAAATACAGTCATAAATATCACCAACAACTAAAGCAGATGCCGGCAAATCGATTATTCTACAAAACAGAGTGTGCCATATCAGCACGAAACAAGGTAGATTATCAACACTTTTGATCTTACTTCATACACAACAGTATCAGTAAATTCAAGCTATTAGCACTTGCATGATTTTTTTTGATGCAGTATGTAGATCAGCTATTGTTTAAATTTTTACCACTATATTGCCACTGCCTTCTTTTTGGGCAAAAAGAGGAACCACATGTTGATTGTCGCCTGTATCAAACAAGTCCCTGATACAACACAAGTCAAGATAGACCCGGTTACCAACACCCTGGTACGTGAAGGGATCCCCTTCATCATGAACCCCTACGACACCCACGCCATGGAGGCGGCTCTGCAACTGAAAGACCAGTTTGGCTGCCGGGTTGCGGTGCTTTCCATGGGGCCGCCCAATGCAGAGGCAACCCTGCGCAAGGCGCTGTCTGCCGGTGTTGATCGTGCCATCCTGCTGTCTGACCGGGTCTTTGGCGGTGCCGACACCCTGGCCACCAGCAAGGTACTGGCAACTGCCATAGCCAAGTTGAATGATGAAGTGGAACCGGTGGGGCTGGTAATCTGCGGCAAACAGACCATTGATGGCGATACGGCCCAGGTGGGACCGGGCATTGCCGTCCGGCTGGGCTACCAGCAGTTAACCCTGGTTGACAAGGTAGAGGAATTGGACCTGACCAACAAGAAACTGGTGGTAAGCCGCAAGCTGGAAGGTCGTCACGAACGGGTGCAGGCACCGCTGCCAGCCATGCTGACCGTGGTGCGGGAGCTGAACCGTCCCCGCTACCCCACCGTACCGATGCGCCTGGCTGCGGCCACTGCAGAAGTGGAGGTCTGGGATAACAACGTGCTGCAGCTGGACCCGCAGACCATCGGCCTGAAAGGCTCGCCAACCTGGGTATCCAAAATCTTCTCACCAGAACGTGACAAAGGGGAAATTGTAGGGGACGGCTACGCTGACCCGGAGGGGACAGTTGATCTGTTGCTGGGCAAATTGATGGAAAAGGATCTGCTACCGCTATGAGTGAAACCACACCAAAGATCAAAAAACCACGCGGACGTGCCCGCCTGCTGGAAGGCAAATGTATCGCCTGCGGCGCCCGTTGTGAAAGCTCCTGTCCGGTTAACTGCATCAGCATGAATGAGGCTGGCGAGCCGGTGGTGGATGCTGAAAAATGTATCGGCTGCCTCAAGTGCGTCAAGGTCTGTCCGGCCCAGGCGATTGAAATGGCCTTTACCCCTGAAGAGCTGAAGATTCTGGAACAGCTTGCCGCAGCAGGGACAGCAGCTCCGGTTGAAGATGAGGATCCTGAAGCTGCTGCCATTGCAAAGCTGCAGGCCCAGTATCGTGGGGTCTGGGTATTTATTGAGCAGGCTGATGGTGAAGCTGCCAAGGTATCCTGGGAACTGTTGGGCAAGGGCAAGGAACTGGCCGCCAAGCTGGGGGTTGGCCTGTCTGCGGTGGTAATCGGCCACAAGGTGGAGCCGCTCTGTCACGAGGCATTCCAGTACGGCGCAGAAAAGGCCTATCTGCTGGATGCGCCGATCTACGCTGACTATCGCACCCAGTCCTACCTTGAGGCGATGTGCCACCTGATCGGGCAGCACAAGCCGGAGGTGATCCTGATGGGAGCCACCGGCATGGGCCGTGACCTGGCCGGGGCCGTGGCCACCAGGGTCGGCACCGGCCTGACCGCCGACTGTACCGGTCTGGATATTGATGATAAACGTAACCTGATGCAGACCCGTCCGGCCTTTGGCGGAAACATCATGGCCACCATCATGTGTGACAAGTACCGGCCCCAGATGTCCACGGTCCGGCCCCATGTGATGCAGATGCCGGAACCGTTACCGGAGGCAACCGGCCAGATCATCAGAGACAGCTTTACCACCCCGGAAGATCAGGTGCTGGTAAAGGTACTGGAAATCATCCGCGATGGCGACAGCAAGCACAAGGTGGATATTGGCGGCGCTGAATTTATAGTATCCGGTGGACGGGGCATGATGGGGCCTGAAAACTTCAGCATGCTGGAAGAACTGGCCAAAGAGCTGAACGGTGTGGTTGGAGCCTCCCGCTCTGCAGTGGATGCAGGATGGCTTGCCCATGACCGTCAGGTTGGCCAGACCGGCAAGACCGTGCGTCCCAAGATCTACATCGCCTGCGGCATCTCCGGTGCCATCCAGCACCTGGTGGGGATGCAGGATGCTGATCTGATCATCGCCATTAACCGGGACAAGGATGCACCGATCTTTGAGGTGGCCCATTACGGCATTGTGGGTGACCTGTTCAAGGTAGTACCTGTCCTGACGCGAAAAATTCGTGAGCTGAAAGCACGAGGCAAAAAACAATGACACCAACTCCGACCATCTTCGCACCGCTCTTTATTGCCGCAACCGCCCTGTTCATCTGGAGCTGCTGGAAGCGACTCTCGCTCACTGCGCTGGGCAGGCCTGATAACCGGCTTGACAACATCGGCCAGCGAATCGGTGACACCCTGAGCTATGCCTTTGCCCAGAAGCGGGTCCTGGCCAAGCCGTCCGGTCTGATCCATGTGGCGATCTTCTGGTGTTTTCTGGTGTTGATGGTTGCCAACACTGAATTTATTCTACATGGCCTGTTCCCCGGCCTGACCTTCACCAAGCTGCCGGACGGCATCTTCATGCCGCTGATGCAGATGATTGACGTGGTCTCGCTGATCACCCTGCTGGCGGTGATTGCTGCGGCCATCCGCCGGGCGGTGTCACCACCGTATCCAGAGGCCCGCACCTTTGAGGCGTTCTTTATCCTGTTTCTGATCGCCACCCTTATGCTGGCAAACTTCGGGGTTAATGCCGCTAAAATATCCCGTATGCAAGGCAGCACCCTTACATTGGCAGAGAGCATCATGCCGATCTCCAGCTGGTTTGCTCCCTACATACCATCAGGGGCCGGCAAACTGGTACATGACCTTTCCTGGTGGACCCATGCCCTGGTGCTGCTGCTGTTCATGAATCTGCTGCCGTTAAGCAAGCACTTTCACATCATCACCGCCATCCCCAACGTGTTCCTGCGGCGGCGTGATAACCCGCCCCTGCCGGAGCGGGAGGAATTTAACGCCGGCAACAGCTTCGGTATCAACCAGGTTGACGGTTACACCTGGAAAGAGCTTTTGGACTCCTTTTCCTGCACTGAATGTGGACGCTGCCAGATGGCCTGTCCGGCTGATCAGACCCGCAAACCGCTCAACCCGCGAGGGGTGATTGGTCAGCTCAAACATAACCTGATGGCAAACGGCCCGCTGCTAAAAGAGGGTAAAGCAGCCACCACGCCGCTCATCGGTGAAGGTGATGCCTCCATCTCTGAAGAGGCGATCTGGTCCTGCACAACTTGTGGCGCTTGCCTGCAGGCCTGCCCGGTCTTTATCGAGCAGATGCCCAAACTGATCCCGCTGCGCAGACATCTGGTGGAGATGGAATCACGCTTCCCGGAAGAGTTGCTGAACCTGTTTGAAAACATGGAAGGACGCAGTAACCCCTGGGGTATCGCCCCTACTGAACGGGGCAAGTGGGCGACACAGTTGGGCGAACGGCCCTATGAGCCGGGCAGGACGGAGTACCTGTTCTATGTTGGCTGCGCCGGTTCCTTTGATGCCCGGGCCAAGCAGATTTCCGTGGCAACCGCCCTGCTGCTGGACAAGGCCGGGGTTTCCTGGGGCATGCTGGGCAAGGATGAGAAATGCTGCGGTGACAGTTTGCGCCGACTGGGCAATGAGTATGTCTTTGACAAGCTGGCCAAGGAGAACGTGGCCCTGTTCAAGGAGCGGGGGATCAAGAAGGTGATTGTGCAGTGTCCCCACTGTCTGACCACCCTGAAAAACGATTATAAGCAGTACGGTATCGAGCTGGAGGTGATCCACCATAGCCAGCTGTTGCTGCATCTGGTGCAGGATGGCCGTCTGAAGCTACCCAAACAGGCTGATCTGGGCAAGCTGGTCTACCATGATTCCTGTTATCTGGGCCGTCATAACGGCATCTATGACGAACCACGGGAGGCCCTGGCCCTTGCCACTGGTACAGAGCCGCTTGAAATGCCCCGCAACCGTGAAGATGGCTTCTGCTGCGGCGCCGGTGGCGGACGGATGTGGATGGAAGAGTTTACCGGTGACCGGATCAACCTGGTGCGGGCGGCCGAGGCACTGGAGCAGCAGCCGGACACCATCTGTACTGCCTGTCCCTACTGTTTAACCATGCTGGATGACGGCATCAAGGACCTGAGGGCAGACAAGGTGCAGGTGAAGGATATCGCAGAGATCATGGCAGAGGCGGTATTACGGTAGGGTACGCCACAGACACGTATCCCCTTTGTGCGAGGCAATCAACATCAGCCCGCACAAAGGGGATCGGACTAAAATCGCCGTCGTCCTCCCGGCCGATTGCCCCAACTCACCCTGATAGCCTCTGCAGCCAGCTGCGGTGATTCCGCCGCCATAATGGCTGATACCACCGCTACACCATCGGCACCAGCAGCCAATACCTGATGGGCATTTGCCTGATTGATACCGCCAATCCCCACCAGCGGGACACGGACCAGTTCACGGATCTGCCTGACCCCCTCCAGCCCCAGAGCCGAAGCAGTGTCGGTCTTGGTGGGAGTACTGAAGACCGGGCTGATGCCGATGTAGTCTGCCCCCTGTTGTTCTGCCGCAATCGCATCCTCCACCGATTCAGCTGAAATCCCGATCAGGTAGTCTGGCCCCAGCAGGCGGCGGGCATGGCTGATCGGCATATCGCTCTGCCCCAGATGTACACCATCTGCCCCGACTGCCAGGGCAATATCCACCCGATCATTGATTATCAGCGGCAGCCCCAGCGGCTGCAGTAATGCCTTCAGCGCCAGTGCCTCACCCAGAAACTCACGGGTACTGCAGGTTTTCTCCCGCAACTGCACGCAGGTTACCCCGCCAGCCACTGCTTCAGCCACCACCTCCACCAGTGAGCGTCCCAGACTCAAGGAACGGTCAGTCACCAGATGCAGTAACAGCCTGTTATCCGCTGATTCGCGCATCGCGTTCAAGCTCCTCTGGAGTCAGGTTATGCAGGGCATCCAGAAAGCGGATCATAAAAGAACCGGGACCGTTGGCATCAACCGCTGCCCGCTCACCAGCCAGACCATAGTAGGCCAGGGCTGTGGCAGCAGCAGAGACCGGATCAGGATCAACCCCGCTAAAAGCACCAATTATGGCAGTGGCGCCGCAGCCGGTGCCGGTGATGCAACTCATCAAGGGATGCCCGTTGTTAACCCTGATCACCCGCTTACCATTGGTAATCAGATCCTGTGGTCCGGTGATTGCCACCGGCACTCCCAGCTCTCTAGCCAGCCTAATAGCCTGTTCTGTTGCCTGATCAACCGAATCAGCAGCATCAACCCCTTTAGTGTTGGCCTGGGCACCGGCCAGGGCCAGGATCTCTGAGGCATTGCCCCGCACCACACTGACCCTGGTTTCGGCCAGTATCCGTTTGGCTGCATTGGTTCGCAGCGCTGTGGCTCCGGCCCCCACCGGATCAAGGATAATCGGCACCCCCAGGCTGGTGGCCTTTTTACCGGCCTTGACCATGGCATCCACCCAATCATCGGTCAGGGTGCCGATGTTCAACACCAGCGCCCTGGCAAACCCCACCATCTCCTCCACCTCATTTTCGGCATGGGCCATGACCGGCGAGGCACCGGCTGCCAGCAGGATGTTGGCAGTGAAGTTCATCACCACAAAGTTGGTGATATTATGGATCAGCGGTCTGGTTTCTCGAAGTTTGGCCAGGTTGTGTGCGGCCTGTTGCTGGATGGTTGGCATGGTTCCTCCGTTTGGACAGCCGTACCGGCTGAAAATCTGGCACACTGTCGTAGCGAGTGGTTTATTTCAATGACAGTTCAAGGATGCTATCAAGGCGGCGAGGAATTCGGCGACGCAGGCGTACACGCAGTACGTTGAGGAGCCGATGACGAGCCAACGAAAAGTGCGCCTTGAAATGGCATTGGAATTAGGCAGTACCAGTAGATGGTGGAAAGTTCAACAGAAAGCAGGGGATACCATGAAAGTTGCACTGATTGCCATAGCAGCCGTTTGCCTGGGCAGACGACCGACGCTTACTTCAAGTGACATGCTTGATCAGCAGATTTTTGAATTGGCATGATAACACCAGTGATATAGCGCAAGGTTGAGGTAGCGTCAAATGACCAACCTCATTTTTTACCCACCAGTGTATTGATGGTGATACCTCCCGACCATCCAAAAGGTCCTGCTTTTCTTGCTCCCTTAACTGAATTTTCTTCATCCCTCTCTGGTCATAAAAGCAGCATTGGCACTGTTTTTATGCAGATTATCGCTCCTTCGCAATTTTAACGCGCAAGACAACAGCCTTAATTTATACGGCTATTCAAGAATTCTTGATCTGGCTTGTGTTATGCACCTTTCACAGAATTATGAAAACTCTCAACAAAGAGGGAGCCCCCCATGATTGGTGCTGGATTAAACCTTTTGGCATTACTGCCCTGCCCGGTCAAGGTGCCGATAGAACAGGCCTTTGACGAATATCTGGCGACCTTGCCGCCTGAACGTGCAACCGCGCTGCGCTGCCAGTTGGAAGGTAACGCCAATATCGAGTCTGATTATTACGACAGCGTGGAGCATCTGACCCAACTGGAGCAGTTCCCGGACATCATTATCTCCCCCGGTTTCAACAGCCTGTTTGAACCGCCTTTTGTGGATCGGTTCATCAAGACCGGCCAGTTTGTCAGCGTCAATGACTACGCCGGTGACCGGCATCTTGCAGCCCTGGGGGTCTGTGACCCCACCGGGCATTACACCATGCTGGCCATGAACCTGCTGGTGCCGGTGGTGGATCACCGCCGGTTGGGGGATCGTCCGGTGCCCCACTGCTGGGCTGATCTGCTGAAGCCTGAATTTGAAAACAGTCTGGCCATCCGTGGTCACAAAGACGGCACCTTTTGCGAAACCCTGCTGATGACCATCTACAAGGATACCGGCGTTGCCGGGTTGCGCAGCATGGGTAGAAACGTGCGCTACGGCTGGCATCCCTCCCAGATGATCAAGGCCGCGCTGGGTAGCAGCCCGGATGCACCGGCCATTAGTGTTATGCCGCTCTTTTTTGCTCAGACACTGGTTGGCAAAGAACAGTACAGCATCATCTGGCCTGAAGATGGTGCCCTGATCAGCCCGGTTACCATGCTGGTCAAGACGGAAAAGTGGGCTGGACTGGATGATCTGCTGGCCTTTTGGGCTGGTCCGCAGGTGGCTGCCATCTTTAGCGGAGCCTTTTTCCCGGCGGTCCATCCAGATGTGGATAATCACCTGCCTGAGAACGCCAGCTTCAAGTGGATCGGCTGGGAATACATCATCAACAATGACATCAAAAAGCTGATCAGCGGTATCAACGCTGCCTTCCGCCAGGGACGGGGAGAAAATATCCGATGCGCCTGATAACTGTAGCAGGCCCACCATCTTCGGGCAAAACCGCTATTATCTGCAAGACCGCCGAGGCGCTGCAGGCAGCTGGCATCTCGGTCGGTGTGATCAAGTTTGATTGCCTTTCTTCCGGCGATCAGGTGACCTACGAACGTCGTGGTATCCCGGCCCGCACCGGCCTTTCCGGCAACCTCTGCCCGGACCATTTCTATGTCAGCAACATTGAAGAATGTCTGGATTGGGGGCTGCAGAGCGGTTTTGATCTACTGATCAGCGAGAGCGCTGGCCTCTGCAACCGTTGTGCCCCCCACATCAAGGATGTCTGCGCGGTCTGCGTGATTGATAACTTAAGTGGCGTGGAGACCCCGCGCAAGATCGGCCCGATGCTGAAGATGGCCGATATCGTGGTGATCACCAAGGGGGATATTGTCTCCCAGGCAGAACGGGAGGTCTTTGTCCACCGCATCCGTCAGGTCAATAGCAGCGCCGTGATCATCCATGTCAATGGTCTGACCGGCCAGGGGGGACATGAATTGGGCAGATTGCTGAAAGATGCGGCAGCGGTTGATTCGTTGCAGGGCAAGCTGCTGCGCTTTTCCATGCCGGCCGCACTCTGCTCCTATTGTCTGGGGCAGCGCCGGATCGGTGCGGATTTCCAGATGGGTAACGTCAAGAAAATGGAATTGGGGTAGCCGTAATGGACAACAACTATGCAGATATGATGCTTGAACAGTTGTTTTGTGAACATCCCCATGCGCGGGAGTTTTTTGGGGCCATTGGCCTGTCAGCACTCCCTGAAGGTCAGACCCTCGGCAATACCGTTGCTGCTCTGGATGAAGAACTGCTGTTGGATGTAGGGATTGAACGCCACGACCTGCTGCGGCAGTTCCGTGACTATATGGCCGGAATGGAACAGTTGCGCAATCAGCAGCAGGCCATGGTTGCATCGGTCACCGTGCTGGGCGGACATGACAAGAGTGGCAATCTTGAAAACTTCAAACTCGAACTGCGACCCGGTGAGGTTACCTGCATTGTCGGTCCCACCGGATCAGGCAAAAGCCGCTTTCTTGCTGATATTGAGTGGCTGGCCCAGGGGGACAGTCCCACCGGTCGGTCGGTACTGATTAACGGCACCGTCCCTGATCTGGCCCGCCGCTACGCCGTAGAACAGAAACTGGTGGCCCAGCTCTCACAGAACATGAACTTTGTGATGGATCTTTCGGCGGAGGAGTTTATCAGGCTGCATGCCGAAAGCCGCATGGTAACTGATCCATCGGCCATTACTGCAACCATTCTTGATCTGGCAAACTCCCTGGCGGGTGAACAATTTATCCCGACCACACCGGTCACCGCCCTCTCCGGCGGCCAGTCCCGTGCCCTGATGATTGCTGACGTGGCTTGCCTGAGCAGCTCACCAATTGTCCTGATTGATGAGATTGAAAACGCCGGGATCGACCGCAAACGTGCGTTGGAGTTGTTGGCGGATCAGGACAAGATTGTGCTGATGGCCACCCATGATCCGATTCTGGCCCTGATGGGACAGCGCCGGTTAATCTTTAAAAATGGTGGTGTGGCCAGCATCCGCAGCACCAGCCCGGCAGAGCGGGCCAACCTGGCCCTGTTTGAACAGATGGATGCCCGCCTGACAATGGTGCGGAATGCGTTGCGCAATGGCGAGGAGATCGCCGGGAATTGGTGAAGCTGCGGAAGCAGGCATCATTTTCGGTGTTCTATACCCCATGGAGCACACTGGCGTCAAACTCTCCATATCTTTGCTTGAATGGTTAGAAATGCAGCAGCGTCGGTATTATTTATGTTCACCTTTGAAACCGTGATGTATTTTGGATTGTTTAACTAATTGAAATTTATAGCATCTCCAACAATAGCTTCTTGGCATGCGTTATGTATGGTGTTATATGACGAGTGGAGGTTTTTATGAAACAGTCAAAGCAGGCTATTACCCTGGAGGGCAGCCTCTGGTTCAGCAAAGATACGGACAAGTTTCTGGGGGGGGATCGGATCGCCCTTTTGGAGAGAATCGATGAGCTCGGCTCCATCACCAGAGCTGCCAAGGCGGTGGGGATCAGTTACAAGACCGCCTGGGAGATGGTTAATCAGATCAACAATCTGGCCGCTGCGCCGTTGGTGGATCGTGCCACCGGGGGAAAGGGTGGTGGCGGAGCCAGCCTCACCACTGCAGGGCGCGAGGTGCTTGAGCAGTTTCGCGTGGTACAGGAGGAACATCGCAAGTTTTTGAGTAACCTGGACCAACGTCTGGGCGACACCGGTAGTCTCTACCAATTCTTAAGGAGGATCAGCATGAAAGTCAGCGCACGTAATGTATTTAACGGCACCGTGGCATCCATTACCAAAGGTGCGGTTAACGCCGAGGTAAGTCTGGCCCTGAAAGGTGATACCACCGTTACGGCAGTGGTGACCAATGGCGCCATTGACAACCTGGGGCTGAAAGAGGGGATGGCGGCCTATGCCATTGTCAAGGCCAGCTCAGTGGTAATCGGCACGGATCTGGCAGATGCCAAGTTAAGCACCCGCAACCAGTTGACCGGCAACATTGTCAAACTGGTGGAAGGACCGGTTAGTTGTGAAGTTGATCTTGAGCTGGCTGGCGGTAACACCATCAGCGCCGTGATCACCGATGGCAGTGCAAAGCGTTTGGGCTTGAAGGTTGGCGGCACGGCAACGGCTTTGTTTAAGGCATCCAGCGTGATACTGGGTGTAAGCTAGCCCGCTATAGGCCCTCCTCTAAGAAGGGGAGCGGTGAGTGGTTAGGCATACGAGGGAGCATCAATGGAGCTGCTCCTTTTTTCATCAGAAGCGTTATATTTTAAGCACCATAACGGTTAAGAGGCCTCAGTATGATTACCTGTCTGCCGGATAGTGACATAGAGCGATTTATTGAAGAGGATTGTCCCTATGGTGATCTAACCACCCACCTGTTGGGGATCGGTCAGCAGAACGGGGAGATCAGCTTTACCACCCGCCACGAAACAACGCTGTGCGGTACTGAGGAGGCGGCCCGTTTGCTGGAAAAATGCGGCTGTACCATTACCCAAACAACGCCCAGCGGCACACTGCTGGCGGCAGGAGTGGTTTTCCTGAAGGCCACCGGCCCGGCCCGGTCACTGCACGCTGGCTGGAAGGTGGCGGTTAATCTGCTGGAGTGCGCCTCCGGTATCGCCACCCGCACTGCAAAGATTGTAAATGCTGCCCGTGAGATTAATCCCTGTGTTTCGGTGCTGACAACCCGCAAGACCTTTCCCGGCACCAAGAAGCTGGCCATTAAGGCGATCTGCAGTGGTGGCGCTCTCCCCCACCGTCTGGGGCTATCGGAAACCATTCTGGTTTTCAAACAGCACACGGTGTTTATGGGGGGGCTGGAGTCGTTTCTGCGTCAGGTTGACAGTCTGAAACGTGAAGCCCCTGAGACCAGAGTTATCGTAGAGGCAGACACACCTGATGAGGCGCTCCTGATCGCCGGAACCGGTGTTGAGGTGGTCCAGGTGGACAAACTGGCGACGGATCAGCTTAAAACCTTGGTGGAGCAGATCAGGCAGTTTAACCCGCGCATAAAAATCTCTGCTGCCGGGGGGATCAACGAGCAGAATGCGGCAGAGTACGCTGCCACCGGCGTTGATATCCTGGTGTTGTCATCGGTCTATTTTGGTAAGCCTGCTGATATCGGGGCAATAATCACACCTGCTGCATGAGCAGAACGAAAGGGACAAGAACCATGAAACTGTTTAAGTTGCTGATTGCTGCATCATCCCTGTTGATGCTGTCATCCCTGGCCCAGGCGGCTGAAGTAAACGTGGCGGTTGCTGCCAACTTTACGGCACCGATGAAACAGATTGCCGCAGATTTTGAAAAGGCCACCGGACACAAGGTCGTGCTTTCATTTGGCGCATCAGGCAAGTTTTACGCACAGATCAAGAACGGCGCACCGTTTCAACTGATGCTGTCTGCTGATGATGAAAAGCCGATTCAGCTTGAAAAGGACGGCCTTGCGGTACCGGGCAGCCGTTTTACCTACGCCATCGGTACCCTGGTGCTCTGGTCTGCCAAGCCTGGTCTGGTTGACCCCAGGGGGGATATTCTGGCCAAAGGGGCTTTTAACAAAATCGCCATTGCCAATCCACAGCTGGCTCCCTACGGCGTTGCCGCCATGGAGGTGTTGGCCAAGCGAGGCCTGACAGCCGCAATCAAGCCCAAGATTGTGCAGGGAGAGAACATTTCCCAGACCTTTCAGTTTGCAGGAACCGGCAACACAGATCTTGGCTTTGTTGCCCTGTCACAGGTCATGAAGGGCGGCAAGATAACCAGTGGCTCTGGCTGGGTTGTGCCGGGTAACCTGCATACACCGATCCGCCAGGATGCTGTGCTGTTGATGAAAGGCAAGGGAAACCCGGCTGCTGAGGGATTGGCAAACTATCTGAAAACCGATAAGGTCAAGGCGTTCATCCGTACCTACGGTTACGAAATCTGACAGGAGTAGTGATGCTGCTTGATTCAGCAGATCTGCAGGCTATCTGGCTAACGGTCAGGCTGGCCTCGGTGGTCACCGTGATCCTGCTGCTGGTGGGGACGCCGGTGGCCTGGTGGCTGGCCCGTACCCGTTCCTGGGCCAAAGGACCAATTGGGGCGATGGTGGCGCTGCCGCTGGTGCTGCCGCCATCGGTGCTTGGTTTCTACCTGCTGTTGGCCATGGGCCCCAACGGTCCGCTGGGCTGGTTAACCTCCAGGCTGGAGATCGGCCCCTTGCCGTTTACCTTCTGGGGATTGGTACTGGCCTCTGTGTTTTACTCACTGCCGTTTATGGTGCAGCCGCTGCAGAACAGTTTTGAAGCAATTGGTGAACAGCCGTTGCAGGTGGCAGCCACGCTGGGGGCGTCACCCTTAAATGCCTTTTTCTCCGTTGCGTTGCCGTTGGCAAAACCCGGTTTTCTGACCGCCTCAATCATGACCTTTGCCCACACGGTAGGGGAATTCGGGGTGGTGCTGATGATCGGCGGCAATATCCCCGGCGTGACCAGAGTCGCCTCGGTGCAGATCTATGACCATGTGGAGGCGCTGGAATATGGTCAGGCCCACCGGTTGGCAGCGGTGATGCTGATCTTTTCGTTTCTGGTGCTGTTGGGGATGTATCTCTGGCGGCCCAACCCAAAGAAGGGATAAGCGATGGAACTGCACCTGCAGTTACACAAGCAGCAGGGTGATTTTACTTTGGAGCTTGACCTGAACGTCAGCGGTGAGCGGATCGGTATCTTTGGCCCTTCCGGCAGCGGCAAGTCAACGCTGGTCAGTTGTCTGGCTGGCCTGAACAGGCCGGACAGCGGCAGAATTTTGCTGGATGGCAAGCCGGTTTTTGATAGTACGGCCCGGATCAATCTGGCACCGGAAAAGCGCCGTATCGCCTTGGTGTTCCAGCAGCATGGCCTGTTTCCCCACCTGAACGTGCGTAAGAACCTGCTGTATGGGTATCAACGCTGTCCGACTGCAGAGAGGCGGATTGAGCTTGCTGAAGTGGCCGAGGTGCTGGAGATTGCGGATCTGATGGGTCAGATGCCGGAGACCCTTTCCGGCGGCCAAAGCCAGCGGGTGGCCCTGGGACGGGCGATTCTCTCTTCCCCCCGGCTGCTGCTGATGGATGAGCCGCTTTCTGCCCTGGATGATGACCTGCGTTACCGGATCATCCCCTACCTGAAACTGGTGTCTGAGAGGTTCAGAATTCCGTTTGTGTTCATCTCCCACTCGCTGCTGGAGATGCGGCTGATGGCGGAACAGGTGGCGGTGCTGGAAAAGGGGACGCTGACTGCGGTCATGACGCCGGAAGAGCTGGCCCGCCAGCGGATGGGCATAAGTCCTTCAGGCTATATCAATCTGCTGGAGCTGGGTGCACCACAGGAAAGACAGCGCCTGCTGGCCTTTCCCTGGGCAGGTGGCGAACTGTTGTTGTCCGGTGGCGCCACTGCAGAACCGGGCATGTTTGAACTTTCTTCAAAGGATATCATCCTCTGCAAACGTCATCCCGAGGCGATCAGCGCTCGCAACCTGCTGCCCTGTACGGTACGCAACCTGTTTGAGACAGGCAGCAAGATCGGTGTTGAGCTGGACTGCAAAGGGGCGGTGCTGGTGGCGGAGATTGTGCCTGATGCCGCCCGTGAATTGGCTGTCACCATAGGCAGTACGATCTGGGCGGCTATCAAGGCCTCGGCCTTCCGGCGGTTGTAGCGGCAGAAAAATCATTTAAAACACAGAGGGCACAAAGTAAAATCATAATGTTACAAGGCCATTAACTTTTTAAATCACCCACCAGGAATGTCTTGTTTTGCTTTTAAGCCTTTGACTTCTCTGCGCTCTCTGTGGCTCTGTGTTAGTGAATTGGCGTTTTTAGACACTAGATGTTGTCTAGCCGTGACGGTCCAATGGTTACCAGACGACAGTTCGGGCTGACCTGTGTATCAGGGGGCAGATTCAATTGCACCCCCCTGTTTTCACAGATGGAGCCCAGGGCGATATGTCCCAGGCTGCGGCAACGGCTGCTGAGCTCTTCAAAACGCGCCCCAACGCTGACCGGCACCAGATAGATCTGTTGCCCCTGGCTGAGGGTCAAGAGGTCGGCCAGTACCTCCTGAATGCCTGGATTAAGCAGCTCCTGGCTCAGAAAGTGGGCATCAAAACGGCTGGTACAAACAATCCGGTCACAACCGGCCTTGCGCAGCAGCTCTTCCGAGGCCGGATCAATACATTCCACCACGGTGTTGACCTGTTTACAGCGCCCCTCAATCGCCAGAGCAATCGCCACATTCAGGTTGTCCGAGGCCGGATCAGTGGGGTCACGGGTCAGGATAACGGCATGCAGGGCCTGATCAATAGCGGCCCGTTGCAGGGTTTCATCACGGGTTGGGTTGCCGCGCACATACTGTACGCCCCGCTTCTGTAGTTCAATCGGCAGTTCATCCAGTTGCTCATCCACCAGAATAACCGGCATGCTGGTCCCCACTGTTTTGTCCAGCGCCAGCTCCAGCAAGATCCGCTCAACCTTGGCCAGTCCTGCAAAATTAAATATCACCAGATGATCAGTCAGTCTGAAGGTTGACATACCTTTGATCTCCTTTGTCTTGGATGTGACCAGCGCCGCAGCCACCATGGACAGGGCATAGCCCAGCAGGCCGATACCAAAAACCATGATCGGCCAGCCCACCAGAAACCGGCCGCCAAAGCTCTTGGGAAAGAAATCGCCATACCCGACAGTGGCGATGGTGACGATGGTGTACCAGAGCCCGTCAGCCCAGCTGAGATCCGGATTGGCAGGCAGCTCAAAATAGAGAAAACCGGTGGTGCCGTAGAGCAGCACCGCCAGCATCAACACCAGCACCCGCAGGTATTCCGGCGGGTTGCGGACCATGGATTTCATGAAATACTGAATAACCTGAAACATATTATAAATCCTCCATTCCGGCTTCAAATCAAGGATGAGGGCAAGGCGGCGAGGAGTTCGACGACGGAGGCGTACAGCAGTACGCTGAGGAGCCAACGACGAGCCAACGAAGCTATCGCCTTGAGTTGGAGCCGGATTACTGGTTCTGGTTGCGCCACTCACGGATCAACGCCAATGCACGTTCCGTTGCTGTGGTGTTTGACCAGAGCCCGCGACGTCCGGCCCGGGCCTGTTCCTGTTCCTGAAGATAACTCTGCATGGCAGGAAAGGGGTAGACCGTGTAGACCAGTGCCAGCCCCTGTCGCACCAGCCGGATGGCGATATCTTCGTCATCCACGTACAGGGTTGCCAGATAGCGGCCATGTTTGTCCTTGGGAGTGGTGGCCAGCAGAACCCGCACCGGTCGATCAGCCATGCTACGCTGGATCGTCTCCATGGCGGCCTGGGCAAAGGGGGTGACCACATCCTTTTCCACCTTGGCGTCAAAGGACTTGATCCCCACAATTCTGATGGTAACCGGTGGTTGCCCTTCCCGTGCTGCAACCAGGCTGTCGCCGTCAATTACCTTGACCAGCCGGATAAGATCGCCATTCTCGATTTTGCCGCTGGCGCTCTGTACACTGCGCCGCTGCTTTTCGGCATTAATGCCGAAAAAGGCGGAAGCACCGACCAGAAAGATGATTACGGACCAAAAGGCCAGCGTTGCTCGCCCCATACGCATTTGCCTCCCCCTGAAGATATGCTATATAGCTTACTGACTGTTTCGTTTCTTTTTATAGCAGTGAACAACGGATTGTACAGGGGTTCTGACCACACGTATGCGTTTTTCTCTTAATGAACATGTCAAGTCGGTACATCCACCCCCCATCAGTGAGGTGAAGGAATGGGCCGCTCAGCGTCCTGATTATGCTGCGCCGCTGATTGATCTCTGTCAGGCCATACCTGATTATTCGCCACCGGCCGAGATGATCAACCATATCCAGCAGGCAGCCCTTGATCCCCAGACCTGTCGCTACAGCCCGGATGAAGGGCTGTTGGAGGCGCGGGAGGCGGTCTGCCGCCGCTATCGTCGCCGCTATGCTGCAAAAATGAGCCCGGATCAGGTCTGTCTGACGGTTGGGGCCAGTGCCGCCTTCTGGCTGGCCATGCTGACCCTCTGCCATGCCGGTGATGAGGTGATTGTCCAGCTGCCCTGTTATTTTGATCACCCCATGGCACTGACCAGCCTGGGAATCAGGCCGGTTTATGCTCCCTATAAAGAAAAAGAGAAGGGGTTGCCCAATCTGGACAGCATTGTCAAGTTGATCACCCCCCGTACCAGGGCGATTCTGCTGGTCTCCCCCAGTAATCCCACCGGTACGGTGATCCCGCCGGACCTGCTGCGCCGACTCTATTTTCTGGCCCAGCAGCATCGGCTTGCCCTGATTCTGGATGAGACCTACAGTGATTTTATTGAAGGTATGCCCCATGACCTGTTTACCATGGAGGAGTGGGGCAGCACCCTGGTGCAGGTGATGTCGTTCGGCAAGAGCTATGCCCTGACCGGCTACCGGGCCGGTATGCTGGCTGCGGCACCGGAACTGATCCGGCAGGCCCTGAAGATTCAGGATACCATGACGGTCTGCCAGCCCCGTATTACCCAGTTGGCCCTGCAGTACGGACTGGATCACCTTGATCAGTGGGTGGAGATGAACCGGCGGATGATGACCTTCCGCCACAACCTGTTTATCGAGGAGTTCAGCCTGCCGGGTAACCGTTTCAGGCTGGCTGCCAGCGGCAGTTTCTTTGCCTGGGTCAAGCACCCCTTTCCCAGCAAGAGTGGTCGTGAAGTAGCAAAAAGGCTGGCAATCGAGGCCGGTATCCTGACCCTGCCGGGTGAGGTCTTTGGTCCCGGCCTGGAAGAGTACCTGCGGCTGGCATTCGGCAACATCAAGGAAAAAGCGATACCTGAAGCTATCCACCGTTTCCGGCGTTTTGCCTGATTATCCGCTTGCCCCGTGGCTGGACAGCACCTATACTGGATAACTATGCACATTCATCAGACCACTTTTATCAAAAGCGCCGTTAAACCGGCTGACTACCCACCGGTTGACCTGCCAGAGATCGCCTTTGCCGGGCGTTCAAACGTGGGTAAATCGTCCCTGATCAACGTTATTGTTGAACGCAAGGCACTGGTTCGCACCAGCTCCACCCCTGGCCGGACCCAACTGATTAACTTCTTTCAGGTGACCGGCGTCCCGTTCTCCCTTAACCTGGTGGATCTGCCCGGCTATGGCTACGCCAAGGTGCCGCTGGATGTGAAGCGGCAATGGGGACCGATGATGGAGCGCTACCTGTCAGGCCGGGAGTCGCTGCGTGGCGTGGTGCTGATCCTGGATATCCGCCGGATCCCCTCTGAGGAAGACCTGCAGATGTTGAACTGGCTGCGTTCCTACAATCGTCGTCCGATTATTGTGCTGACCAAGTGCGATAAGGTGACCAAAAACGAGCGTGCCAAGCAGACCGCTGCCATTGCGGCAAAGCTGCAGATGGATAAGTCGCTGCTGATCCATTTTTCGGCACTGTCAAAGGATGGCCGGGATGTGGTCTGGCAGGCTATCCAGGATGCGGTAGAGGCCGATGCGCCATGAGTAAAACCATGCCTGATCTGCAGCAGAGTCGCGATCACCGTAAAATTCCGATCCGCAAGGTGGGAGTCAAGAATATCTCCTATCCGATTGTAGTGCAGGACAAGCACCGCTCCCTGCAACACACCGTGGCCACCGTGGATATGTATGTGGACCTGCCACACCAGTTTAAGGGCACCCATATGAGCCGCTTTGTGGAGATCCTCAATCGGCACCGGGAGCAGATTGCCCTGGACCGGCTGGAGGAGATCCTGCAGGAGATGCGTCAGAAGCTGGGGGCAGAGACCGCCCACCTGCGGGTGGAGTTCCCCTACTTTATTGACAAGGCAGCACCGGTTTCCAAGGCTCGCAGTCTGATGGAATATACCTGCGAGTTTGACGCCTGTTTGAACGGTGATCAGCTTGACTTTGTGCTGGGGGTCAAGGTGCCGGTCACCTCGCTCTGCCCCTGCAGCAAGGAACTGTCTCAGTTTGGTGCCCACAATCAGCGCAGCATCATGACCGTCAAGGTGCGCTATAAAGAGTTTATCTGGATTGAAGACCTGGTGGAGCTGATTGAACAGTGCGGCAGCAGTCCGCTCTATGCCCTGCTGAAACGGGCCGATGAAAAGCATGTCACTGAGCAGGCCTACCTGAATCCCCGTTTTGTGGAGGATATGGTGCGAGAGGCCTATCTGCGGTTGGCGGCCTCGGAGAACATCACCTGGTTCTCGGTTGAGGCAGAGAACTTTGAGTCGATCCACAATCACTCGGCCTATGCAGAGGTGGAGCTGGACAGGCGGGATAATCAACAGCCATGAAGCCGATCCTGATTATGGCCGCCGTGCCCCGTGAGCTTGAGCTGCTGATCAATGCGCTGGAAGAACCGTACTGCGACCCTGCTGCCACCTTTGCTGCGACGGAAGGGGTCATCGGGTCTACGCGGCTGGTTTGTTGTGCTGGCGGGATCGGCAAGGCTAATGCCGCATCAGCCGCCACTTCACTGGTTGAGCGGTATCGACCTGAATTACTCATCATTACCGGTTGCGGCGGTGCCTATCCGGGCAGTGG
>NZ_JAOTRZ010000325.1 GCF_030247655.1 Trichlorobacter sp. | reverse complement strand
AGACAGGTCTAATTTGGCAATGTGCTTGCATAAATCTTAAATAAGTTAGATGAGAATTAACTGCTGAGAAGGGAGGATGACTGTGAAAAAAGTAGAAGCAATCATCAAGCCGTTCAAGCTGGATGAAGTTAAAGAGGCGCTGAACGAGATAGGTATTCAGGGGATTACTATTAGTGAGGTAAAGGGGTTTGGGCGTCAGAAAGGCCACACTGAACTTTACCGTGGAGCTGAGTACGTTGTTGATTTTATCCCAAAGATTAAACTTGAGATCATTGTCAGTGACGCTATCCTTCCGAAAGTAGTGGAAGCTATTGAAAAAGCAGCAAAAACTGGCAGGATAGGTGATGGTAAGATTTTTGTGACACCGGTTGAGGCTGTTGTACGAATCAGAACCGGTGAAACCGGAGAAGATGCGCTGTAGATTATTTATTCAAGCGAAAGGAGAAGTTTGATGACACCGAAGCAGGTAGTTGAATTTGCCAAAGAAAATGGCGCATTAATGGTTGATTACAAGTTTATGGATTTTATAGGTACTTGGCAGCACGTCTCTGTGCCTATTACCGAGTTTGATGAGGATACTTTTGAGGAAGGTCAAGGCTTTGATGGTTCATCAATCCGTGGCTGGCAACCAATTCATGCCTCTGACATGATTCTGTTGCCGGATCCAACTTCAGCTAAAATGGATCCCTTTATTGCTGTGCCTACTCTTTCTTTGATCTGTAATATTTTTGACCCTATTACCAAGGAAGACTACACCCGTGATCCGCGTAACATCGCCCGCAAGGCTGAGGCTTACCTGAAGTCTACCGGTATTGGCGACACTGCTTTTTTTGGCCCTGAAGCAGAATTCTTTATCTTTGATGAAGTTCGTTACGATTCAACCTCTAACCAGGCTTTCTATATGGTTGACTCTGTGGAAGGCGCTTGGAACACTGGCCGCGAAGAGTTCCCTAATCTGGGCTACAAGCCACGTCATAAGGAAGGCTATTTCCCTTGCTCCCCGGTTGACTCCCAGAACGACCTGCGTAACGAAATGGTTCAGGAGTTGCAGAAGGTTGGTATCCGGGTTGAGTGTCAGCACCACGAAGTTGCCACTGGCGGCCAGGCTGAGATCGATATGCGCTTCTCTTCACTGGTTGATATGGCTGATCAGCTTCAATGGTTCAAGTATGTTATAAAGAATGTTGCGTATCGTAACGGCAAGACTGTAACCTTTATGCCTAAGCCGCTGTACGGTGACAATGGTTCCGGTATGCACTGCCATCAGTCCATCTGGAAAGATGGACAGAACCTGTTTGCTGGTGATAAATACGGCGGGCTGTCACAGATGGCTCTCTGGTATATCGGTGGTATCATCAAGCATGCCAAGGCTCTGTGCGCTATCACCAACCCGACTACCAACTCCTACAAGCGTCTGGTACCGGGCTTTGAAGCTCCTGTAAACATGGCTTACTCAAGTCGTAACCGTTCAGCTTCACTGCGTATTCCTATGATGTCCACCAACCCCAAGGCAAAACGGGTTGAGTACCGTACTCCAGACCCATCCTGCAACGGCTATCTGGCTTTTGCTGCCATGCTGATGGCAGGTCTTGACGGTATTGAGAACAAGATTGATCCAGGTCAGCCACTTGACAAGGATATCTATGGTTTGTCTCCTGAAGAACTGAAAGACATCCCGTCTGCTCCAGGTAGCCTTGATGAAGCCCTCAAGTGTCTTGAAGCTGACCATGAGTTCCTGCTGAAAGGTGACGTCTTTACTCCTGACGTTATCGAGAAGTGGATTGAGTACAAGATGGAAGCTGAAGTTAACCCGGTTCGTATGCGTCCGGTTCCGCTTGAGTTTGCTCTGTACTACGACATCTAATCGACGTTGTGTGTCTGGTGTTCAGAAGGGCGGGAGCAATCCCGCCCTTTTTTTATCAATACCGGGGCTTGATTGACTTAACCTGTAGCATCTGTTAGAAGTTATGCTTTACTAATGACAGGAAAAAATAATGATTGAAAATATTCTGTTCAAGCTTTCAATAATGCTGGTTCCCGGTTTGCTGGCCATTACCTGCCATGAGGTTGCCCACGGCTACGTTGCTTGGCGCTATGGCGACCCGACTGCCCGCATGTTGGGACGGCTAACCCTTAACCCTTTAAAGCATATCGATATATTTGGCACCCTGATGTTGT
>NZ_JAOTRZ010000324.1 GCF_030247655.1 Trichlorobacter sp. | reverse complement strand
GACCAGGACCACTGTTCGGCTCACGACGATAGGGGCGCGATTCCTGCGTTATCGGGATCTCAATCATCCCCAGAATACGGGCCTGGGTTGCACTGGCACGCTCTGGTTGTGGCGGAATGACCGGAGCAACCACAGCAGGCTTGGCAGGCTCTTGCACAACAGCATCTACCGGAGCTGATACGCTCGGTTCAGGACGAGGCTCAACCAGATCAGCAACGGGAGCAGGCTCGCTCACCACCGGAGCAACAACCGCCTCAACTGCTTTTTTCACCACCGATACCCGCTCAGGAATAACAGGGGCAACTCTTTCAACCACCTTGACAGGAGGAGCGGCAACAGGCTCAACGACAACCGGAGCTTCAACCTCTGGCTCTGGTGTTGCTGAAGGCCTTGAGCGACGACGAACAATATTCGACGCAACGCGAACTTCTTCTGGACCTGCTTCCGCTGGCTTGAATGCCATTAGCTTGGCTGCCGCGTCATCTTCCACGGTGGAGGTTCCGGCCTTGACGTCGTAGCCCAACGTCTTCAACCTGGCAAGCACCTCCTTGGTGTCTATGCCCAGCTTTTCCGCAAGATTGCTTACCCGGGTCTTACTCATCGACCGCTCTCCTCCTCCAGGTAGTTCCTGTATCGCTCAATTTCCTTAACAAGTGACTGTGCAAAGCCGCCCGACATCACGGCTACAGCGCTTCGATCCGACTCTTTACCCACCAGTTGTCCCAGAATATCCTTGGACAAAACCTTCACCACCGGCACAGCAGACCGCGCTGCGATACCTGCAAGCTTTTCTGCAATTGCCGGTGATATATCCGTTGCCAGCACCAACAGGCGCGGCAGTTTTGACCCTTTAAGGGACCGCTCAATGGCTTCACCACCGGACACCGTTGCTCCGGCCTTGTTTGCCAATGCAAGATAGCCGCTGATCCGTTGTTCCATAATCTGCTGTAAAAGGGCTGTCAGTATTGGGCCATCTACTACTGCTGCCGCCCCTTTAAATGTGCGACTGAATTGCCGTTTGGCAACCGCATCCTGCACACACCGCCGTGATTGGCAAAGATACGCGCCACGACCGGGCAGCTTTCCTTCCAGATCCGGTGTAACCGTACCATCCGGGGCCAGCACAAAGCGGAGAAACGTTCCTTTATCCCCAGTGCGACGGCAGGCGATGCAGCTGCGTTGTGGCCCTGTCCCATCAAGAGGACTCATAGGCTAGGCTGCCAGCTCCTCTTCAGGTTGCTGCAGGCTTGCCTCTGCCTCTGCTTCAGCAGACAGCTCTTCCGGTTCTTCTTCAACCTGGGTACCATCGAAGGAGGCGAATTCATCAATATCAGCTTCTTCGTCGGTTTTACCCTCACCCTTGATATCGATCCGACAACCGGTCAGACGGGCTGCAAGACTAACGTTCTGGCCACGCTTGCCAATGGCAAGAGACAATTGATCATCCGGTACAATAACTTCAAGGGTACGCTGTTCTTCATCCATAAAGACCTTAACGACTTGAGCCGGAGAGAGTGCGTTGCAGACAAAACGGGCAACATCAACTGACCAGGGAATAATATCAATCTTCTCGCCCCGCAGTTCAGAAACCACATTCTGGACCCGAGAACCACGCATACCAACGCAGGCACCAACCGGATCAATATCACGATCATTGGAAGCAACCGCAATCTTGGCACGGCTGCCTGGATCGCGGACCACATTGACAATCTCAACCAGACCTTCGCTGATTTCAGGCACTTCAGCCTCAAACAGTTTAGCCAGCATCTGGGGATGGGTGCGGGACAGAATGATCTGAGGTCCTTTGGTGGTCATGGCGATGTCGGTAATAATAGCGCGAATCCGGTCACCGGGACGGTACACTTCGCGGGGCATCTGTTCTTTGCCTGTTAAAATCGCCTCAGCACGACCAAGATCAATCAACAGATCACCACGCTCAAAACGACGCACTTGGCCGGTCACGATCTCCCACTGGCGATCTTTATACTCGTTAAAGACGGTCTCACGCTCAGCTTCACGCACCTTCTGGATAATAACCTGCTTGGCAGTCTGGGCAGCAATCCGGCCAAAATCGCCAGAATCAATCTTCTCACCCAGTTCATCACCAATTTCGCACTCAGGGTCCATTTCACGGGCTTCGTCCAGAGAAATCTCGGTATAGGAATCCACCACCTCTTCC
>NZ_JAOTRZ010000034.1 GCF_030247655.1 Trichlorobacter sp. | reverse complement strand
TAATAGTACACATCACAGGACTCTTTCAGTGATTTACGCAGGTTCACGCTGCCATGACCGGACTTGCTCCAACAACGGAATTTACTGCCACCCATCTCATAAGCGCCATCACAATGCACACTGGTTGACTCGTTGATCACCCCTGTCTCGAGCCCGGCAAGGGCAGTCAGCATCTTAAAGGTTGAGCCGGGAGGATACTGTCCGGCAAGAGCCTTGTTTTCAAGGGGATGGCGTTTATCCTCCAGATACCCCTTCCAGATATCAACCGGAATACGCCCGGCAAAAAGCGATGGATCAAAGGTGGGGCTGCTGACAAAGGCCAGCACTTCTCCATTGTTCACATTCATCACTACTGCAGCACCGGCCTGGCCACCGAACGCCTGCTCTGCTGTCCGCTGCAACCGGCTGTCAACTGTCAGGATCAGACTGTTTCCCACCGTTGGGCTGCTTTCACGTAAAACCCTCAGTACGCGCCCCCGCGAGTCAACCTCAAGCTGACGACCACCATCGCTGCCATGCAGCTCTTTTTCCCAGGCCTTTTCAATGCCGTTTTTGCCAATATAATCACCTGGGTTATAGTCGTTGTAGGCAGGAGCATCCAACTCTTTATCAGAGATTTCGCCAATATACCCCAGCAGATGGGCAGCTGAATTTTGAAAGGCATATTCCCGGATCGGCTTGACACTGACCTCGACCCCAGGCAAGCGCAACCGGTTTTCTTCCACAATCTCAACCTGCTCACGACTAATATTGATAGCGATGACAACCGGATAATAACGGGCACGCCCCTTTGATTTCTCCCAGCGTTCCCGCAACTCTGTCTTATCCAATTGCAGGAGCGAGGCGAGGCGATCCAGCATCCCCTCAACATCTTTTACCTCTTGGGGAATAATTGACAGACTGAAGGAGGGGCGGTTATTAACCATAATCGTACCATTACGATCCATCAAAGCCCCGCGGGAGGCTGCCACCGGCAGAAAGCGCAACCGGTTGTTTTCTGACATGGCACGGTAGTCATCAACCTTGACAATCTGCAGATACCAGAGACGCAGCAACAGCAGAAAAAACAGTACAGCCACTGCGATAGCGAGCATGAACGTTCGCTGCCGTGGCTGGGCAAGCTCTCTGATGTAGCGTTGTTCCTTAATCATTTGACGGTCCGCACCCTGCTGAATTCAGGAAACACTGCCACCAGTGAGGCCACAAAAGCGTTCATCAACAGGTGCGGCACCATCGCAGTCAATAGTGATGAAACGATGCCGCTTGCCTCTGAAAAAATCGACAGAAGCACCACATTAATCAGCATGGTGGACAGAGTAGAGAGAGAAACGGTCAAGACCAGCAGCAGAGAATTTTGAACATATAGTCGGTCGGAAACTGCTTTCAGCACCAGGTAGACAATCAAAAACGAAAATGCGTTCAAACCGAGATACAATCCGCTTATACAATCCTTCAAAAGACCGAGGGCATAGGCCGCCGGAAAGCTGGTACTGACTGGAGCCCGCAGGGCAAGAAAGACCATCAGAATCAGCAACAGATCCGGTTTATAAGGTGTGGACAGATACAGGGGCAGCACCGATGTCTGCAGCAGCACCAGAAGCAGTACCAGCGTAGCTCCTTTAAAAAAATCGGTCATGGCTGCATCCCTTTAATCACGAGGAGCACGCAACACCACCAACACCTCTTCAAGATGGGCAGTACTGACCGTAGGACGGATGCTAACGGTCTGAAAGATACCGTATTCTCCCTTTTTTACCATGGTCACCTCACCAATCGGTAATCCCTTGGCAAAGATACCACCGATACCGGAGCTGACCACTTGATCCCCCACCTGCACATCCTCACCACGCATGGCGAATTCAAGTGAACAGAGATTGTCTCCCCGACCCTTGACCACTCCACGGGCACGGGAGCGGTGTATCATGGCAGCAATACCGCTGGCATGGTCGGTTAACAACAGTACCCGACTGGAGTTGGCAGTTACCTTAACGGTCTGCCCCACCACGCCGTCTGCTGCCAGTACCGGCATCCCCTCCCGAATGCCACTTTCTGAGCCGCGATCCAGGGTCAACGAACGAAACCAGGGGGTGACATCTTCGCCAATCACCATGGCGGCAACCGTTGGCTCCTTAATCGTCTTTCTTAGATCCAGCAGGCGGGCAAGACGTTCGTTTTCCCGCAGCGCCTCACCAGCAGCAGCCAAAGCACTGTTCAGTTGCTTGATCTCACCCGTAAGGCGACTGTTTTCCTGTTTCAGATTAACCAGGGCGATATAATCATGCCAGATCTGGCCAAAGAAACCACCGCTACGGGTTGCCTGTTGCTGCATCGGGGCCAATGCACCATTCACTCCCCGTTCAAGCATGTTAGCCTGATAAGAGCGGGAAAGATTCAGTGAATAGGTGATCAACGCGACCAAAAGCCCAACAAAAACGATAATGGGCAAGGAATATTTACGAAAAAAATCAAACATAATTAAAGAGTATCCTTCAGCCCAGCCCCCCCTGCAAAGGAGACAGAGCATGCAGGTTTCATTTCATAAAGAGAGTAGGATAAAAGCATTAGCATAGGGGTGAACCACCTGTCAAACAGCCGTAATTAATTGTGCAGCAGCCAGCAAATCAGGACATCTGGGGATCTCTGTCGACACTTCATCAGCCGTCTTGGCGCCATAGCCGGTCATTACCAACACCGGTCTGCATCCTGCAACCTGTCCTGCCTCAATGTCAGCCGTTTTATCCCCCACCATCCAGGAACGGGTAAGATCAATTGCATGATCAGCTGCTGCCTGCAGCAACATGCCGGGCATTGGTTTACGGCAGTCGCACTCCCGGTTATAGGGGGGCTTACCCTGTTCATGATGGGGGCAGTAATACCAGGCATCCACCCGGCCCCCTTGAGATGCAAGTAATGCATCAATATGAAGATGCAGCTGCTTCACATCCGCTTCAGCATAGTAGCCACGCGCCACACCGGACTGATTGGTGACCACTATCACCAGATAGCCTGCCTGATTAAACCGTCTGATCGCCTCCACCGCACCGGGGGTAAACTCAAACTCCTCCACCCGGTAAAGATACTCTTTTTCAACGTTGATAGTGCCGTCGCGATCAAGAAACACAGCCTGTTTAGTACCATGAAACCTGTTTGAATTTGACAAGCTTTACTCCAATCCAGTAGAAAGAGTACTTGTTTATCATTTCTCCTGCTGTGAGGCGTTGCCATGATCAAGACCAACAACCTGAAGGTTTCAGGCATTACCCCTATTATTGCCCCGGCTGATCTACGCCAGGTTTTCCCCATGTCAGACACCGGTCGGGAGTTTGTCTCCCGCAGCCGCGAGAAAATCAAAGAGATCCTCCAGCGTCGGGACCGTCGCCTGATGGTGGTGGTTGGGCCCTGCTCAATCCATGACACCGAAGCAGCGGTTGAGTACGCCAAGCGGCTTTCCGCACTTTCCCGCAAGGTTGATGACCAGTTACTGCTGGTGATGCGGGTCTATTTTGAAAAACCGCGCACCACGGTAGGCTGGAAAGGACTGATCAACGACCCTGGCATGGATGGCTCTCACAACATTTCAAAGGGACTGGGTATTGCCCGTGGCCTGCTCTGCCGTCTGACCGACCTGGAAGTACCGGTTGCCAACGAGATGCTTGACCCGATTACCCCGGAATACGTGGCGGACCTGATCTCCTGGGGGGCCATCGGCGCCCGTACCACCGAGTCCCAGACCCACCGGGAACTGGCTAGCGGCCTCTCTTTCCCGATCGGCTTTAAAAACGGCACCGACGGCAATCTCCAGATCGCCATTGATGCCATGATTTCCTCCCGCGCTCCCCACAGTTTTCTCGGCATCAACCGCGAGGGACGAGCCTCCATTGTACAGACCACTGGTAACCCGGATGTTCATATCGTCCTGCGGGGTGGCTCACGTAAGCCCAACTATCTGCCTGAAGATATTAGCCACACTGAAGAGAGCCTGAAAAAGAACAACCTTACCCCCACCATCATGGTTGACTGCAGTCACGGCAACTCAAACAAGGATTTCCGCAAACAACCAGAGGTACTGGAACAGATCATCGATCAGGTATTGGCAGGCAATCAGTCCATCTCCGGTCTGATGATAGAAAGCAACCTGGAGGAAGGCAACCAGAAGGTACCGGCTGACCATTCGCAACTGAAGTACGGGGTATCCATCACCGATGCCTGCATCAACTGGGAGACCACGGAGAAGATCCTGCTGGAAGCCCACAAACGACTGCAGAAGCGGAAGTAGACAAAACACGAACCATAGCTGAAGGAGCGCGGAGTTTTTCGTTCTGGGTGCGGCAAACAAGGGATACTGCGGAGGCGTACGGGGCAGTACGCCGCACAAAGTATCCCGCAGGTTGACACAGCCAGGACGGAAAAGAACCGCTCCTATTCGTAGGTGACTTGGAGTCCTCGTCCGACCGCTGCCTTATTCAGCACACCGTTAAATCTACCCTCTGCCCCTTCGGCCAGCATTTCAAAGAAATTAACTTTTTTCTTGGGTGCTAGGATGATTGATGGTTCACCGGAAATACCGGCCAGTCGGCCAGCCTCTTCAACGGCATCGGGCAGGTTACCCAGCTTATCCACCAGCTTGAGTGCCTTGGCCTGCTCTCCTGACAGGACACGGCCATCGGCAATCTTGCGTATTTCGTCAACCGGCAGTTTACGACCTTCAGCCACTGCCTTGACAAACTGCTCATGGGTGCTGTCAATCAAGGCCTGAAACATGGCCCGGTCTTCTGGAGAAAGTGGTCGATCCGGTGCACCGGCATCTTTGAAAGAACCGGTTTTAATAGTGGTGGAGCTGACTCCCAGCTTTCCAAACAGCCCTTCCAGGTTGGAGAATTTGATCAACACCCCGATACTGGCGGTTATGGTACCGGGATTGGCGTAGATAACCGTGGCAGGCGCTGCAATGTAGTAGCCGCCTGAGGCAGCCAGACTGCCCATGGAAACAACGACTTTCTTCTTGGCAGCCAGTTTGCGGACCTCTTCATAAATTTCCTGGGAAGGACCAACCACCCCACCAGGGGAGTCAATCCGCAGCACCACCGCCTTGACCGAATCTTTTTTAGCAAAATGGCGTAACTGCCTGATCGGCTCGCTTGAGTCAACGATCATCCCTTTGACCTCAATCAGCCCGATCCCGGGTCCAGTGACAAACCCCTTTTCCTTGTCACTAAAGAGCAGCTTGGCAACAACCATACTACCAACAAAAAGCAGTACCAGACCAAGGAAACAACCGCCTACAACCAACAGAATCTTTTTCGTAGACATACAAACTCCTGCGGCAACCGCCGCCTCCCGAGGTAAATCAACACAGTGAGAATACTACTTGTTTCAGATACCCATGGCAATCAGACTGCCCTGTTACAGGCCCACGAAACAGCCGGCAGCTGCGACGCAGTCATACATCTTGGTGATGGAGAACAGGACACCCTGCTGCTGAAGGCGATTGACGATCAGATCCAGCTGATTCAAGTTGCCGGCAACTGCGACCTTGGCTCAACATTGCCGCGGGAACTGCTCTGTGAGTTTGGTGAGGTGCGCCTGCTGCTCTGCCATGGAGACCGTTACGGTGTTAAATCAGGGCTGTCACGCCTGATTGAACGGGGACATGCTGCAACGGTTGATGCTGTCCTGTACGGTCACACCCATCTTGCCCAATCAGTGGAACAGGAAGGCCTGCTGCTGGTTAATCCTGGTACCCTGGCTGTTCCGGACCCCTACCGTTCCTATGCCATTCTGGAAATAACAGAATCCGGTATTACCGCTACGATTCATCCCCTGACTTAACCACATGATCATGCAATAACTCTTCATGCCCCTTGTGAATCGCCTTTTCAAGCCTTCTACGCCGTGGCCAGCTGAGCAACTGACCAATCGGACCGGAAAGTACATAGCTGAGCATGATCACAAATACCATCACAGCAGGCTCGGCTGCCACAATGATCAGCAGCACCACGGCCAGCACCAGAAAACCGAATGGCTGCTTTTTGATTAGCTCCGGGTCCTTAAAAGAGTAATATTTGACACTGGAAACCATCAAAAATGCCAATAGATAAATCAGGGCCAGAATAGCCAGCTTCTTGTAGGAACTGGGCCAGCCAAAATGGTTAAACAGGAGCACGGTGGAGGCCACCATACTGGCTGCAGCCGGTATCGGTAGACCGACAAATCGTTTACTCTCAACCGTATTAACCTGTACGTTGAAGCGAGCCAACCGCAGTGCACCGCAGACCACAAACAGAAATGCCGCTAACCAGCCCAGGCGACCGAATGGCTTCAGGGCCCAGGCATACATCATCAGACCGGGAGTTACCCCAAAGGCCACCAAATCCGCCAAGGAATCAAATTCAACCCCAAACTGGCTGGTACTGTTGGTCATCCGGGCAACCTTGCCATCCAGACCATCACAGATAGCAGAGATAAAGATCCAGATCGCTGCAGAACCGTAGTTACCGTTCAGGGTGGCGACCATGCTGTAAAATCCGGCAAACAGGCTACCGGCAGTGATCAGGTTCGGCAGGATATAAATACCCCTCCTGATATTTTCAGACTTTTCTGCAGGCTGCGCCTCTATCTGCTCAGGTGTCTCCATAGCTGTAGGCTCCTTATTGATACTATCCCAACCTGACCAGGGCTGTTTCACCTGCGACCGTTGTCTGCCCCACTGCAACCAGCGGTTCCAGACCTTCCGGAAGATAGACATCAACCCGTGAACCGAAACGGATCATGCCGTAGCGTTGTCCCCGCTCAAGCCGGTCACCCACCTCGACATAGCAGAGAATCCGGCGGGCAATCAACCCGGCTATCTGCACAAATGCCACACGCACGCCGTTATCCTGCTCCATCACCAGCCCACACTGTTCATTTTCACAGGAGGCATCGGCATGGCGGGCATCATAGAACTTACCCTGCTTGTAAAAACGCTCCACCACCTTGCCGGTTATGGGGGCGCGATTGACATGGACGTTAAAGACCGACATGAAGATACTGATCTTCTGACAGGCCCCCAGATGTTCCTGGGTTGCCAGTCCAACATAGACAATCGTTCCGTCAGCAGGGGCCACCAGCAGCGTTGTATCAACCGGCGGTGTCCGCTCAGGATTACGAAAAAATGAAATAACAAACAAGACCAACAGGAACGCAATTCCAGCAGGAAACGCCAAAACAGCTGAGTTTATCACTAGCGTACCAGCGGCAAGAAACAGAAACAGGACGACGCTGTAGGCGATAAACGGGTATCCTTCAGGGGTTATAAGGGCATTGGATGGGCGCATGAATTTTCCATTATACATAACGTAGAAAACCCCGCTCCCAGTAAGAGCGGGGTCTAAAGTACAATCACAACAGCTGGTTAGTTCTTAGCCTTGTCAACAATCTTGTTCTTGCCGATCCAGGGCATCATGGCGCGCAGATTACCACCAACCACCTCAATCGGGTGAGCAGCATTCAGACGACGACGTGCGGTCATCTCAGGATAGTTGGACATCCCTTCCAGAATGAAGCGCTTGGCATACTCGCCGTTCTGGATGTTGTTCAGGCACTCCTTCATGGCAGCACGGCTCTCGTCGTTAATCACCTTCGGTCCGGTGACATACTCACCGTACTCGGCGTTGTTTGAGATGGAGTAGTTCATGTTGGCAATGCCACCCTCAAACATCAGGTCAACGATCAACTTCAGTTCGTGCAGACACTCGAAGTAGGCCATTTCAGGAGCATAACCGGCCTCAACCAAAGTCTCAAAACCGGCCTTTACCAGTTCCACTGCCCCACCGCACAACACGGCCTGCTCACCGAACAGATCGGTCTCGGTCTCGTCCTTGAAGGTGGTCTCGATGATGCCGGTACGACCGCCGCCAATGGCACTGGCATAGGAAAGAGCAACTTCGCGGGCCTTGCCGGAAGCATCCTGAAATATGGCGATCAGGTCAGGAATACCACCACCCTTGACGAATTCTGAGCGAACGGTGTGACCTGGTGCCTTGGGGGCAATCATGATTACATCCAGATCAGCGCGGGGTACAACCTGATTATAGTGAATGGCGAAGCCGTGAGCAAAGGCCAGAGTTGCGCCCTGCTTCAGCTTCGGTTCAATCTCGTCACGATACAGCTGTGACTGAAATTCATCGGGGGTCAGGATCATGATCACGTCAGCGCTGGCCACTGCCTCGGCAACGGTTGCAACCTTAAGACCGGCATTCTGTGCCTTGACTGCAGAGCTGGAGCCTGCACGCAGCGCTACCGTCACATCAACACCGGAATCTTTGAGATTGCAGGCATGGGCATGGCCCTGTGAACCGTAACCAACAATGGTAACTTTTTTCGACTTGATCAATGCGAGATCGCAATCCCGATCGTAATACACGTTCATTACTTCCTCCTCGTTTATGTGTAAAAAACTAATTTAACAGGTATTCTTGTTACAAAATTCAGCGCACAATACTACAGCTGCCTGCTGCTGTCAATCGACGCCTGCCCGCTGCTACCCTTTCCAACCCTTGGCGCCACGACCGATGGCAACCGAACCGGTACGCACCAGTTCCTTCAAGCCCAGCGGACGTAACAGGTCCAGAATCGCATTAATCTTGATCGGGGACCCGGTAGCCTCAATGGTGTAGGATTTGGGGGTCACATCAATAATCTTGGCCCGGAAGATATCAACGATCCTTAGGACTTCAGCACGGCTTTCGTCCTCAGCTGCCACCTTGATCAGTGCAAGTTCACGCTCAATGGCGTTGTCCTCACTGAAATCAAGCACCTTGATCACATCCACCAGCTTGTTCAGCTGCTTGGTGATTTGCTCAAGAATAGCATCATCGCCCCTGGTGACAATCGTTATACGGGAAAGGGATTCATCGCTGGTTGGTGCAACCGAAAGCGAGTCAATATTAAATCCCCTGCCGGAAAACAGGCCCGAAACCCGGGCCAAAACGCCGAATTCATTTTCTACCACAACCGATATGGTATGTTGCATTAGCTCGTTTCCTCCAAGTCCCTAGGCGTTTAACACCATTTCATTCAGCGACGCCCCTGCAGGGACCATCGGCAACACCTTTTCCTCACGGGCGATCTTGAACTCCATGATCACCGGGCCGTCATGGGCAAAGCCCTCTTTGATGACCTGCTCAACCTCAGACGGTTTATCTGCCTTCAATCCTTTGGCACCGTAGGCCTCGGCAATCTTGGCAAAGTCCATAGGCAGTTCAAGACAGGTCTGGGAGTAGCGTTTATCAAAGAACAGCTCCTGCCATTGACGCACCATGCCCAGGAAGTTGTTGTTCAAGACCACAATCTTGACAGGCAGGCGATGCTGCACCATGGTGGCCAGCTCCTGCATATTCATCTGTACGCCACCATCACCGCAGACACAGATCACCTGACGCTTGGGATAGGCAGCCTGTGCCCCCATGGCAGCTGGCAGGCCAAAACCCATGGTACCAAGGCCCCCTGAAGTCAGCAGGGTGCGGGGCTGGTTAAACTCAAAGAACTGGGCGGTCCACATCTGATGCTGCCCCACGTCAGTGGCCATGATGGCATCATCCTCAGACAGTTCACGCAGCTTCTGGATCACATACTGAGGCTTAATCACGCTGGTGCTCTGCTTATAGGAGATCGGATGCTTTGCCTTCCAGCCGCTGATATCCTCATGCCATGCTTCCATGGCACTGTGCTGCGCAGCGACCTTCTCTGTCTGACCTTTCAGACAGTCAATCATCTTGACCAAAACATCCTTGGTATCACCCACGATCGGCAGATCTACCCGCACGTTCTTGCGAATTGAGGTAGGATCCACGTCAATATGGATAATCTTGGCATGGGGCGCAAAGGTAGCAATCTTGCCGGTAACCCGGTCATCAAAGCGCGCACCAACCGCCAAAATCAGATCCGAGTGGGTCATGGCCATGTTAGCGGCATAGGCGCCGTGCATCCCCAGCATTTTAAGGGCCAGCGGATCGCTCTCCGGGAAGGCTCCCAGCCCCATCAGGGTCGTGGTAACCGGGAACTGCAGGGTACGAGCCAGCTCGGTCAATTCTGTTGCTGCATTGGCAAGTATGACACCGCCGCCAACATACATAACCGGACGACGGGCAACCAGCAGCATCTCAACCGCTTTTTCCACCTGTTTCTGGTGACCTTCCAGATTCGGTTTGTAGCCGCGGATCTCAATTGTCTCAGGCCACTTGAACTCAGCCTGGCTGATCTGGACATCCTTGGGAAAGTCGATCAGCACCGGACCGGGACGACCGGAACGGGCAATATAAAACGCCTTGCGCACGATGGTCGGGATATCCTTGGCATGCCGGATCAGGAAGCTGTGTTTGGTGATCGGCCGGGTAATGCCGATGATATCCACTTCCTGAAAGGCATCATTGCCAATCAGCGGCGTGGGGACCTGGCCAGTGACAATCACCATCGGAATCGAATCCATGTAGGCATTGGCAATACCGGTAATGGTGTTGGTGGCGCCGGGACCGGAAGTGGCGATGGCCACACCGACCTTACCGGTGGCACGGGCATAGCCGTCAGCCGCATGGGTACCGCCCTGCTCATGGCGGGGCAGGATATGGCGGATTTCCCGCACATTCATCAGTTCATCATACAGATTGATCACCGTTCCGCCGGGGTAGCCGAATACCAGATCCACCCCTTCACGCTTCAGGCTTTCAAGCAGAATACGTGCTCCATTCATTTTCATGCAAAACCTCGTAAAGTCTAAAAATTATTTGGATTACCGGTTACAATATTAATAACCGTATATTTCACATCACCATTGCCATCAACCAGTTTGCGTTGCTGGCTGACATTATCAAAGAATACCTTGTAACAGGCACTGGGGGCAAAGTTGGCATTCCAGTTACTGAAGCAAAGCTGGCCTTCCTGGGTGATATTCCAGTTACCTTTATTCTTCTCACCATAGGAACCTTTGCCGATCACGACACCGCCACGGTCAAAATAATAGGTATCGCCGTTTGCTGCAGTAACCGTATTGCCAAGCAGCAGTTCCTTGACCTCTCTGGCACCCAGCAGGGTTGAGCTGGAATCACGCAGAGCCGATTCATCGGTCTTGCAAGCGGTGACAGTTAGAGCCAGAACAGCGGCAGCAGCAAGGGTAAGCAGACGTTTCATGGCAGGTTCCTCCTTCAATCAATGGTTAGTAGGGAAACGAGTGTCGTTTCCTAGTCAGCAGTGGTCACCGCACCGGTATAGGCCGATGTCACCACTTTGGCATAGCGCGCCAGCCAGCCGGTCTTGATCTTTGGCTCAGGCGCAGTCCATTGGGCACGACGGGTATCAACCTCTGCCTGATCAACCAGCAGATCCAGCTTACGGTTTGGGATATCCAGCAGAATCCGGTCACCATCCTGAATCAGGGCGATCGGACCGCCTTCAGCAGCTTCAGGTGATACGTGGCCGATACAAGGTCCACGGGTACCACCGGAGAAACGGCCATCGGTGATCAGAGCAACTGAATCACCCAGACCAAGACCCATCAGGGCAGCGGTGGGAGCCAGCATTTCCCGCATACCAGGGCCACCTTTGGGGCCTTCATAGCGGATTACCACCACATCACCTGCCTTAACAACCCCTTCCATCAGGGCTGCCATGGCCAGTTCTTCTGAATCAAAACAGCGGGCTGTGCCTTCAAATAGCATCATCTTGTCTGACACACCGGACTGCTTGACTACCGCCCCCTTCGGCGCGATGGAGCCGAACAGCACCGCAATGCCGCCCTCCTGCTTAACCGGCGCCGATAGGGGACGAATCACCTCTTCATCAACATTTTCAATACTTGCCGCCAACTGGTGGGTGGTCAGGCCAAACAGGGTCTGGGTATCAATGATCTTGTCACCCAGCTGCTTCAGCACGCCGCAGACACCACCTGCAATATCCAGATCTTCCATAAAGTGCTTGCCAGCCGGATTCATGGAGGCCAACTGCGGAGTCTGCTTTGCCAGCACATCAAAGGTCTCCAGCGGCAGATCCACTCCGGCTTCCCGGGCAATGGCCAGCAGGTGTAACACGGTGTTGGACGAACCGCCCAGAGCCAGGTCAACCCGGATGGCGTTTTCAAATGCAGCGCGGGTCATGATATCCCGTGGCTTGACATCATTGTGTACCAGCTCGACGATCTTCTCACCTGAGGCGAAGGCGATCCGACGCTTCATGGCAGACACCGCCAGGGCGGTACCGCAACGGGGCAGCGACATCCCCAGAGTCTCGGTCAGGATCGCCATGGTGTTGGCGGTGAACAGCCCCTGACAGGAGCCCATGCCGGGGCAGGCGTTGTCTTCACAGACCTGCAGTTCCTTGGCATCAATCACGCCGGCCTTGTAACGGGCCATGGCCTCGAAGGTATCTGTTACGAATGAGTAAGCACGTCCTTCAACACCCCTACCGCTCATCATCGGACCGGCAGTCACGATAATACAGGGGATGTTCAGCCGGGCAGCAGCCATAAGCATGCCAGGGGTAATCTTGTCGCAGTTGGTCAGCAGCACCAGGCCATCCAGCCGATGGGCCTCTGCAACCGATTCAACCATGTCGGCAATCAGCTCACGGGTAGGCAGGGAATAGTGCATCCCCTTATGCCCCATGGCGATACCATCACAGACACCGGGAATGCCAAAAAACTGGGCGTAGCCACCACCGCTATGGATCCCCTTTTCAATAAATCGCTCCAGATCCCGCATCCCGACATGGCCGGGAATCAAGTCGGTAAAGCTGGTGGCAACACCGATAAAGGGGCGGTCCATCTGGCTTTGCGGTATTCCTGTGGCCTTCAGCAATGCCCGGTGCGGTGTACGCTCCAGGCCCTTCTTGATCATATCACTACGCATGCACAGCCTCCTGCAAAAACTTTGTTTGTTATCGTCAAATCAAGCGGTTGGAAGAAGCATGAACACTAATATATTCATGCTTGCGGTGTCAACCGATGATTCACAACCATGTTCATCAGCAATTTGCTATTCAAAATCGACGCAGGTATGGTAATCTTGACCACAACATACTGTTTTATTTGGCATTTATTAAGCAATTCAAATAATCAAAAATCTCGCATCCCCCAAGAAAGGAGTCACACACCATGCATTTTTCTCTTATGAAACGAATTGTTACTACCCTGTCACTTGTCCTTGTTGCCGGTACCGCCTTTGCCGAAGATATCCGTATCGGAGCTGGCGCAGCCCCGACTGAAAACATCCTGAAACCGATTCGGGCTGCCTTTGAAAAGGCCAGCGGTATCACCCTCAACACCATCTCCAACGGCCCCAAACAGGCCTTTATCGAGCTTGAAAAAGGGACCGTTGATGCCGCAGCTGCAGGGCTGGCCCTGGATGACTGGTGGGCACTGCTTAAAAAAGAGGGTGTAGCAGTGGCAAACCCCGGCGCCTATCAGGGACTGGTAATCGGGAAAGACCGCGTGGTGGTGATTACCCACAAGGACAACAAGATTCCTGCTCTTTCCAAAGAGCAGTTGCAGGGGATCTTCAGCGGCAAGACCCAAAACTGGAAGGATGTTGGTGGTAAAGACATGCCGATTCTGATTGTCTGGGGCAGTTTGATTCCCGGCACCAACAGCATGTTCAGCAAGGTTGCTCTGGGCGGCACCGCAGTCACCAAAGAGGTGCTTGATGCAACCACTGCTGAAGATGTGAAAGACAAGGTCAAGAGCAACCCTGAAGCAGTTGGCATCGGACCGGCAGCAATTGTTGACGACAGCATCTGGTCGCCAAAATCACCGGAAGTTGCCCGCGACATCACCCTGCTTACCAAAGGGGCTCCCTCAGCCAAGATCCAGAAACTGATAGGATTCATCAAGGGTGACGGCGCTAACCTGATCAACTAACTGTATTTATATAACTTTCATACTAAAAGGGTATCTCTCGTTATGACCATAAAAACCAAACTTACCCTTAATATTGTCATTGTGCTGGGCATCGTGGCGACCGTGGTGGTGACCAGTATTTTTGGGATGCGCTTTATCAGCGGCAAACTTGCCTACCTGACCCAGAAAAGCACGCCGTACCAGATGCGAACCCTGGAGTTCCAGCGGGAGATTCAGGGGGCCACGGCCACCCTGTTCAAGATAAACGCCGCAGCAACTCCCCAGGAGCTGCAGAGTTTCAAGACAGAGGCAGAAAAAGCGCTGGCTGATGTCAAGGCATCCCAGGAACAGCTGGAAAGCCTGACAGCAAGTGGCACCAAGCTGGATACCCACGAATCGCTGCGCACGGTTGCAACGGAACTGTTTGATATCTCGGCCGGTAAGCTGAAGGCCCAGGAGGATGCGGCCAAGGCGGCCGTAGACCTGAACAGGCGCATGGCTGAGGCAACCGCCAAACTACGCCAACTGGACAGCAAAATCAGGGCACTGCAGGGCAATCGTACCGGGGCATTCAGCACTGCCCTGGATGAATCCGGCAAGATCTCCAGCCGATTGCGCGGTGTGGAGGCGGCACGGCTGCAGCTAAAAGATCTGCAACTGGCCTTTTACGATGTACAACATGCCCAGAAACGACCAACTCTGCTGATTGCACGGGGCAAGGTCAATGCAGCTGTTAACAAACTGAACCAGAACGACCACCTAAAGAACACTAAAGCGGCTGCAGCCGAGATCAAACTACTTGCTGAACGCCTGGATGAACTGCAGAAGCTGCAGGGCAACTGGCTGACTCAAAAAGATGATGCCACCAAAGGCAAGGTTGAAACCGCCAGCCGGGATATCAGTGAAAAGTTGAGTGCCCTCTCCCTTTCCATTGAACAGGATGCCATCCTGGCCGGTGAAAAATACACGGCTGAGGCTGCCCGCCAAGGCACCATGTTTGGCCAATCCAACCAGGCCAACAGCATCCTTATTGCCAACTCCGAACTGATGAGCCAGGGTCTGGCCATTGAAGCCGGTTCAGCCAGACTGTTTACCCTGAAATCCATTCAGGAGATTGATGCGGCAACACCGGCCATTCGGGCGGATTTTGCCAAGGCTTCCAGATCAGTTGCGATGCTGGAAAAGGACCTGATCAAACTGGGGGTCAAGGGCGAATTGCAGATGCTGCGCAGTGCAGCAGGTGCCCTCACCGGTATTCAAGGCATGCTGTTAAGTGAAAGCGGTATTGTTGCCACCCTGAAGAAACGGTTCGAGATGGAGCAGAAGGCGATTCAATCCGCACTGAAACTGCGTGATATCGTCATTAAGCAGGCAGAAAAAGGTAAAGAGTCGGTTTCAACGGCCAAGGGTGAGCAGGAAAAGGCGATCGCCTCGGTCAACAAGATCGTCAAGACCAGCATCACCCTGCTGGTTATCATCAGTATTGCAGCGGCGGTTGCCGGTATCGTGATCGGCGCCTGGGTCTTTAAATCTGTATCTGCACCGCTGGCTCAGTTGATCACTGTCTCCGATCATGTTGCCGGAGGCGATCTGAAAGAGGTGCAACTGCGCTCCACCAAGGATGAGTTCGGCAAGGTGCTGTCTTCCATGGGGACCATGGTGACCAACCTGCGTGAGATGGCAGGCAAGATCTCCCGTTCAACCGCAACAGTGGCCAACAGCGCAGATGAACTGGCCAACACCGCAGGAGAGCTGGAAAACGACTCCACCAGCCAGACCAGCCAGATTGAGCAGTCGGTCACTGCCATGACCGAAATGGTGCAGACCATTCAGGATGTTTCCCAGAATGCACTGGCCACCTCTGATGCAGCTGGCAGAATGAAAAACCTGGCCACAGAAGGCAAGCAATCACTGGATCTTACCTCACATGAACTGTCTGCCTTTGCTGAAATTGTCAAACAGTCGGTAAGCCGGGTTGAAGCCTTGGGCGAACGCTCTACAGCCATTAATGAGATTGTAAACATTATCAAGGACATTGCTGATCAGACCAACCTGCTGGCACTGAATGCAGCCATTGAGGCTGCCAGGGCAGGCGACAGCGGGCGAGGTTTTGCCGTGGTGGCTGATAGTGTGCGCCAGCTGTCCCAGCGCACCACCGAATCTGCCGACGAAATTGCAGCCACGGTCAAAGGGATGCAGGTGGAAGTCACCTCCTCGATCAGCAGCATGCAGCATGAGCGGGAGGCGATTAACAAGATTGTGGCTACCGTTGACAGCACCCAGACCGCCATGGATCAGATTGTGGGCAACGTGGAACAGGTCTTTGAGATGGTGCAGACCATTGCCACCGCAACCGAACAGCAGTCAGCCACGGCAGAGGATGTCAACCGCTCCATGCTTGCCATTCACCAGATCACCGGCAAGCTCTCAACCTCGGTTGAGCAGATTAAACAGACCTCTGAGGCCTTTGATCAGCTGGCCCATGAACTGCAACAGATGGTGGGCTGGTTTAAACTGTAACGAACGTAGCATCCATCAACCTGCACAAACCAGGGGGGACCAGCCAGGTCCCCCTCTTTTTTCACCACCCGCCTTGAACAATAGGGCATTGAACGGTATACTCTACCATTCATATTCCAAGACCGCGAGGGCACCATGGACCAGGTAGCACAGCCAACCGTTAAGGATCTGCAGAAGTCATTCATCTACCACCTGCAGCACACCCTGGTGAAAGACAAATATTCTGCCACCAAGGCAGATATGTACCTGGCCCTGGCCTATGCCGTACGGGATCTGCTGGCAACCCGCTGGATAGACACCCAGCAGTCCTATTACATCAAGGATGCCAAGCGCGTGTATTACATGTCGATGGAGTTCCTGATGGGGCGCACCCTGGGGAATGCCCTGATCAACCTGGGGGTGATGGAACAGTGGGATGAAGCGCTCACTGAACTGGGCCTTAAAATTGAAGACCTGCAAGAGGTAGAATGGGATGCCGGGCTGGGCAACGGCGGCCTGGGACGACTGGCAGCCTGTTTCCTTGACTCAATGGCAACCATGCAACTGCCAGCCTACGGCTACGGCATCCGTTATGAGTACGGCATGTTCTACCAAAAGATTCAGGATGGCGGTCAGCATGAGGTGCCGGATAACTGGCTGCGCTACCAGAACCCCTGGGAATTTGACCGCCAGGAACACCTGCACCCGATCCGCTTTGAAGGGCGGGTGGTGGAGTTTACCGACCGCGACGGATCCAAGCGTTGTTCCTGGGTGGATTACTACGAGGTCATGGCCCTGGCCTATGACTTCCCGGTGCCGGGCTACAAAAATAACACCGTCAACACCATGCGACTCTGGAGTGCCAAGGCCAGCCGGGATTTTGACCTGAACTTCTTCAACCAGGGCAACTACATCGGCTCGGTAGAATCCAAGATGAAGACCGAAAATATCTCCAAGGTGCTCTACCCTGCCGACCATATGCTGGAGGGGAAGGAACTGCGGCTGCGGCAGGAGTACTTTCTGGCATCAGCCACGGTGCAGGATATCCTCTACCGCTTTAACAAAAAGCACGACAACCTGAACGAACTGCCGGACCAGGTGGCGATCCAGCTGAACGACACCCACCCGGTGCTGGCCATTCCTGAACTGATGCGAATCCTGATTGACGAGCGCAAACTGACCTGGGAGGCTGCCTGGGAGATCACTACCAAAACCTTTGCCTACACCAACCACACCATTCTGCAGGAAGCGCTGGAAAAATGGCCGGTACCGATGCTTGGACGCCTGCTGTCGCGTCACCTGCTGATCATCTTTGAGATAAACCGCCGTTTCCTGGAAGAGGTGCAAAACCGTTTTCCCGGTGATTCAAGCCGCCTGCAGCGGATGTCGATCATTGATGACAGCGGTGAAAAGCAGGTACGGATGGCCTATCTTGCCATTGTGTCCAGCCATTCTGTCAACGGCGTTTCAGCCCTGCACAGCGAGATTCTGAAGGACGACCTGTTCCATGATTTTTTTGAAATCTGGCCGGAGCGTTTCAACAACAAGACCAACGGCATCACTCAGCGCCGCTGGTTGCGCCACTGCAACCCCTACCTGTCAGACCTGATCAGCGAGGCGATCGGTGACAAATGGACCACCGATCTGGATGAACTGCAAAAATTGAAGCCGCTGGCCGAAGACAGCGAATTCCGTAGGCGTTGGATGGATATCAAGCGGCTGAACAAACAAAAACTGGCAGACCATATCTACCAGCGCAACTGCGTGCAAGTCTCACCTGATTCGCTGTTTGACTGTCAGACCAAGCGGATCCATGAATACAAGCGCCAACTATTGAACATCCTGCAGGTGGTTGCCCGCTACAACCGGCTCAAGGAATACCCCGGCCTGGAACTGCCACCCCGCACTGTGATCTTTGGCGGCAAGGCAGCCCCTTCTTACACCACGGCCAAACTGATCATAAAGCTAATCAACTCGGTCGGCAACGTAATCAACAACGACCCGGCTGTCAATCAACAGCTGAAGGTGGTCTTCCTGGCTAACTACAGCGTTTCCCTGGCAGAAAGGATTTTCCCGGCTGCTGATCTTTCCGAGCAGATCTCCACTGCAGGCACAGAAGCCTCCGGCACCGGTAATATGAAGTACGCCTTAAACGGGGCACTGACCATCGGCACCCTGGATGGCGCTAACATAGAAATCATGGAGGAGGTGGGCCGGGACAACATCTTTATCTTCGGCCTGACCACCCCGCAGGCTGTCGGGCTGCGTTCCGCAGGCTACCGTCCCCAGGATTACTACTATCAGCTGCCGGAACTGAAGACCGTGCTGGACCAGATCTCCTCCGGCATGTTCTCTCCCAGCAACCCCGGCCTGTTCCGCCCCTTGGTGGATAACCTGCTCAACAGCGACTACTACCTGCTACTGGCTGATTTTGATGCCTACATGGATGCCCAGGCCGATGTGGACCGGCTCTACATGATACCTGATGAATGGGCAAGAAAATCGATCCTGAACGCCGCCGGTATGGGTAAATTCTCCAGTGACCGCACCATTGGCGAGTATGCCCGCGACATCTGGGGGATCAAGCCCCAACCGGTAGAACTAAAGGGAATCCATCATTGGTAGCAGAACTTTTTAACCACACCCCTGCCCCTCCTTTAGCAGAACGGATGCGACCATGCAGTCTGGCTGAATTCTGCGGCCAGGAGCACCTGCTTGGGCCGGGCAAGGCCCTGCGCAAGATGATAGAGGCAGACCAGTTGCCCTCCATGATCTTCTGGGGGCCGCCGGGCTGTGGCAAAACCACCCTGGCCCACATCATTGCCCATGAGACCAGCTCCCGCTTTGTCTTTTTCTCCGCCATCATGGCCGGGGTAAAGGAGATCCGCGAGATCTTCAAGGATGCAGAAGAGACCGCCCGTCAGGGCATCCGCACCGTTCTGTTTGTTGATGAAATCCACCGCTTTAACAAGGCCCAGCAGGATGCCTTTCTGCCTGCCGTGGAAAAAGGGCTGGTCACCATCATCGGTGCCACCACTGAAAACCCCTCCTTTGAAGTCATCGCCCCCCTGCTCTCCCGTTGCCGGGTGCTGCGCCTGAAACAGCTTGAGGCAGAAGAACTTGCCGACCTGCTTCAAAACGCCCTGCAAGATGCTGACAAGGGACTGGGTAACCTGCAGTTAAACATCAACGATGACGCCCTAGCCTTTCTGGCAGAGGCTGCCCAGGGGGATGGCCGCAAGGCTTTGAACAGCCTGGAAGTTGCAGCCGGCCTGACCCAGGACGGCCTGATCTCACTTGAGACCGCCCAGGAGGCGATGCAGCAAAAGGCATTGCTGTATGACAAAGGTGGCGTAGAGCATTACAACGTCATCTCCGCCTTCATCAAATCGGTACGAGGCAGCGATCCTGATGCCGCTCTTTATTGGCTGGCCCGGATGCTGGAAGCAGGCGAAGACCCGCTCTTTATCCTGCGCAGGATCATCATCCTGGCCTCGGAAGATATCGGTAATGCCGACCCCCGCGCCCTACAGATGGCGGTCTCAGCCCTGCAGGCCTTTCAGATGGTGGGTATGCCGGAAGGCCGCATCATCCTGGGCCAGGCAGTCACCTACCTGGCCACCGCCCCCAAATCAAATGCCTCCTACCTGGGGATTGATGCCGCCCTGTCAGAGGTCAGAAAATCCGGCGCACTGGATGTACCGCTGCATATCCGCAACGCCCCCACCAAGCTGATGAAAGAGATGGGCTACCACGGGGGCTACCAGTATGCCCATGATTTTGAAGGTGGGTACGTGCGGCAGGAATATCTGCCGGAAAAATTGCAAGGAAAGAAGTTTTACCAACCCAAAGGGTATGGTTACGAAAAAAACATCATGGAACGGATGGAATGGGTGAAGAAGATTGGGAAGAAGGAGTGATATGTGAAGATAACGCCTACAGCTATTTTCAGCATTGCATGCAAGACAACGCTCCTGTTCCTCTTGAGTCTCTCCTCCAGCGGTTGTACGCACAAGTACCGTATGTGACAAGACGCATCACAGATAATCAGTAGCAGTCGGTGATGATCGACAAAGACGGGGACGAACTGGTGATATTGGCTAATAAAAAAACAACAGGAGGCCGCATGAAAAGTACAGTCGAAATAAGTCACATACTCAACACAACAGCAAAAGCATCGATATCAGCTTTCATGATCTTTTTATTTACAGGCATCGCCTTTGCCCAGCCGTCCGGAAATTCATCTGGCTGGCGTCTTATAAACTATTCATTCAAAGATGGTTCAGCACGATATGAACATGTCTTAGCAGGAACAAGCTCTAAAATGTATGACCTTGTGAGCCATAAGGGTAGCAAAGGCAACCTCCAAATCAGTCAAAACAGATACGATGACAAAACCAGAAAAATACTTGCCGGTGTCACCTATCAAGTCAGATGGTCAGATCCTCCAGCTTTTCTACAATCAGGTAAAAAAGCCTCCATTAATTATCAGTTAAGTACAAGTTCATCCATCTCATGGAAGCCACCCCAGCAATCTGTTTATCTGAATCAAGGGCTGCAAGGAGTATATTTCTCAGCCCCGGACGGTACAAAGTACATAACCAAAGACATGAAAGAAACATTGACGTCAGAAAAGGTCATTGAGGCAGGAACCCCTGGGACAAAACGAACAATAAAAGTGACTTTGGGGAATGGATACTCAGCAACATATACCTACGAATGGAAATAGCTTCCAAACCGCTACTAACATACACAGGAGACAGCCATGAGCGTTCGCAACATGCAGGACAATCCACACATCTGGGAGCAGCTAGGCTGGGAGGATATGAACGCGACGGAACAACAGCTCTGGAGCGCACTGGGCTGGGATCAGGACCGTTGGGATGAAAATAATGCACCAGCCAGCACCAATAAGGATTGGAGCGATCTGAACCAGCAGGAACAATATGCTGCCCGCGGGCTTGGGTTTAACGATCAGTTATGGAACGGCACAGAAGATCAATAGACCTGAACAAAACTATTGGCCGCTAAAGAGCGCAAGGATCAAAGAGAACTTCAACCTGTTAAAACAGACCTGCAGTGTTATGATTTTTTAAACTATCTGTTTTCTTTTATTTCTTTGTGTTCTTTTGCGGCAAACTGCCGTTTTCAGAATAATCAACCTACCTGGAGGGTTCCCATGTCCAAGCGCATGAAGATCTGTATCAATACCGGCGGCGGTGACGCACCGGGCCTCAACGCGGTTATTGAAGCGGTTACCATGGCTGCCTATAACCGGCAGTGGGAGGTCTACGGCATCAAATCCGGCTACACCGGCCTCTTGAACACCGACGAAATCATCCGCCTGACCCCGGAAAAAGTGGACGGCATCGCCAGCGTCGGCGGCACGATTCTGGGCACCACCAACAAGGGCAACCCGTTTATGATGCCGGTCTGCAATGAGGCCGGGGACTCGGTCCAGCGAGACCTGTCTGATCGGGTCATGGATAACTTCAAGCGGTTACGCTTTGATGCTCTGGTGGCGGTGGGTGGTGACGGCAGTCTGGAAATTGCCCACCAATTTGCAGAAAAAGGGATGCCGGTGGTGGGGGTTCCCAAGACCATTGACAATGACATGGGCGGCACCGTGATCACCTTCGGGTTTGATACGGCGGTCAGTATTGCCACTGAGGCGATTGATCGCCTGCACTCCACTGCCAAATCCCACGACCGGGTGATGGTGGTGGAGGTGATGGGCCGCAATGCCGGTTTCATTGCCCTGAACAGCGGCATCTCCGGTAATGCCGATGTAATCCTGATCCCTGAAATCCCCTTTGATCTTGAAAAGGTCTGCGACAAACTGATGGAAAACGAACTGAACGGCCGCAAATACGCCATTGTAGTAG
>NZ_JAOTRZ010000033.1 GCF_030247655.1 Trichlorobacter sp. | reverse complement strand
GGTATAGTTGACGTCACCCTGTCCACTTAAAATTACGCTTGAGCAGCTCTACGCCAACCGCTCCCAGCAACACCTGGCCAATGACCCGCTTTCTTTCTGTCATCGTTATAGAGATACGGCAGATCAGGAGATTGCGGCGCTGATTGCTGCGGTGTTTGCCTACGGCTCGGTCAAGGTTATCAAGGGTAGTCTCTCCCGTATTTTCGACATCATGGGCGATTCTCCGGCAGCTTTTGTGGATGGTTTTGATCCGAAGAGGCACAAGCAACTATGCAGCGGCTTTAAACATCGCTTCAACAATGGAGATGATCTGGCTGCCCTGTTCTGGGCTATTAGGCTGATGAGGCAGCAGTGTGGCAGTATTGAAGGCTTCTACTGTCAGTTTCATGCAGCTGATGCCATAACTGTAGAGCAAGGCCTGAACGGCTTTTGTGCTGCGGTACTGGGACTGGATTATCGACCAATCTTTGGCAGGTCAGGCCTGCCCCAAAAGAGCAGCTTTAGCTTCTTGTTTCCGGCACCAGCGGGTGGCAGTGCCTGTAAGCGGCTTTGCATGTTTCTGCGTTGGGTGGTACGACCGGCTGACGGGATAGACCTGGAACTTTGGCAGCAGGTACGACCAGCTCAACTGATTATTCCGGTGGATCGCCATATTGAACGGATTGGCCGGATGTTGGGGCTTACCAGTAGACACACACCTGATTGGCGAATGGCCAGTGAAATAACGGTGGCACTCAGGCTGTTTGACCCGCAGGATCCGGTAAAATATGATTTTTCACTCTGCCACCTGGGTATTTCTGAGGGTTGCAACGGCACAAGGTCTGCCTGTTGCCAAACCTGTCCGGTTGCGCAGCACTGTTCACGAGCATAAGTAAATTGACACCAGCTGGCCATTCTGCTACACAATACGTTGATTTTTCAGCCGTTAATGACAGTAAAGATATTTCCTTCCGACAGGGAGCTGGCGATGATCATTCAATGCGAACAATGCCGGACCAAATTCAAGCTTGACGATGAGAGGGTTTCGGATCGAGGGGTTAAGGTCCGTTGCGCCAAATGTCGTCACGTTTTTGTCGTGCGCAAAGACGCAGTACAGACTACTGTTCCGGCTGAGGTCGTGCCTGCTATGGCAATGGCTGCTACTCCTGATTTTGCGTCCTCGGATGAGACTGTTCGTATGGCTGCAGTGCCGACTCCCGAGCCGGAGATTGCTTCATTTGCTGCAGAACCAGAGGTCGCCTTTGATTTTGGTGCAGCCCCCGAGGCTGCAGCGCCGGAAATGGACACCTCTTTCAGCCTTGGACAGCCCGACGCTACTGACAGCGGATTTAACTTTGGTGATGTATCCTTTACGACTGAAGCACCTGCTGCTGCTTCTGCAGCAGTTGACTTTGGTGAAATGACCATGGTTATGCCACCTCAACAGACCGCAGAGCAGCCTGTTGAGGTGGGCTTTGATTTTGGTGCTGCGCCCGCTGCTGCAACGACATCTGCCGTAGACACCGCAGCATTTGATTTTGGTGATGCCTTTACTACGGCTCCGGATTCAACTGCTCAAAAAGCCGCCTTTGATTTTGGCGATCAGGGTTCTGCTGCCGTGGCTGCCACCGGAGAAATTGATCTGGGTGGTTTTGATTTTGGCGATGCACCAGCGGCTGCTGTTACTGCACCAACCGGTATTGATACAACTGACTTCAGTAATTTCACTGCTGCATCAACGCAAAAAACGTCTGCCGGTGAATCCAGTTTCAGCTTTGATGAAGCTGCGCCGCAGTCAGCTGCAACCGGTGCTGACAGCTTTGACTTCTCCGGTGTTGATTTTGGTGATGGAAAACAGGCAACAACAGCACCTGCAGCACAGGTTGAAGCCTTTAGCCTGGGAGAGATGGATTTTAGTGGTGACACTGCTGCAGTTGCAGTTGATGCCACTGCGACTGCACCGGCAGGTAGCACCCTGTTTGCACCGGTAGAGGAATCAGTTGCCCGGCAGCAGGAGGCGGCAAAGCCGGATATCAGTTTTGATACCGCTGGTCTGGGTGAAGAGCTGCCACCATTGGCAATTACCTCACGGCGTCGTCAAAGCTCAAGCATGTCAGTTCTGATCGGGGTAGTCGCCGTGCTGGTGCTTGCTGTGCTGGGCTATGTCACGTACACCTTTGTCAGCGGCAGCCCTAAAACCCTTTCCACTTTTGGCAAGGGCGGTGCGTCGGTTGAAGACGGCAGGATTACAACTCAGAATGTTAAGGCATACTTTATCCCCAAGGCAGCTGCCGGCGAACTGCTGGTAATTACCGGTGAGGCACTGAACGGCTATAAAAAACCCCGCGCGGCCCTGCAGGTAAAAGGAATGGTCTTTGGTGCTACTAATCAGGCGGTTGCCACCAAGACCGCTTATGCAGGAAATCAGCTGACCAAGGAACAGCTTGCCGAGATGCCGGCTGACAAGATTGAGGCTGCCATGAACAATCAGTTTGGTGATTCCCTGACCAACCTGGAAGTGCAGCCGGGCAAGACTATTCCGTTCACCATCATTATTATTAACCCACCCAAGGATGGTAAAGAGTTCGGGGTGGAATCGGTGGGATCAACGGTGGCTGCGGCAGGCAAATAAGCAGCTGACCGCAGGTTGTAACAAAAAGGGCTGCCCGGATTGCCGGACAGCCCTTTTAAATGCAGTTAAACCTATAAAAAGCATTTGAAACACGGAGCAACAGAGCAGCAGAGCAGAACCACAGAAGAAACAACAGAAAAATCATGTTTAAAGACTCACCACTTTGGTTCAGCCGTTTGTTTACGTAACATGCTTGACTTCTCTGTTGCTCCGTTGCTCTGTGTTTAGTGAACTGCCGTTTGTAGGTTAAAAAGCTCCTAAACGATCTCTACCAGCTTGATATCAAAGGTCAGATCCTGACCAGCCAGCGGGTGGTTGGCATCCAGGGTTACGGTGGTTTCAGTCACTTCAGTTATAAGTACCGGCATGGTTGTGTCATCCTGCAAAACAACTTCAAGCTGCTGGCCTTCAATTGGCTCAATTTCTCCATTAAGTTCTGATCGGTCAACAACCGCCACCATCTGGTCGTGACGAGGGCCATAGGCCTCATCTGCCGGAATGGTTACCTTGACGCTTTCACCTACAGAAAGCCCCAGTACCGCTTTTTCAAAGCCGGGGATCACGTTGCCACCGCCGATGGTGAATTCGAGCGGTTCGCAGCCGCAGTCGCTGCCGGTTCCGCAACCGCCGGAGCTGCTACAATCGCAACCGCAGCTATCTTGTTCTGCTGCCTCGGAAGAATCAAAAATTGAGCCGTCCTGCAGGGTGCCGGTGTAATGTACCCGAACGGTATCGCCCTGTTGTGCCTGTGCCATTGGAATATCCTTTCATACCATAAATAACCTGCCCTTCCAGGGGGCAGGAACTGACGTCAGTCGGGAGGGATCAGCTGCTCAATCTGTTGGGTGGTTGCTCCGGTAATCCGCAGACGCTTGTGCCGTGAGGAGTCCCCTGCAATGAGGGCAATAGCAGATTTGGGCACCTTGAGCTGCTTTGCCAGAAATTCACGGCAGCATTCATTGGCTGCCCCGTCAACCGGCGGCGAGGTCAGGCGCAGCTTCAGTTCACCTTCGTGGATACCGCAAAACTGGTTGCGGGAAGCCCTGGGCTGGACAAACACCCGCAGTAACAGGGTCTCGCCATCCTGCTGCCAGGGAAGAGGCTGGTTACTGTTCACCGCAGCCGATCATCCGGGCGTGGTTATCTAACAACGCCTTGAACTCCATTTCAAACTGCAGTTTCTGGCGGCGGACATCTTGAATGCGTCCCTGCAGATCAGCCACCTTGCGCTCAGCCTCGTCCACCAAACGTTTGGCCTGCAGCTGGGCCTCTGAGACGATCAGCTCGGCCTCTTTCTGGGCATTGGCCTTCATCTCATCGGTAATCCGCTGAGCTGCCAGCATGGTCTCGCGCAGGTCTTTTTCTCGCTGCGCATGATCACTCAACTCGCGGTTCTGACGATTGGCCTGTTCTTTCAGCTCAGTATTCTCACGCAGCAGCCCTTCCATCTCAACCGCCACAGCCTGCAGAAAGCTATCGACATCATCAGAATCAAGGCCGCCCAGCATCTTGCCTTTAAACTGCTGCTGGCGTATATCCAGGGGTGTAATGGTCATCGGGTATTACCTCAATTTCAGGATCATGCTGTAGTTAAGCAGGTACTGGTACAGCGTATTCAACACCACAATCTGCACCACATAAATTAAAGCAAAGGCCACCAGCGGTGAGAGATCCACCGCTCCCATGGCAGGCATCCTGCGGCGGATGCGGGATAGCAACGGCTCCGTCACCCGGTAGAGGAAACTGACAATCGGGTTGTAGGGATCAGGATTGACCCAGGTAACCAGGGCCGCTGCGATCAGGATATATTTGTAGACCGTGAGCAGGCCATCGGCCAACTCAACAATCTTGGCCAGCGCGTACAGGATATTGCCGAAAAGGATCATGGTGTCAGTAACCTCCCAAACTTCATGGTCTTGCACTATGAAGCAATCGTTTTGGAAAGTCAAAAGCTCTCTTATTGCCAGGGCAGCTGATACCCTTGTCAGTGTGGTGCAATTCTGTTAATGCTGTCACACTATTTCATCCCTAAGGATACCCACCTTTATGCCTGCATCCCGTTTTCTTGATTGTGCCATTGAGGCAGCCCTGGCTGCCGGTCAGTTACAGCGATCTCGCTTTGATGCCGCCTTTTCAATTGATCTGAAGGGGGCTAAAAATCTGGTGACCGAGCTTGATCTGGCCTCAGAGGCGTTGATTGTCGAGATGATCCATGCCCGCTTTCCTGAACACGGCATCCTGGCTGAAGAGAGGGATTATCCGGCTGGTGATGGTCAGCATGTCTGGATTATTGATCCCCTTGATGGCACCACCAACTACGCCCACGGTTTCCCCTGGTTTTGCGTATCTATCGCCCTGGCTGTTGGTGGTGAACTGGTTGCCGGGGTGATCTATAATCCGATGACCGATGAGCTGTTCAGCGCCACGGTCGGTGGCGGAGCTTTCCGCAACGGCCGCAGGCTGTCGGTATCAAATCGTCAGCCGTTGGCAGGCTCGTTGCTTGGCACCGGTTTTCCCTATGATTGTGCCACTGACCCTGAAAATAACTTTGATCACTTTATCCGCTTTCAAAAGGCTGCCCGTGGCATCAGGCGGGCCGGTGCTGCAGCACTTGACCTAGCCTATCTGGCAGCAGGGCGGTTGGACGGCTTCTGGGAGGTCAAGCTTAAGCCGTGGGATGTGGCAGCCGGTACCCTGCTGGTCCGTGAGGCAGGTGGCATGGCTACCGCCTTTGACGGCAGTGCCTATGACGTAACCAACCACCGCATCCTGGCCAGTAACGGCCAGATCCATAATGAAATGATCGCGCTGCTGGCGGAAAAGGAAAAACCATGAAACGTCCGATTATCGCACTGCTGCTTTCAGGACTGATCCTGCCCGGTATGGGCCAACTGTATCTGGGGCGGCGCAACAAGGGGATCGCCCTGATCATGGCCATCAATCTGTTGCTGCTGGCCTCCCTGTTTTTTGTGATGAAGGTAGCCAGCCCGGTGATCGGTGCTCACTTGACCGGTACGCCCCTGACACCGGCGCTGATCTTGCAACAGCTGCAGCCGTACAGCTTCTGGGCCAAGCTGCTGTTGGCTGCTTTTTTGGGTCTGTGGGGCTTTAGCCTGGTGGATCTTTTCAGTGCTTTTAAAGGTGAAGGCAATGTGCCCCGTAATTGACAAACAGTGTTTGTCTGTGCGATAGTGGTTCAACTTTTACGAAGGGACGTTCGCCCTTTGAGGCGACGGACATTATAATGATGCAATCCTGTATAATCGGTAGTGGCGCCGGCCTGCCAGAGCGGGTGGTCGGCAATGACTTTTTCTCCTACCTGGTTGATGATGCCGATGAATGGATCTCCTCCCGCACCGGTATCCGTGAACGACGTTTTGCCAGTCCTGAAGAATCCACCTCTGATCTGGCAACCCGGGCCGCACAGGCTGCCCTGATTGATGCCGGTATCAGCGCTGATGAGATTGACTGCATCGTGGTCGGTACCTCCACGCCGGACATGATCCTGCCTGCCACGGCCTGTATGGTACAAAAAGAGATCGGCGCCAAGAACGCCTTTGCCTTTGACATCAACTCCGTCTGCGGCAGCTTTGTGTTTGCCCTTGATACGGCAGACAGCTTTATTCGGGCTGGCAAGGCCCGTACCGCACTGGTAATTGGAGCTGACACCTATTCCAAGATACTCAATTTTGATGACAAGACCACCGCTCCGCTATTTGGTGATGGCGCTGCTGCCGTTATCATCCGGGCTGAAGAGGGTGAAAAAGGGATTATAACCTCATTTATCCGTACTGACGGCAATGGCTGGCCCCTGATTCAGGTCCCCTCATCCGGTTCGCGCAAGCCGGTTACCGCCACGACCATTGCGGCTAAAGAGAACACCTTTTACATGGCGGGCAAACCGGTCTATGTCTTTGCGGTCAGCGCCATTCCTGAGCTGATTCAGACTGTTTGCAACAAGGCCGGCATCCAGCCTGCTGATCTTGACTGGCTGATCCCCCACCAGGCCAACCTGCGGATTATTGATGCTGTTTCTAAAAAGCATGACATCCCCAAGGAGAAATTCCTGGTCAACCTGCAGAAATACGGCAACACCTCGGCTGCCTCGGTTGGTCTGGCCCTGAATGAATTCCGGCAGGATGGCACCATCAAGCCGGGCCAACTGGTACTGGTGATGGGCTTTGGCGGCGGGCTTTCCTGGGGCGGTCTGTTGATCCGTTTTTAAACATCCGATTAATAGCAGGTAGCAAGGGACAGGTTGATCAGCCTGTCCTTTTTTTATATTCAGACAAATCTGGCACAGCTCCTGCTTTTAACTTCTGCATGAAGACACCTCTGACAGATAGGAACAGGCCTGCAACGGTGCTGATCTGCTCCCCTGATCCGGTTTCCCGCGATCACCTGACGCGACTGCTTGCTGCAATCGGCGGCTATCGTGCAGCGGTGTCTGTCAGCCCTGCAGCCGCGCTTCAATGCGCTTTGGAGCAGCCACCGGACCTGCTGATCTGCAGCCATGAGCCAGCTCTGTGTGACGGACTTGCACTGGTGGCATCACTGCGGGGCAAGGTCTGGGTGCCGGTGTTGCTGGCAGCAAAAACCTGGACACCAGAGCTGGTAAAAGCGGCAGTTGCTGAAGGTGTTGCCGCTTTTCTGACCAGTTTCCCGACAGAGGCCGAACTGTCACATGCATTGCTTGAGGCCCGCATCAGGCTGGAGCATGAAGATCTCCTGCGAACCAAACTGCGTGAATCAGAACAGCGACTGGCTGATCGTAAAGTGATTGAAAAGGCGAAGGGATCGCTGATGGAGCAGGAACGGATCAGTGAGGATGCTGCGTTTAAATTGATGCGGAGCCAGTCCATGACCCGCAGGATCAGCATGGCGCAACTGGCAGAAGAGCTGCTTAAAAAAAGCGGCCTGCCGGGCTCGCCATAACCAACCGGTCGGCATGCTCTTCCAGTTCGCGCAGCAGCTTGGGGTCCATCTTTTTCAGCCAGCGTTTAGGAATTGATTCCAGACCGTAGTAGGCACCGGCCAGCATGCCACAGATAGCGCCGGTGGTATCTGCATCAGCACCTTGATTCACCGTACCCACCAGACAGTCCTCAAAACTCTTTCCTCTGAAAAACCAGTGAAATACGGTCTGCATGGTGTCCACAACGTAACCGGTGGCAAGGCCCCGGTACGGTTCAAAGCAAAAGGAAGGAAAGCGGGTGACGAAGCCGTCAACCTCACGACGAAGCTGATTCTTTGAAGCCCCCTGAAGAATTTGATGCAGCAGCGTCCCCAGGCAGATACAGGCCGCATCGGACAGGGCCTGATGATGGGTCAGCCGGGCCTGCTCCAGCGCATATTTTTTCATCAGCTCAGTGTCTGGCAGTGACAGCAGGGCAGCCGGTAGCATCCGCATGGCAGCGCCATTGCCACCATCCCACTGATTATACGGCACCTCAAGGGTGCCGTTCAGCATAAAGGCCCGGATTCCCTTGCGACAGGTATCCCCGCAATCCACCGGCCGTGACTTGAGCCAGGCAGCGAACTGCTGGGCAATCGCCTCCCGTGACCAACCCTGGTTTTTAGAAACGGCACGGGCAATGCAAAGAGCCATTTCAGTATCATCCGTGACCTGGCCCGGCTTCAGGCGCAACCAGCCACCCCCGACAATCTCTTTAAAGGTGCCGTATTTGGCTTCAATCTCAGGGGTGGTCATAAACTCAACCGTTGCCCCCAATGCATCGCCGATCGCCATGCCGATAAAGGCGGCGCGGGCATGTTCTTTCAGTTCTGTTGGGTCGATGTTCAGGATCATGAAAAATCTATAAGCAAGGAGTGTTCCCGGATGCGTGAGATGCAGGTTGATATCTGGTCGTATCAAGGTCAGGCAGTCATTGCGGTTACCACTAATGGCTCACTAACCCGTGACGGCAGGGCCATCATGGGCAAGGGGGTGGCAAAACAGGCGGCAGAACGTTTTCCTGAGCTTCGCAGCCAACTGGGCAGACTGCTGCAGGTGCGTGGCAATCATGTCCATGAGATCCTGCTTGGTCTGGTCAGCTTTCCGGTGGAGGAGACGCCGTTTTCGCTGCCTGAGCTGAGCCTGATCAGGCGCTCGGCCGAAGAGTTACGGCAGTTGGCAGATCAGTGTGGATGGACCGCCGTGGTTGTTCCACGGCCCGGTTGTGGAGGCGGGGGGATGCGTTGGCAGGATGTGAAGCCGATACTGGAAGATTTTTTTGATGATCGTTTCATCGTTGTGGTTGCCCCGGAGTATGCATTGTGATCAAAAAAACAGCACTGCCCTATGGTGCAATAATCTAACCTGCTGATATTAAATGTAAATGAAAACTGGCACGCTCTATGCCTAGTGATAACCAACTTGGGCAACGGCGCCTGCGGGACTGATCTCCTGCGGCGCCGTTTCTGTTTGAAAGGAGCGTACATTATGGCAACAACCTGTGAGCAGATGAAAAAGATTCAGGGGCATCCCTGCTTTGAGCAAAACCACCATAAGACCGGCCGGATGCATCTTGCAGTGGCCCCGGCCTGCAACATCAAGTGCGGTTACTGTACCCGCAAGCATGACTGCGCCAATGAATCCCGTCCAGGTGTAACCAGTCGCCTGATGACCCCGGCCGAAGCGCTGGACAAGGTGCGTGAGGTGATGGCCTCGCCGATTCTGGGGCCGACCATGCGGGTGGTGGGGATTGCCGGACCGGGTGATCCATTGGCTAACCAGCAGACCTTTGAGACCTTCAAGCTGGTGGGCGAGGCCTTCCCGGACCTGATCAAATGTATGAGCACCAATGGCCTGCTGCTGCCTGAATCACTGGACCGCCTACATGCCCTGGGTCTGCACAGCCTGACGGTCACCATCAATGCGGTGAATCCAGAGACAGCAGCGCAGATCTACCGTCACATCTACTACCACGGCAAGCGCTACAGCGGCAAAGATGCCGCCGAGATCCTGCTGGCCAGTCAGTACGAAGGAGTCCAACGTGCCGTTGAGCTGGGCATGGTAGTTAAAGTTAACACCGTACTGATCCCCGGTATTAACGAGGCTGAAGTTCCGCAGATTGCAGAGCGGATTAAAGGGCTGGGCGCCTTTGTCATGAACGTCATGCCACTGATCCCCCAGGCTGACCTGGCACATATTCCGGCACCAACTGCAGAGCGTCTGGCAGAGGTGCGTAACAACAACGAACAGATCATCAGTCAGATGCGTCATTGCAAGCAGTGCCGGGCCGATGCGATCGGGCTGTTATAGGACTTTATCAGTAACTTCCTTAACAACGGAAAGGTTTAGCCATGCAGATCACCCCCTTCACTCCTAACGATATTCATCCTTTTCTGGACCTGGCCAAGGATGAAGGTTGGATCAGCACCCGTCGTGAACTGGCATTTTTACTGGAGCGTTCACCGGAGGGCTGTCTGGTTTGCCATGAAGATGGGCGGCCGGTGGGATTTGTCACGGCAGTGCGGTACGGCAAATCAGGTTGGATCGGTAATCTGCTGGTGGCTTCTGATGTGCGGGGACGTGGTATCGGTACTGCGTTGTTCAGGCAGGCCATGCAGGTCCTGAAAAGTAACGGTACCAGTACGGTCTGGCTAACCGCTTCAACCTACGGCAGGCCGATCTATGAACGTAACGGCTTTCAGTTGTGTGACCAGGTCAGGCGTTGGGAACGGCTGGGAGAGGGCGAGCAGCAGTTGAAACCAACCGTAGCAATGCTTCCCGATTGGCAGGAGATTGACTACCTGGGCTGGGGAGACTCCCGCAATGAGTTGCTGGCCTACGCAGCCTCCAACGGTACTGCAGTGGGTGCAGAAGAAGGGTTTCTGGTGTTGCAGCGCCTGGGTAACAGTCAACAGATAGGACCATTTGGAGCGCTGAACAGTAGCATTGCTGAACAACTGCTTGAACAGATGCTGCCGGGAACCGGAAGGGTACTGCTGGATGTGCCGTCATCAAACCGGGTTGCTTCAAAATTGCTAACCAGCAGAGGTTTTACCGTCAATAGTGAAGTAGATCTGATGTATGCCGGTCACCCGCCAGCCTATCATGCGGAGCATATTTATGGGCTGGCCAGCATGGGCAGCATGGGTTAAGCAAAGGAGCTTACCATGATTACTACAAACAATATTATCATAGATGACACTACCCTGCGGGATGGCGAACAGACTGCCGGAGTGGTCTTTTCCCGCCGCGAAAAACGGGCCATAGCCCGTCTGCTGGATCTGGTGGGTGTGCAGGAGATTGAATGTGGCATTCCTGCCATGGGGGAGGATGAGCAGAACAGCATCCGCGCCCTGGTGGAGATGGAACTGTCTGCCCGTTTGATCACCTGGAACCGGGCCCTGATCCCTGAGATTCAGGCCAGTATTGATTGCGGTATCAAGGCGGTGGATGTCTCGCTTTCAGTCTCTGACCAGATGATCAGCCGTAAACTTAAAAAAGACCGTAACGCAGTCAAGGAGCAGCTAAAGGTCGCACTGGGTTTTGCCAAACAGCACGACCTGTATGTCTCCGTGGGTGGTGAAGATGCCAGCCGGGCTGACCTTGGTTTTCTTGTGGAGCTGCTGCAGATCATCCGTGAACTTGGCGGGTACCGTTTCCGGTTTTGTGACACCCTGGGGATTATGGATCCCTTTACCATGTACGACAAGGTGGTCTGGTTGCGGGCAGCCGTACCGGAGGTCGAGATTGAGGTCCACACCCACAATGATCTGGGGATGGCCACCGCCAACGCCATTGCCGGGATCCGGGCCGGTGCCCGTTTTGTGAACACCACCGTGAACGGCCTGGGAGAACGGGCCGGTAATGCCGCCCTGGAAGAAGTGGTAATGGGGTTAAAGCATGCCTGTGGTATTGAGACCGGCATAGATACCCATCGCTTCCGCGAACTCTCCCTGATGGTGGCCAAGGCCTCACGGAGGGAGCTTCCCTCCTGGAAGGCGGTGGTGGGAGAGCGGGTTTTTGCCCATGAATCAGGCCTGCATGCCGATGGTGTGCTGAAAGATCCCCACAACTACGAAGGGTTTGATCCGGCGGAAGTGGGGCTGGTGCGTCAGATTGTGGTGGGCAAGCATTCCGGCGCCAGCGGCATGATCGAGCGCTACCGCAGTCTGGGCATTGTACTCTCCCGTGATGATGCCGGACTGTTGCTGCCGGTGGTACGGCTTGAGGCACTCCGCCGCAAGCGGGACCTGAAAGACCGGGAGCTGGTGAACATTTACCTGAACGGAGCAGAGCTGCTGAAGGCAGCCTGAGGAGGACGACCATGTGTACATCAGGAACTACTGTACCGATTGCCGAGGCAGCCGCTTTGCTGGCCACTACTGAAACACGGGTGTTGATGATGCTGAAGAAAAACGAACTGCAGGGTAACCAGGTGGATGGTGACTGGTTTGTTGACAAGGCATCGCTGCAGCTTTGCGGTAAACCGCTTCCGTCGGATATCGTCAAAAAGGGCTGTGGTGGCGGCTGTGGCGGCGGTGGGTGCGGCAGTCATTAAACAAAAACTGTTCACCGCAGAGGACGCTGAGGAATACAGAGGAAAATCATCAAGATAAACAGATGCTCTTTTGAAAATTCTGATTTAACCAGATCATTTTTCAGGCATTTAAATTTTTTACTCTGCGAACCTCTGTGCCCTCTGCGGTAAATGCCTTTACTAAGGTTAAAGAGGGGACCGTTATGCTCATCGTTAAGGCATTTGATCTGAAATTCAAATATCGCAAATATGTGGAAACCCGTGACGAGCCGAAATTCTCCGGCCTGCCAGATCCTTACCCGTTTAACCGGGATGACCTGTACGAAGTGCTGCCGATGATGGGGGCGGTAATGGATCAGCTTGGCACCGATGATGGTGATGTTCTGAATCGCCTTGAAGATTTTCTCAATACCATGCCGCGTTTCATTACCAGTCGTGACGAAACCTTTCACTATCTGGTGGGATGCGGCAGCCAGATGATGCAAGGCTATTAGCAGGAGGATAGTCTTTGTGTTCAGAGGTGATCTTTCCAGCTGTTCTAATCCCGCTGTTGTTGCGCACCAGTCCTGTCTCTGGGCAATGAAATAACAATCTTGTTTCAGGAGGTTATTGAATATAAGAGGTTTATGGTCTAGTATGCCCTCAACATGCTACAAAGACCATCCTATTGCGAACAGAGGAGTTAGCGCCAATGCCCATGAGACCACATATTCTGGTAGTACTCAGCTTGATCAGTTTTCTGGTGGCCGGTTGTACCCATACGCTTCCACCGCATCAAGAGGTGAATCAGGCCTTGCACAAGACCCTGAACTCCAGCGGTTATAACTATAGCTCGAAAAGCAGAATCACCAACCTGACAGTACCGGTTAAGGATCTGAAGGCAGTAGCATCCAAGCAGCAGTATCTGGAAAAGGGTCTGGAGGCGGCGCGGGGTTTCTCTATTATTGCTGATGGCGCCATTGACATGAAGGCCAAAAAATCCGAGGTGCTGTACAACCTTCATTATGATCAGGATAATCTTGAGGTCTCAATCAAGGTGCCACTGCTGCTTGATTACACTAATCAGACACTGTACATCGGCACCACGCTCTTTAACACCATCTTTCCCATGCCCCCGGCCAGCAAAGGCAAGTTGATCAAGGTTGATCTGAATGATCTGCTGAAACTTACCGGTGATAAGTCTGACAAGCTTAAAAATATGCTCGGTCAGAAAAATTTTGATGCGGTTAACGAGGGATTTAAACAAGGAATTTTAAAGGGCTTTGCCAATCTGAAGGATGAGCGTTTTATTGACCAGCCGCTTACCGGTGATGACAAGGCAGCAGGTGTGGTCAGGCATATCAAGGTAACCCTGAATCATGAGGAATCAGTTACCTTATTGCTTACCATTGCGGACACCCTGGTCCAGCGGATGTATCAGGATGGTGTGCTGAGCAAGGAAGAGTACGGCACACTGATGATCCTGACGGACAAGCAGAAAATCGATGCCTATCTGGCAAAATTCAGCATGGCTGTCATCCTTGATATCGGGCTGACATCAGCAGGGCAGATCAGCCGTATTGAAAGCCGCTTCTCGGCGGTTGGCAAGGATAACCGCTACCAGGTCGGCCTGGAGAATATCAGTGGCTTCAGCCGCTATGATGCCCCGCTCTTTTCGATCAAGCCAGAACTGGCCGGTACCGTAGACTATAAAGAAATCCTTGAAGCATATCTGACTGCAAAGGCAGCAGCAAAGGCAGAAGCCGCAGCAGCTGCAGCAAAAGCCAAAGCTGCAGAGCAGGAAGTACCTCCTAAAGAAGAAGAAAAGAAGATCGCTGAATAAGCTGCTTAGACAGAAAGCTGTTGGCCATTAAAGGTCAGCAGCTTTCTGCTTCAATCCGGTCCAGCAGTTCCTGCGCTGGCCTGTCATCGTAGGTCTCAAACAGTTCTCGGATGTTATTGATATAGGCATGAATCAGGTACAGCTCATCCTGGCTGAAACCGCTGGTTGCATCCGGCTGCTTGATCCGCTCCAGCTTCCCCTTGAACAGCTCCCAGAAACGGTTGGTCTTGGCTGGATCATCAATATGGTGGCAGAGCAGTTCCATCAGCTTGCGTGCGTTTGAGTCGCCATCAATGCCCACAAAAGAAACATAGCGGTCAGGCTTGCTCATAGCACCGCATCCAGGCGCAACGCAAAGGTCAGATCAAGACCGGCCAGGGGGTGATTGCCATCCAGGGTCACCTCTTGTTCATTCTGTTCCAGAACTATCAATATCCGCTCTCTGCCGCCATTAAACTCAATCCGTAGTTTCTCGCCTATCCGCAGCTCCCGATCTGCAGGAAACATCTCGCGCTTCACCTTGATGATATTTTCATCAAGGCGTGGTCCATAGGCCTCTGCCGCAGGGACCAGGATATTCCTTGTCTCGCCGCTGGCCATGCCGATGATGTTCTGTTCCAGCGCAGCAAAAACCTGATCATTGCCGATGGTAAAGGTTAAGGGACCGTTGTCTTCGGTGCTGTCAAAGATCCGGCCATTGTCCAGGGTTCCGATGTAACTGATGGTAACACTACTGCCAATTTGGGCGCGTCTCATACTTGTGTCTCCTTGTCTGGTTGCGGACAGCCGCAGGCGCCGCAACTGCAAATCCGCAGTCCACAGCTGTTGCAGCCAGGGTTTTCCGGGTCTCGTCCATCAACGGTCTTGCCGCAGATCGGGCAGCTGTAGCGATAAAAGGCAAAGCCGCAGTTACGGCAGTACAGCATGCCATCGGCATCCGGTTTGGCTGTGACATCAATCGACTCACAGATCAGGCAGACCGAGGCCATCTCCGGACAGTTCCTGATGCCATTCCGCTGGGAACGATACTTTTTGAACAGCCGCTTGCCTTCAGCACGGTCTATTGGTAATGGCATACGCTCTCCTTCGCTCAGATACTAACTGTTGAGTGCCACCACATCGTGGACGTTTTTTTGTGCCAAGACATCGTGGACACTCAACTTGGTTAACGCAATTTGTAGTCGAATTCCTCGACCTGTTTTTTGTCCAGGAAGAGTTTCATTTTCTGTTCTTTGACATCGATAGTAGCCACCACGTATTCAAGCGCAGTCTCCGGTGGAACTGAAAAGTATTCTCCGAAGACATTCAGTTTCAGGTCACTGCGAATGAGACGCACAACGTGATATTTGCCAATCTCCGGTTTCTTCAGTCGATGTTTCGGAGGCCCTTCTTCTGCTGGAAACCTCAGCTTAGCACTTGAGGTAGCAAGAGCTTTCATCGGCGTATGTCCTTTGAGCTTGCTGTATCGATATCTGCTGTTGTGACGCTGCTCAAACGCAAGAGAACCTGATTGCAGGTCTTCCAGAGATGTCATGGTAACTTTCCCGAGAAACTTCTGTTCGTAACGATCGTTAAAGTTTTCGATCATTCCGTTTCTCCATGGTTCAGCCATTGGTATGAACCAAGGCTCAATGCCACTGTGTAAGCAGAGTCGGATGAGCGGCCCCATCCCGCGGGGATGTGTTGGGCTTCCAAAGAAGGACATAGCGTTATCAACCTGGATGCGTTCTGGTATTCCCATCCGCTTCCATGCCCCCCAGAATCCGTCAAAGATCGTTTGACCTGACTTGAAAAGGGAAGGATGCAGTCCACACCTGACCGTAGCCGTATCAACGATATTCAGGCTGTAGAAACGGATAGGCCCTTTCAGGTAACACGGCCCAACAAAGTCAGCCTGATGAGTCTGATTAGGAAGCTGTGACGGCAGAACAGGATACAGCGTCCCTCTGGCTTCATATTTGCCGGTCCGTCGATGTGTTAGTTCGTTTCTGGCGAGAATCCGGTTGATCGTCCTGATTGATGGCAGAGGTTTGGCACCAAGATCTTCCATCTCCCACAGGATCGCTTGGGCACCGCAAAACAGATCCTGATTGTAGAGATTGAGGCGGACCATCTTGACGATTTCAACAATCTCTGACGGCGTGTGCGTTGGAGTGGAAATAGGACGTCTTGAACGTGTTTCATTCCAGGCATTATCACTTTCAAGGTGACGTCCAACCCATTTGTACAGCCAGGCTTTCGATTTACCGAGTGATGTGCAGATTGATTCAGGGTTTTCGCCAGACCTGAACCTTTGGACTGCCAGAATCCTGTGATGCTTGATTTCATCTTCCATGAACACCTCCAGATTGAATTGATGTTCACAGAATGACGTGGTGGTTATTCGATTGTCAGAGAACTTTGTCTACGATGTTCTGGCACTTATTTCCGTCCACGATGTGGTGGCACTCAACAACTAACCTCCATGCAACTTTGCTGCCGTTACTGCTTACGGTTTGGCATGCCTGATGAATACAACACCAGCAGATGAACAAATATGCGGTAAAAAATGTAGAGGGGGCAAGGTTATGCATACAAAAGAGGCAACGTTGCCACTATCCGCATCAGGAACAGCTCTCAGGTATCTTGGAATGCGACGTTATCAGCTGGCTATGGAAGGACGCTTTGATCCGGGTTGGATCTGCGGACTCAGTCATGGTCTGGCACAACGCAAGGTCAACATCACCAGGGTTGAGGCAGCACGTGGTACCGGCAGGAACTGGCAGTCCAGTCTTGATCTGGATTTCAGTGCTGCTGTACAGGCGCCTGATGCGATTGATTATCTGGCGCTCAGCAGGTCGAACGCGACAGTACAGGCATTAGCAGAACCGATTACGCTGGATGATTACCAGCTTGAGCGCTCAACCAAATGCGAGGGCAGTCTCTACCTTGAGGCAAGTGGTTCAGATCGACTCGGAGTCCTGTCGGCACTGTTGAATACCTTTAGCCTGTTTTCGCTCTTTCCGGCTGAGATGCTGGTGGAAACCAAAAACAAACGAATCTTTGACCGGTTCTGGCTGAAAGGGATGGGAGGCAGCGCGCCATCACGGGAGGCGGTTGCGGCCCTGCGGGAACGGATGCAGGAATTTACGCTTTGAGGGAAGAGTGAATGTGAAGCGGCTGTCTGATCAGCACAGGGGAGTGTTGATCAGACAGCTTGACTGGAACCGATCAGGCCTTCTTGACAAACTCCGACTTCAATCCCATGGAACCAAACCCGTCGATTTTGCAATCAATATCATGATCACCATCCACAATACGGATGTTTTTCACCTTGGTGCCCACCTTTACACTGGATGATGCCCCCTTAACCTTCAGGTCTTTGATCACGGTTACACTATCGCCATCCTTTAGCTCAGTACCAAAGGCATCCCGCACCACACGCCCGGTAGCAGCCTCTTCTGCCGCGGCCATCGGCCATTCATGGGCACATTCCGGGCAGACATAATTGTCGCCGTCTTCGTAGGTGTAGGCAGAACTGCAGGACGGACATTTGGGTAATTCACTCATTGCTGGACTCTTTTCTGTTTTGGATTACTGGATGTGCGCTGAAACATATGCATTTAGCAGCAGTAACAGCGATTCAATCCTGAAAAAGACAATTTGCCGCAAAAGAACACAAAGAGACAAAAGAAAAAAGCCGCTAAACAATGTCTAAATACCATGCCGGTCTGTTTTAAAAGCGTTCTGAGGTGGTTCAGAGTTCTTTGCGATCCTTGCGTTCTTTCGCGGCCTAACTGGCCTACGATTGCTAGCCCTGCGGTACGATCCGTACACAATGGGCAGATGCCTCAGCGCAACTGCGGGCCTCGTCCGTGCTTGCACCCTGGGTCAGGCTAACCCCCATGCGGCGGCCGGGACGGGTGTCCGGCTTGCCGAACAGGCGCAGCTTGGCAGTGGGTACTGACAGGGCATCGGCAATCCCCGTAAAGCCGACGTTGTCCTGACTGTCGGTGGCCAGAATAACATGGCTGGCAGAAGGGGCCAGGTTCAGGATCTCCGGCACCGGCAGGCCAAGGATGGCCCGCACATGCAGCTCAAACTGGCTCAGGTTCTGGGAGGTCATGGTCACCATACCGGTGTCGTGGGGACGGGGTGATACCTCGCTGAACAGCACCGTATCTCCTTTAATAAACAGCTCTACCCCGAAGATGCCGTAGCCGCCCAGCGCTGTTGTCACCGCCTCTGCCTGGCGCCGTGCCTCGGCCAGCGCGGTTTCTGACATGGCCATCGGCTGCCATGATTCATGGTAATCACCCTTGATCTGTACATGGCCAATCGGCGGACAGAAGGAAGTACCACCAATGTGGCGGACGGTCAGCAGGGTAATCTCGTAATCAAAGTCAATAAAGCCCTCAATAATGACCGTATCCGAGGCACCGCGTGCGCCATCCATGGCATACTTCCAGGCGGTATCCACCTCAGCAGCTGTCTTTACAACGCTCTGCCCCTTGCCGGATGAACTCATGATCGGCTTAACCACACAGGGGAACCCGATGCTATCAGCAGCAGCCCGCAGCTCTGCCGCACTGGAGGCAAAGGCATAGGGGGCGGTGGGCAGGCCCAGTTCCTCCGCAGCCAGCCGCCGGATCCCTTCGCGGTTCATGGTCAGGTTGGCTGCCCGGGCAGTGGGGATCACCCGCTGACCGGCCTTTTCCAGCTCCAGCAGAAAGACCGTATCAATTGCCTCAATCTCCGGTACGATCAGGTCAGGTTGCTCTTGCCCAATCACCCGGCGCAGCGCCTCACGGTCAAGCATGCTGATCACATGGCTGCGGTGGGCCACCTGCATGGCCGGGGCATCAGGATAACGGTCAACTGCAATCACCTCCACCCCCAACCGTTGCGCCTCAATGGCCACTTCTTTGCCCAATTCTCCTGATCCCAACAGCAACAGCTTGGTGGCTCCTGCCTTTAATGGTGTTCCAATCTTCATCAAAACGCTCCTTCTGACCTGTTACTTGTATCTGTCTGGACTTAATCCGATTCCCCCGTCACTTGCTGACACGCTGTTAAGCGGCTTGTTGTCTCTCAAATGCTTCTGGACTAATGCAGCTATTCGCACTATGACGTCTGGTGCGATTATAGTCTACTTCAATGTATTCGAAAACAGTCTGGTGCAGTTCATCTCTGGTGGCACGCTCACCATGGATGACTTCCACCTTCACCGCGTGCTGAGCACGTTGAACCGGGCCAGCTGGTGCGACAGGAGTACCCACAGAAATTTTGCTGTAATTTTACCGCAGCCGGTTGCGGCAGTTGTATTCTAAGCTATAGTTTCAGCAGTACGTAAAGATCCCTATGAGTATCACAGGAGGCATTATGAGACAGCTACTGTTGTTGGCATCTGCCGTCATTACAGCCGTTATTGTGTCTGCTCAACCCGTTGTTGCAGAGCCGACCAAGGCACAGGTCATCAGCCTCTGGGAACAGCAGCATAACGTCAAAGGCCGGGTACTGGAGCTGAAAAACAGGGGGGGGCAACGTTCCACGAACGAGCTGAACGGCAAAAAATATCTGACTCCGGTGGGGACCTGCTGGGATTATGATGTTGTTGAACTGCAGAAATGCGGCTGTCGTCTGTTTGAAAAAGCCAGCGTCTGTTGCCGTCGCGGCAGCACGAAAGAATGCGAAGTGCGGATCGGCACCACCACCAAAATGCTTGATTGTGCCAAATACGGTAAGCCCAGGTTTGGGCTGTCCGGCACGGTTGAGCCGGAAGAGTGTAAGGTCCGTAAACAGGCTGCAGCCTGCTGGTCACGTAAAGATCTGCAGTTTGGGCCCGGTGTGGCAATTGGCCCTTGCATGGAAAACGGGCCGGTCTTTACCTGTCCCAAAGGCCAGGAGACCATGACTGCATTCCTTGACCGTAAATGCGGTCCAACACCGGAGGATTGCGGCTGCACCCTGGTTGAAGAATGCTCAAACCCCCAGGGGCTTGCGTGCTATAAACAGTGGAAGGCAGACAAGCAGGCAGTGGACTGCTTCTGGAGCGAACAGTACGACAACAACTACAAGCGTTGGAAATGCTACGACGACCTGAAAAAATCCCGCCAGTAGCTGAAGTACGGTAGTTGGAAGCCCGCTAGCAGCGGGCTTCCATCCTGATCCCTTCTGCCTGCAGTTCCTGTTGAATCATACCTGCCAGCTGAGGCAGGCGCACGGCCAGCTCCGGTGACAGCTCAATCCCTGCCTCGTAGGATTTGGGGACCACGCCGAACAGGGTGACCTGATCCGGGCAACGACCACGGATCTCGGACAGCAGCAGCATCTCCTGAATCCCCAGTTGGTGAGGCGACATCTTGATCGGGATAGTACGGCCGATAAAGGCATCCTTTTCAAAGCGGTAGAGCGCCCCCGGTTCGCCGGGGGTGGTGATCACATCCACCATAAAGACCCGGTCAGCCTCCTCTAGTTTATGGGAGGCCATGAACCCCAGGGTACCACCATCGTACAGCTCCACATCATCATCAAAGCTGTAGTTGTCGGCCAGATACTTGACCAGATGGACCCCGAAACCTTCATCGGATAACAACAGATTACCTGCACCAAAAATCAGAACTTTCATATATACCTGCTTTCATTCATGGCCGCAAAAGAACGCAGAGATCTCAAAGAAAGGCGTTTTTCACAGAGGAAAACCAAGAAAATTTGGTTTTGAATCTAAACCGGAAAAGGATCTTCCTCCTGCCTTTCTCTGCGTTCCTCTGTGTACTCTGCGGTAAATTGCTCTTTCTGTGTCAATTTTGCTTTCTTTGCGCTCTTTCGCGGCAATCAAGGACTTGGCTTATTATACCACCTTGACCTTGGTGATCTCTTTGCCTTCCGGGTCAATCGTATGCACAGCACAGGCGATACAGGGGTCAAAGGAGTGCACGGTACGCAGCACCTCCAATGGCTGATCCGGCTTGGCCACCGGATTGCCCAACAGTGATGCCTCGTAGGGACCGGCATTGCCTTCAATATCCCGCGGTGAGGCGTTCCAGGTGGAGGGAACCACGGCCTGGTAGTTCTTGATCTTCTTGTCCTTGATCACCATCCAGTGGGACAGTACGCCCCGTGGTGCCTCATGGAAGCCGACCCCGCGATGTTCGCCGGACGGGATCTCGGTGTGGTTGGCATAGGCCTTGTCACCCTTGCCCACGTTGTCCACCAGCTTGTCCAGGTATTCCAGTGATAGGTCAGACAGCAGGTGGGCGCGGATGCCGCGGGCCGCCAGCCGGCCCATGGTGGAGTGCAGATCAGCCACCCCAACCCCGGCTGCCTTGCAGGTGCTGTCCACCAGTTTGCGTACCCGCTGGTTACCGGCGGCGTAACCGGCCAATAGTTGGGCAATCGGCCCGACCTGAATCGGCTTGCCGTCTATGCGGGGAGCCTTGCACCAGGAATACTTGCCGTTTTCCTGGAAGTCGGTGTAGTCCGGCTTGGTCTCGCCTTCCCAGGGATGCAGGGATGACTTGCCTTCATACCAGGCGCAGGCCACTGACTCCTTGATGCTGCCGATCAGCTGCTGATCCTGATGGTTACTGATCACACGGGCCTTGGCCACATCACCCCCCATGATCAGGCCACCCGGCAGGGCAAAGCTGGTGTTCTTGGTGTCTTCGGGGAACTCCGGCACCGCCAGATAGTTAACCACCCCTTTGCCATGCTTAAACCAGTCTTTGTAGGCCTTGCCGATCACCAGCAGGTCCGGGTAGTAGACCTTTTTGACAAAGTCGCGGGTCTCGGTCATCAACGCCTTCAGGTAGGCGATCCGCTCCATGTTGATGGTGGCCAGGTTGTCCATATTAAGGGCGGTTGCCACACCACCCACGCAGAGGTTCTGGATATGGGGGTTCTTGCCCCCCAGAATGGCAACCGCCTGGGCTGCCTTCTGCTGATAATCCAGCGCCTTCAGGTAGTGGGCCGTGGCGATCAGGTTGATCTCCGGCGGCAGGATCATGGCCGGGTGGCCCCAGTAGCCGGAGGCAAAGATCCCCAACTTGCCGGAATCCACAAAGGCCTTCAGCCGCTTCTGCACATCACTGAACTCCTTCTCGCTGTTACCGGGCCAGTCAGAGACCGACTGGGCGATTGAGGCGGCCTTCTTGGGATCAGCCTTCAGTGCCGAGACGATATCCACCCAGTCCAGGGCCGAGAGGTGGTAGAAATGGACGATATGGTCCTGCACCGAATGCTGGGCCATGATGATGTTGCGGATATACTGGGCATTCAGCGGCACCTCAACCTTGAGGGCATGTTCCACGGAGCGGATGGATGAGATGGCATGCACGGTGGTGCAGACCCCACAGAAGCGCTGGGCATAGATCCAGGCATCCTGGGGCGGGCGATCTTTGAGAATGGTCTCAATGCCGCGCCACATCTGGGCTGATGACCAGGCCTTGCTGACCTGTCCGCCGTTTA
>NZ_JAOTRZ010000323.1 GCF_030247655.1 Trichlorobacter sp. | reverse complement strand
AACAGAGTACAAGTAGCTATGCACAAGTATCAGTGGATAGTACCGGTTTATCAGCTACGGTCTAGCAGTGCAGGTCTCTTGAAAAGTGCCTCAAAAAGCGCGGGTTTCCTGTGTCAGGAGCACCCGCGCTTTATTTAATAACTCCTGTGGCGCGGAGCCGTCGCAGAAACTTGTGGTGAACTAAGTCGTTTACTCCATAGCGCCATCTCTGTTTTGTGATACTGCCATGCTTGTAACGCACATTCATTGACTCAGGTCAATGTCATGCAATCTGTTCCCGGCTATGCTGTGAGAAAAGCGAAGGAGGCATCAGCATGCTTAGCATAGCAGCCAGGAATATTCTCCGCATCCGTCTGGCAGTACAGTGGCTGTTTCTGTTATGGATCGCCGGAATCGGTATCCGGTTCGGCCTGTTTGTGGCAGCCGTTGAACAGGGTAATCCTCAACCATTCTTTTCCCGTCCGTCTGGTGTGGAGGGCTTTTTGCCGATCGGTGCCCTCACCAGCCTGAAACACTGGCTTCTGAGTGGCGAGATCCATCCGGTACACCCGGCAGCACTGGTGATTTTTCTGGCAATTCTGTTGATGAGCCTGCTGGCGAAGAAGTCGTTCTGTTCCTGGATCTGTCCGGTGGGGACGATGTCTGAGGCTCTGTACAAGCAGGGAGCGCGTCTGCTGGGGCGGAATTTCAAGGTCTGGAGGCCGCTCGATCTGTTGCTGCAGGGTATCAAGTATCTGCTGCTGTTTTTCTTCATAAAGATCATTCTGCTTGATATGCCTGCCTTTGCCATTGCCACCTTTCTGGATACGCCCTACTGGGCGGTCAGCGATGCCAAGATGCTGCGTTTCTTTACCCATATTTCGGCCACTGCCTTAACGGTGCTGATAGTGCTGACCCTGTTGTCTCTGATCTATCGCAATGTCTGGTGCCGCTACCTGTGCCCCTATGGCGCTCTGCTCGGCATCGTCAGTCTGCTTAGCCCGTTCAAGATTCGTCGCAACCCACAAATCTGTACCGATTGCCGCCAGTGCAGCCAGGCCTGCCCGGCAGGCATTGCCGTGCATAGCATAACCACGGTTGTTTCACCGGAGTGTACCGGCTGTCTGACCTGCGTAGCCACCTGTCCACACCAGGAGGTGCTGGCCATGCGTCCCTCGATCTGGAAACAGTCCATGCCGGTCTGGGTCTTTCCGGCAGTTGCTCTTGCCCTGTTTATGGGATCCATCGGGTTTGGCATGGTGAGCGGTCACTGGCAGACGGTGCTGACTGTTGATGATTACCGTCAACTGCTGCCGATGCTGCCCTATCTGAGTCATTGATGTTATGCCCTCTCCTCTCTCGCACGCGGGAGAGGAGAATCAACAGTGAATCACGCAGAAGTTCTGTCTGGCTTTGGACTTACCGATTACTGACAATGCCGGTGAAATCGGCTATACTCAGGCCATGACTCGACCTGCCCTACATATTTTTGCCCTTTCCGGCATGACATTACTGATCATCGGACTGCATTATCTGTTATTACTGCAGTTTTCAACACGTGTCATTTTCGAAGAACTGTTTTACCTGCCATTGATTCTCGGTGTACTCCGGTTTGGTTCCAAAGGGGTCGTATTCACCTATCTCGGTGTTTCAGCGGCCTATCTGCCCTTCTTTTTTCATCCCTGGTCTGAAACCACTCCCCAACTGATGGAACGTGCGCTTCATCTGCTGTTTAGTGGTGTTTTTGTGGCAATTGCCTACCGGTTTGCCCAACGGGAACGGGAACAGCAGTCCCTGGCCCGGCAAGAACGTTTTTTTTCTGGACTTGGCCAAGCAGCCACCGTGATTGTCCACGATTTAAAAAATCCTTTGATCACGATAGAGGGGTTTGCCCGGCGAATACAGGACGGGAAAGGTGATCTCGCCTCAGCGGCTGCGGTTATCCTGGAGTCAACCGCAACCATGCAGCGGATTACCGGTGACGTGCTTGCATTTGCACGACCACCGCAGATGCATTTTGAACTTGGGGAACTTGGTGTCGTTGTACGGACTGCAGCAGACTCATGCAGTGCAAAAGCGAGAAAAAGTGAGGTAACTCTTGCAGTGCGTCTCCCGGACAAACCTGTTATCTGTTCTGCTGACTATTTTCAGCTTGAACGTGCGCTTGTCAATCTCATTGATAATGCGCTGGATGCATCTGCACCAGGCATGCTAGTGACAATCTCGTGGGC
>NZ_JAOTRZ010000032.1 GCF_030247655.1 Trichlorobacter sp. | reverse complement strand
CACTTTCTTCATCCGTGCAATGGATTCAGGTCGCTTGCCCAGCTTGTCAAACAGTATCCCCATTCTGAATTGAAACTTGGAATCAGTTAAAAAGCGCGCTTCAACTCCCTGCAGCAACGCAAGCCCCTCTTCGGGATGGTTCAGGGAGTCGTGCAGTGTTGCCAGAGAGAGATACAGCTCCAGTTTATCCTGATTGGCTGCAATGGCCTGCTGCAGCAAAGCAACCGCCGCGGCATCCTTGCCCTGCTCTTTGTAAATAAAGGCCAGATGGCCAACCGCTTCCGCATAGACTGATGAATCAGCAGGAATCTTCTGGAACTCAACCACTGCCCGTGCAAGATCATTTTTTTCTTCAAAGGCACTGCCCAGATATAGCCGCATCTGATGAGCATCCGGGTCAGCCTCTAACATTTTTGAAAAAAGCTGAATCGCCTCATCATAGCGTTCAAGTTCCAGATAGATCAGACCAATTTTGCGATTGGTCTCGGTTGTTGCCAGACCCATCTCATCCAGTTTTCTCAGATAGACCAGCGCATCTTCGTAACGCCGGTTCTGAATAAAAAGCTGAACCAGGTGTTGAATCAGTGGAGCCCGGTTTTCTGCATCATCCAATGCTCTCTTGTATGCAGCAATGGCCTTATCGTACTCACCCAGGGCTTCATGGGAAATAGCCATGTCAACCATTGCCTGGACAAATTCAGGCCGCAGTTCAAGAGCCCTCTGATAGTAGCCAATGGCCTCGCGATACAGCTTCATCTGACTGTAGACCTTGGCCAGATAGTAGTTACCCACAGCAGATTCAGGCCTAACTTTGACCAGAGCTTTAAGTACATTTACTGACTCTTCATATTCAAAGAGTTGCATCAGGGTTGTTACCAGATGCAGCACGGCGTCTTCTTTGCCCGGCTCAAGCCTGACTGCATGACGCAGGTACGCTGCAGCTTCTTTGGTTTTACCCAGCGAAGACATAATGCTACCAGCTAAAAGATAAGGAGGACGATAGTCAGGCGCCACCTTGATGGCCCGATCCATGGCGGTCAGGGCCTCTTGAATCCGGCCAGCCTTGATCAGTATTTCTGCTTCAAGCATAATGGGGTGGGGAGTCGTGGCATCGGCTACCTGTGCTTGACGCGCTAAGACAAGCGCCCGCTCTGCATCCCCTTCATTCCAGGCAAGTCGCGCCTGCGCATAGGCACCAAGGCCGGTATGGGAAAAGACCGGACCAGCATCAGGAGAACCTGCTGGACGCACAGAACTACAGGCGGCAAGCAGCAACAAACCGACACAACAAAGTAAATAGCGTAACATGGGACACCATCCGGAATTCAACAGGTTGCAGATAACAACAGGATGTCAAACGCTACCATACAAGCGGATAAGCGTCAAACGATTCCGCCGACAGAATATTTCTCTGCCCGCTGGTTGCACAGTGCAGAGATCAATGGTAAAAGTTGATCAGCCATCCAGCACCAAAGAAAGGGACTCTATCCCACAATGTGGCGCTCAAACCTACAGAAAGCTCTCAAACGACTGCACCTGAGGGAATCCTGGGTTATTTTCTTTGTATTGGGAAATGTGATGCTCAACTTTCCCTTTTTGAAGATATTCAACCAGCCAACCACCCTGCTGGGTTTTCCCCTGCTGTATCTCTATTTTACCTTAGGCTGGGCAATTTCAATCGGCGTCATCTACCTTTTTGCCAGCTCTGCCGAGCCGGAACAAACTGAACCAGACACTGAAGAGCAGGCGCCACGGTGACTCTGAACATCTATTATGTTACTGCAATTGCTGTAGGCTATGCCGGACTGTTGTTCCTTGTTGCCTGGTATGCACGACGACGCGCTGAACAGGGGCGCAGCCTGGTAAACAACCCCTACGTATACAGCCTTTCCATAGCGGTCTACTGTACCTCATGGACCTTCTACGGCAGCGTAGGCAAGGCTGCCACCAGCGGCATCGATTTCCTGATGATCTACCTGGGCCCTTCACTGGTGGCCTTTTCATGGTTTTATATACTGCGTAGAATCATAAGAATCAGCAAAGAAAACAACGTCTCCTCCATTGCCGATTTTATCAGCCTGCGTTACGGCAACTCCCAACTGTTGGGATCATTGGTGACCCTGATAGCCGTATTGGGGATCATGCCCTACATTGCCCTTCAGATTAAGGCAGTGGTCACCTCTTTTGCTCTGATCAGTGGCGTTACCCATCGTACCATCACCCTGCCCGGAGCAGACGCCGCCATATCGTTTCCCACCAGTCTGAGTCTGGCCCTGATCCTTTCAATTTTTGGCGTTATCTTTGGCGCCCGCCGCCTCCCCTCGGCTGAACGCCATGAAGGACTGATTGCTGCTGTGGCCTTTGAATCCATAATCAAACTGGTCAGCCTGGTAAGCGTGGGTATTTTTGTCACCTGGTTCATGTTTGACGGTTTTGGTGACATCCTGACCCGCTTTAACCAGCAGTTTCCAGAGTTATTTAATCGCCTGTTCACCCTGCACCCCACAGAAGGCCGAGGATTTATCCCCTCCTCAACCATGCTGTTTCTCTCCATGGGGGCCATCATCCTGTTGCCCCGCCAGTTTCATGTCATGGTCATAGAGAATGCCGATCTGCGTCATATCAGCAAGGCGATGTGGCTCTTTCCCACCTACCTGTTCCTGATCAATCTGTTCATCATGCCAATTGCCCTGGGAGGTATCCTGCAGTACGGCGGCAATGCCGGAGCCGATTATTTCGTTATCAGCCTGCCGTTGGCAGCCGGAAACAGTTTTATGGCACTTTTGGCATTTCTGGGTGGTCTTTCTGCAGCTGCGGGTATGGTAATGGTGGAATCAGTGGCCCTTTCTACCATGTTGCTTAACAACCTGTTCATGCCGATCATTGTCAGGATAACTCCTAAACAATGGTTTCCAGTCCTGCTGATCAACCTGAAACGACTGGCGATCTTCTTTGTGGTTTTTCTGGGCTATTTTTACTATCAGGCAGTGGGCGATTCATTCATGCTGGTTAATATGGGGCTGATCTCTTTTCTGGCAGCCCTGCAGTTCCTGCCAGCCCTGTTGGGTGGACTGTATTGGCCCAGAGGCAACAAGATTGGTGCTATTACCGGCATGGCTCTGGGTTTTCTGATCTGGTGCTATACCCTGCTGATCCCTTCTTTCCATGCAGCAACACCGGACAGTACCATCATGCTGCACGGGCTGTTTGGACAGTCACTACTAAAGCCCACGGCACTGTTTGGCCTTACTGGCATGGATATGTGGAGCCACTCGCTCTTCTGGAGCATGTTGTTCAATGTAGGCGCTTACCTGATCTGTTCACTACTCCTCTCCCAGAGTGATGGTGAAAAAGAACAGGTACGCCGCTTTATCGGCAAATTTGAAACAGAACGTCGCCAGGTAAAAAGCGCAACAAAACGTCTTTCAAAGCCGGTTACCATCCCCCAGTTCATTGCGTTGATGGGAAAGTTCATTGGCCCTGGTGAGGCCAGTCAGGCCATGACCGGCTACCTCAAGGGACGGATGATTGATGGGGAAAACGCAGTCCCGGAATTTGAACTGCCTGCCATGAAACGTTTTGTTGAGCGTACCCTTGCCGGTTCTGTGGGGGCTGCTGCAGCTGGAGCCATCATGGACAGCTATCTTTCAGACATGGGCAGCCGGATGGAGTCGGTCTATGACATCTTCAGTACTGTCAGAGCCTCCCTTGATCAGAGTCGTGAAGCACTGTATGTGCGGCTCAAGGCATCTGAAATCATCAACCGCACCCTTGACCTGCAGACCATTATGGATGAGCTGCTGCAACTGCTCCTGAAGGAATTCAGACTTGATGTCGCCCTGATCCAGATTCGCAGCAGCAGCGATGTTCCCCTGGCAGTCCAGAGCTATCAGGGCTGCGACCGCCGCCCGATCTCCCCGGAACACTGGTTCCAGGAAAGCGATCCCTATGTCAAAATGGCGATGATTGATCAGACAACACACTTCGTCAATGACATCAATAACCTGCAGGAAATCATCACCATGCCCAAGACAGAGGCAGAAGGGTTTATCTCGTTTGCCCATATCCCGATCTACCGTGAGGGTGAGGAAAGCCTGGGTGTTCTGTCGGTTTATTCCAAATCCATCATTGGACTTTTCACTGAAGAATTCATAGGTCTGCTGACCAGCCTGACCGGGCAGTTGGCTCAGGCAGCCCGGCTTGCCAGCGAAATGCAGGCCAAGGAACGTGAACGCCGTGAAAAAGAACAGGCACTACTGGCCAATGCCAGGGTCAAGCGTGACATGGAGATTGCGGAACAGATCCAGCTTTCTCTGCTGCCGGCTGAACCACCGCTTCTATTTGGGGTTGAGCTTGCCGGACGTTGCTATCCTGCCGCCCATGTGGGGGGTGACTACTATGATTTCTTCAAGCGGGATGACCATACCATTGATCTTTTGATTGCCGATGTTTCCGGTCATAGTGTTGGAGCGGCCCTGATCATGGCTGAAGTACGCACCCTGCTGCGGGCCCAGTCAAGCCGTGCGGTCAGCCCCAGCAGCATCCTGGAGACCCTGAACAGCCAACTGTATGATGATCTGACCAGGGCCGAGCTGTTCATCACCATGTTCTATGCCCGCTATAGCGCTGCCACCGGACGTCTTTCCTACGCCAACGCCGGCCACAACAAGCCGCTGATACACCGCTTAGGTCAGCAGAGTTGTATTGAACTGGATGCAGAGGGTCTTATTCTGGGAATAAAGCCCTCCATGGTATTTGAAGAAAGGACCATAACCCTGCAGGCAGGCGACACCCTGCTATTCTATACCGATGGCATCCCGGAGGCAACCGACCAGTCTGGTGAACTGCTGGGCACCGGACAGGTCTGCCACCACCTTTCACAACAAAGTACCTTGACCGTCAACCAGATAGCTGACTCGTTTTTTGAACTGGTCAAGGAATACAGCCAAAGCACAACCCTGCAGGATGATGTTTCAATGGTGGTTATGAAGATAGTTTCTTAATTGAAAGGAGGATCAGCAATGAATCTGAAACTTGAAGACAATGGACAGGTGGTACTGCTGCAGGTCAAGGAAGAACGGCTGGATGCCCATAATTCCGAACAGCTGAAGCAGGAACTGGGCAGACTGTTTGAAGAAGGTAAAACCAGAGTGGTGGTTGACCTGAAAGAGGTGCGTTTTATCGACAGTTCCGGCCTGGGTGCGCTGGTATCTGGCTTTAAAAATGCCTCATCCCGTCAGGCTGGACTGAAGCTTTCAAGCCTCCAGAGCCAGGTAAAATCTATGTTTGAACTCACCAGGCTACATCGGGTATTTGATATTTACACGACTGTTGATGAGGCACTTGAGGCGTTCTGATCAGAACTACTGGAGAGCTGCAATGAAAAATACTCAGATCGAGCTGCAGATCAAGGTACCCAATCAGACCCGCTACCTGAGCCTGATTGGACGGATCAGCGAAGAGCTCGCTGCGCAGTTGCAGAACTATAACGAGGACCGGGAAGCCTTGGCCAACCACATTAACGTGGTACTGACCGAGGCCCTGGTCAACGCTATCCGTCATGCAAATGCCGATAATCCTGATGAAGAGGTGGAAATTCGGATTACGGTTACTGATGAAGAACTGGTGTTGCAGGTCTTTGATCATGGCAGGGGATTTGACCTGAATAGCATCTCACAGACCGCAAAGGACAGTCAGGATGAGCTGGAAGACCATGGCAGGGGCTTGTATATCATGCGGTCATTGATGGATTCGGTTGATTACTACCCGATTAAAGGTGGCAATGTGCTGGAGATGCACAAACAGTTTCGTTAAGCCAGCTACACGGGATCAGCGTATCTGACCCACTCACCGCTGTTGGTCTGCACCTGCCAGACCTCTCCATCTCGGTGCAGCATATCAGGCAGGACCGGCACCTTCCCTTTGCCACCGGGCAGATCAATCACAAAATGGGGGATTGCCATACCTGAGACCCTGCCCCTCAGTGACCCGATCAACTGCCTGCCCTGCTCAAGCGGAGTACGAAAATGGGCGGTACCTCGCACCAGGTCCATCTGATGCAGATAGTATGGCCGAACCCGCATCCGTAGCAGCCCGGTCATGAGCTTCTGCATGGTCAGACTGTCATCATTCACCCCTTTTAACAGCACGGTCTGATTACCCAGCTGGATCCCTGCGGAAGCCAACAGGCTACAGGCCCGGGCTGCCTCAGCAGTCAACTCCTGCGGATGGTTAAAATGGGTATTCAGGTAGAGCGGATGATGTTCAGCAAGCATGCGACAAAGTGCCGGAGTAATACGGGATGGATCGGTGACCGGTATCCGGCTGCCGATTCTGATAACCTCAACATGGGGAATCCTGCGCAGTGCTGACAGGATCTGATGCAACTCGTCATCCAACAGCATCAGCGGATCACCACCGGACAGGATGATATCCCGCAACTGCGGAGTTGTTGCAATATAGTTATAGGCTGCTGAAAAATCGGTTTCACCACCGGCACAGCCTACCTTGCGCTTGCGCATGCAGAATCGACAGTAGGTTGCACAACGGTTGGACACCAGCAGCACTGCCCGGTCAGGATAGCGATGAATCAGTCCCGGCACCGGACTCAGACGTTCTTCATCCAGAGGATCTGGCAGTTGGGTCGTATCGTCCAGTTCCTCAACCGATGGTACACACTGTTTCCAGACAGGGTCATGGGGAGCGGTAATCAGGCTGGCATAGTAGCTGCTGATACAACAGGGGTAGATGGCTGTGACCTGCTCCAGCGGGGATAGATCAGATCTGAAGCGGTGGGCAATTTCTGCAAGGGAAACGGTTTGAAACGTGGTCAACGGGCAATCACCTTAACAAAGCGTGCCAGATAGTCAACCCCGGACCAGACCGTCAAAACAAAGGCGATCCAGAAGAAAAACATCCCGGCATTATGCATATTAACGGTCAGCAACGGATGGGCAATTCCGAAAAACCAGTTATAATCATAGTGCAACAACAGACCAATGATGGCAGTCAGCTGAAAAATGGTTTTGTATTTCCCCAGATCAGATGCCTGGATTACAATCCCTTCAGATGATGCAATACTGCGCAGTCCGGTAATCACAATCTCCCGTGCCAGTATGACAAACACCATCCAGGCTGGCACACGGTTAAACGGCAGAATCATAATCAGGGCTGCGGTCACAATCAGTTTATCTGCTATCGGGTCCAGAAACTTGCCAAATACGGTTTCAATCCCCATTCTGCGGGCAAGATGACCATCAATCCAGTCAGTAGCTGAGGCAATGGCAAAAACCCAGGCAGCCCAAAAGCAGGACTCCCGCGAGTCAGAAAACAACAAAACAACCATTACGGGAATGCAGGCGACTCTGAACAGAGTAATAATATTGGGTGGATTGAGAATAGGATGATGCTGGGACATTGGCTTATCTCATGTACGACAGAACCCTGCTGACATAGGTTCGCGTTTCTTCATAGGGTGGAATGCCGCCATATTTGGCAACCTTGGAAAGTCCGGCATTGTAGGCTGCAAGGGCAAGTGAAACATCCCCTTTAAAGGTATCCAGCAGAAACTTCAGATACCGCACCCCGCCATCCACATTCTGGCTCGGATCAAAACGGTTGGCAACCTTTAGATGCTTGGCTGTGCCCGGCATCAACTGCATCAAACCGCCTGCACCGGCACGGGATACGGCCTGGGGATTGTAACCGGATTCTGCCTGAATAACCGCCCTGATCAGCGAGGCACTGACCCCATACTTGGCAGATGCGGCCGTAATCAGATGTTCAAACTCCTGGGGATTTCCGGATGTGAGGCGAAAATGGGTCCGCAGTTGGCGATCTTTACGAAGATCCCGCATAAATATCTTAAATTTTTTATCAGTCGGTGCATCGGTAAAATGCACCACCCCTTCTTCATCTTCATAACGATAAATATCTGCACAAGAGGAGGCAGGAAAGACGACGGCAGACAAAAACAGCAAACCAAGCAGGAATAAAACGCTGGAGCAGCATGAAACTCTGTCATAGATGTGGTCGACAAGCCGGTTCATATTGTTAACATAACGGCAAAAGTGCCCGATTTGTCAAGCTTAAACTGCCTGCTTACATCATTAAAACATACAGTTGATTGACTTTTTTCCCTCGATTGGCTAGAAGAAATATCTTCATCAATCTAATCTGTTGAAGATGACCTTTCCTGCAAGATAAGGAGCCGTAACCCGTGACCAAACCCCGCGCAACCTACAAAGAGGCTGGTGTTGATATTGAGGCAGGCAACAGTTTTGTCCAGAAAATCAAGCCGTTGGTCAAATCCACCTTCCGCCCTGAAGTTATGACAGAAATCGGCGGTTTTGGCGGGCTCTTCTCTCTGAACGCCTCCAAATACAAGAACCCGGTTCTGGTATCAGGCACCGACGGAGTTGGCACAAAGCTGAAGCTGGCCTTTCTGGCTGACCGTCATGACACCGTCGGGATCGACCTGGTGGCCATGTGCGTTAATGACATCGTGGTACAGGGGGCTGAACCACTCTTTTTTCTGGACTATCTGGCAACCGGCAAGCTGGATCCGGACAAGGCAGCCCAGATTGTGTCTGGCATTGCTGAAGGATGCCGCCAGGCAGGCTGTGCCCTGATTGGCGGCGAAACCGCTGAAATGCCAGGTTTCTATGCAGATGGCGAGTACGACATTGCCGGTTTTACAGTTGGGGTAGTTGAAAAAGAACAGATTATTGACGGTTCATCCATCACCGTTGGTAACAAACTGATCGGTATCGGCTCAAGCGGCCTGCACAGCAACGGCTATTCTCTGGCACGTCGTATCATCTTTGACCATATGGGACTTGCCATCAACAGTCAGCTACCGGACAGCAGCAAAACTGTTGATGAGGAGCTACTGACCCCGACCCGGATTTATGTCCGAGCAATACTGAACCTGCTCAAGGATTTCCGGATCAACGGCATTGCCCACATCACCGGCGGCGGCCTGCTGGAAAACGTTCCCCGCGTCCTGCCAAAGGGATGTGCAGCCAACATCAAACTAGGTTCATGGACTATGCCGTCAATCTTTACCATCATGCAGGAAGCTGGCAATGTGGAGCAGAATGAGATGTACCGCACCTTCAACATGGGTATCGGCATGGTGTTGGCGGTATCTGCAACGGATGTCGATGATATCCTTTCACGCCTGAACGGACTGGGTGAACAGGCATGGCTGATTGGCGAGGTAAAAAATATGACCAAGAGCCAGACAGAACAGGTGGTTCTGATTTAATGGGAACAACGCCGCTTAAACTTGCTGTGCTGGTATCAGGCAACGGTTCCAATTTCCAGGCCATTGTGGATGCCATTGAGGCCGAACGAATCACCAACGCCAGTATTGTCTGTCTGATCAGCAACAAGGCTGATGCCTTTGCTCTTGAACGCGCAAAGAAGCACACCATCAAATCAATTGTGCTTGACCACAAGGGTTACCCGAACCGCCAGGCCTATGACACGGCACTGGTTGAGCTGTTGCAGCAACATAAGGTTGATCTGGTTATACTGGCCGGGTTCATGCGGCTGCTGTCGCCAACCATGATTGAGGCCTTCCCCAATGCCATCATGAACATCCACCCTGCCCTGCTACCGGCCTTCCCCGGTCTTGATGCCCAGCAACAGGCCTTTGAGTATGGTGCACGCTACACCGGGTGCACCGTACACTTTGTTGATAAAGGCACTGACACCGGTCCGATCATTCTGCAATCAGTAGTGCCGATTCTCGGCAGCGACACCCTGGAAACTCTGACCCAACGTATCCATGGAGAGGAACATCGCACCTATGTTGAGGCGGTTCGCCTCTTCTGTGCAGGTCGCCTGCATGTTGAAGGCCGCAAGGTTATAATCAGCGAATAAAGAGCACTTTCCTCTTGACAGCCTCAAGGCAGCATGTTAAAAATTTCGCTTCAATTAGATTACAATCAGCATATGACTGCTGTACACCATTCGGAGGTAGCACGTGGCTCATCACAAATCGGCAATCAAGCGTATCAAGCAGAATGAAAAGCGCAATGCCCGTAACCGTCATCAAAAATCAACCCTCAAGACCTACATCAAGCGGGTCCGTGAAGCGGTTGAGAAAAAAGATAAAGAAGCTGCTGTAGCTGCACTGCAGCTTGCGATCCCTGTCATTGACAAGACCGCCACCAAAGGGGTTATCCACAAGTCAAACGCTTCCCGAAGCGTATCCCGTCTAACCAAGCTGGTTAACACACTGGGCTAGATGGTTCTTGTATAAACATTAAAAGGGTCTCGGCTAACAAGCTGAGGCCCTTTTTATTGTTCACTGAACATTGAATTAATCTATTTCAAGTTTCCTGCACAGGCATCATACACCAGCCCCTGCAGGACGGTTACTGACGAAGCACCGGTCTTTATCCCGACATCACCCCGGTACAGCCGTTCAAACAGGGCCTCCAGCTCAACCACGGTATATCTCTTCGCCTGGGTGACCTGTTCCCCCAGAAAATAAGCATTTATTTTGAGCTGCTTACCGATATCGGCCGGTGTCATTTTCTGATCCAGCAGCTCCCTGATCCGCCAGATCCTGCGAAAATGACTGGCCAGCGCCCCCAGGATCATGATCGCCTCTTCACCGTTTTGCAGCATTGATTGCAAGGTAGCCAGCGCCTTGGGCAGATTTTTTTCCCCCATGAATCGGGCCAGCTCAAAAGCGGTAAAGGACTTGCTCTGGCTCACAATCGCCTTGACATCATCAATCCCGATCACCGGACGACTACCGATATACAGTGCCGCTTTTTCAATCTGTGAAACCAGCTCTTGCAGGTTATTACCCACCATGAAGCTCAGCATCTCCGCCCCTGCCCCATCTATCTTCTTACCATGCACCGCTGCTTCACTGCTGATAAACGGCCCCAGTTTGTTGTCATACAGTTTTTTAAACTCAAGGGTGCCTGGCTGTTTTTTTAACTCTAAGAAGAATTTACGGCGTAGATCAGGTTTGGCAGCCATGAACAACAGACAGGTTTCTGGACAGGGATTGGCCAGATAGGGCAACAGCCCTTCCTGAGTTGCAGCAGGCAGCTTATCTGCCTGTTTAACCACCACAATCCGGCGTTCCGCAAACATCGGAAGGGTCTGGGAGGTATCAAGGATCTCAGTGCCTTTACAGTCAGCACCATAATAGATATTCAGGTTAAAGTCTTTCATGGCTGGATCAACAGCCTTTTCCATAAGCCGACGTCCGGCCCGCTCAACCAGAAACGGCTCTTCACCATAAAAGAAATAGACCGGCGAGAAACTGCCGGTCTGAATCTGTTTTTCAAGTTCCTGTTCAGTCATTAGTACTGTTGCTCAAGATTCCAGATCAGCTGTTGTGCCAGCTTGCGGCTGGCAGCGGTCAAGGCGGCATCTTCACTGCTGCGCTGCAGTTCCACCGTGGCTGCCACAGGATAATCCTGCCAGGCCGACAGGGTTCCCTTCCAGAGCGGCTTGCTATCTTTGGCTGCGCCTCGTTTACGCACGGTAATATCAGCAGTAATGGTCAGACGGTACTCTTTTGCGGTATCAGTGGCAGAGTAGCTGACCACACCGGCTCCATAGCCGGTCAGAGCCCCTTCAAGGATCAGATCTGCCTGCTCTGCTGTTGCAGCAGGCAGAATACCACGCTGCTCAGCAAACTGATCAAAGATGGCCCGCTTCAGGGCAACCGACCCGTTGGCATAGACCGTGGCATTCTTGAAAAACGGTACCCAGACGGTCTGGCCTGCCGGTAGTCTGGTACCACTGTCTGCGGTAAAATGGTAGCCACACCCAGCCAACAGAGTAAGTGTCAGCAGCAGAAGAAGTGACGCCAACCAATAGTTATTGTGCGTTTTAGCCGACAACGATGTTCACCAGCTTTCCTGGCACATAGATCACCTTGCGAACCTGCATGCCATCAGTAAAGACCTTGACCTTTTCATCTGAAAGGGCCATCTGTTTGATCGCTTCTTCATCAACACCGACTGCCACCGAAAGCTTGGAGCGCAGCTTGCCGTTGACCTGTACCACCACCAGCAGTTCTTCATCAACCACCGCCTCACGATCCCAGGCAGGCCAGGTGGTTGCTGACAGAGGTGTGGCATGGCCAAGCGACTGCCAAAGTTCCTCTGTGATATGGGGCACAAATGGTGCCAGCATGGCCACCACCAGCTCCAGCGCTTCTTTCATTACTGCAGCGGCCTGAGGGGTTGCAAGACGGGCCCCCTGCAAACTGTTCATCAGTTCCATCACCGCTGCAATGGCGGTGTTGAAGTGGAAGCGCTCTTCAATATCCTCGGTTACCTTCTTCAGGGTCTTATGGACAGCCCGACGCAGGCTACGCTCTTCATCGGTCAGTGCTGCAGGATCAAGGGCAGGAGCAGACAGCACCATCTCCCCATGTTCTTGCACCAGCTTCCAAACCCGGTTCAGGAAGCGGAAACAGCCGTCTACCCCCTGTTCATTCCAGTCCAGATCCTTTTCCGGTGGAGCCGCAAAAAGGGAGAACAGGCGGGCGGTATCTGCACCGTAGCGTTTGATCAGGGCATCAGGATCAACCACGTTCCCCTTTGATTTACTCATTTTTGCGCCGTCCTTGATCACCATCCCCTGGGTCAGCAGGTTGGTAAACGGCTCATCCACATCCACATACCCCAGATCACGCATTACCTTAGTAAAAAAGCGAGCGTAGAGCAGGTGCAGCACGGCATGCTCAATGCCGCCGATATACTGGTCAACCGACATCCAGTACTGAGCACGGGCCTTGTCCAGCATGCCGTCTTCAAAGTCGGGGCAGCAGTAGCGCAGGAAGTACCAGGAAGATTCCACAAAGGTGTCCATGGTATCGGTTTCACGGCGGGCTGGTTTGCCGCAGAGCGGGCAAGCCACCTTGGTAAAGCTCTCAAGGGTTGCCAGTGGCGAGCCACCTTCACCGGTAAAATGCACATCATGGGGTAGCACCACTGGCAGATCTTTATCCGGCACCGGTACGGCTCCACAACAGTCACAATATATGATTGGTATCGGAGAACCCCAGTATCTTTGGCGGGATACACCCCAATCCCGCAAGCGGAAATTGACGGTCTTCTTGCCTTTGCCCTGCTGTTCCAGCCAGACCGCAATTGCCTCTTTGGCATCATCACTCTTCTGGCCGTTAAACTGACCTGAATTGGCCATTACGCCGACTTCAGTATAGGCTGCAGTCATGCTGGCAGGGTCAAGAGTTTCCCCTTCAGGCTGGATTACTACCACCAGTGACAGGTCATACTTTTTTGCAAACTCAAAGTCGCGTTGGTCATGGGTGGGCACTGCCATTACCGCGCCGGTACCGTATTCAACCAGCACGAAGTTGGCCAGATAGATCGGCATCTTGCAACCAGTGGCCGGGTTGATACAGTAAGAGCCGGTAAAGACCCCTTCCTTTTCCAGATCATCAGCAGTGCGGGCAATCCGGTCGGTCTTTTTTACCTTGTCAATAAATGCTTCCACCTCAGTACGGCGCTCAGGACTGGTCAGCTCCAGTGCCATCGGATGTTCCGGTGCCAGGGACATGAAGGTGGCACCAAACAGGGTATCAGGACGGGTGGTAAAGACCTTGATAGCACCATCATGACCATCCAGCTGAAAATCGATCTCACAACCGATGCTCTTGCCGATCCAGTTTCGCTGCATGGTCAGCACCCGCTCCGGCCAACCCGGCAACTTGTTAGTAAAATCAAGCAGTTCCTCTGCATAATCGGTTATTTTAAAGAACCACTGTTCCAGCTCCTTTTGCTTCACCTCAGTATCACAGCGCCAGCAGCCACCGTCTTCAACCTGCTCATTGGCCAGCACGGTTTCACAGGAAGGGCACCAGTTGACAAAGGACTGTTTCTTGTAGGCCAGTCCCTTCTTGTACATTTCCACAAACAGCTTCTGCTCCCAACGATAGTAAGAGACGTCGCAGGTGGCCAGTTCCCGATCCCAATCATAGGAAAGCCCCATCTGCTTCAGCTGGTCCCGCATGTAGGCCATGTTTTCATAGGTCCAGGCAGCCGGGTGGCAATTGTTCTTGATGGCGGCATTTTCAGCCGGCATGCCAAAGGCATCCCAGCCCATGGGATGCAGTACGTTGAAACCGCGCATCCGTTTAAAACGGCCAATGACGTCACCGATGGAATAGTTGCGGACATGGCCCATATGGATACGGCCGGAGGGATAGGGAAACATCTCCAGCAGGTAGTATTTTTGTTTGGAAGGGTCTTCAGTGGCCTTAAAGGTTTTCTGACCCTCCCATTGCTGTTGCCATTTAGTTTCAACTTCAGCCGGTGTGTACTTCTTATCTGCTGACATCGGTTACTCCCCTTTTCAAAGTATCAATCACGGATGTTCAAATCCGCCAGATGCAAGAATTGCCTGACTAATGCCCGGTAACGGTACTACCCGGTCAACACAACCGGTTGCCACGGCCTCACGGGGCATGCCATAGACCACAGCGCTGTCCTCAGATTCTGCCAGGACCTGACCTCCCCGTTCCTTTACCGCAACTACCCCTTTACTTCCATCATTGCCCATGCCGGTAAGTACCACAGCCAGCATCTGGCGGCCGTACAGCGGTGCGCAGGATGCAAACAGCAGATCTGCCGAAGGGACAAAACGATCACTGGCCTCAGGTGGTTTTACCCTGGCACGAATTTCTGTACCAACCCCTTCAAGTGTCAGGTTAGATCCACCTGGTGCAATCAGAGCCATTCCCGGCTCAACCAGATCACCATCACGGGCCTCACGTACGGTAAAAGGCGAGGTACGATTCAGGCGTTCTGCAAAGGCCCGGGTAAACCCGTGTGGCATATGCTGGGCAACCACCACAGCAAAGGGGTAGCTTTGACCAAAAGAACTGAAGCTCGATTGCAAGGCTGGCGGACCACGGGTTGAAGAAGCGATAGCCACCAACTCGATGGAACGCTTGCTGGCTTTTCTCTCTGATTTTAGTGATTTATCAAGATCCGGCACCGGCACTGACTGACGGGCCTTTTTATTGAGCAGACTTACCATCACTTGCTTTACCTTCCATTTCAGGTCCTGTTCGATGCTGTGCAACTCGCGGGTATTACCTTGAATCGGCTTGGCCACAAAGTCAAGCGCCCCCATTTCAAGGGCACGGAACACCTTATCTGCATCTGACAGTGCGCTGATGACCAGCACCGGCAGGCTGAAGCGGTTGGTAAGAATCCGCAGCAGGGTAAAGCCATCCATGCGCGGCATCTCAAGATCAAGGGTTACCAGATCAGGCTTGAGTGAAATAGCCTGGCGAATCCCTTCTTCACCGTCAACGGCGTAGCCGACCACCTCAACCCCTGGCATCCCCTCCAGCATTTTAGTAATACTACGACGGCTGTAGGCTGAGTCATCCACCACCAGTATCCGCACCGGCTTCATCGGACACCTCCTGTTGATGAGCTGACCGGCCTTTGATAGACCATGTCATTCTTGAAGTGACGCAGGTTAAACAAGGTCGTGATATTCATCAACGACTCAGAATGCCCCAGCAGCAGGTAACCGGAATCCCGCAAGACCTGGTAAAAAGACTCCACCACCTTTTTCTTGGCAGGTTGATCAAAGTAGATGATGACATTACGGCAGAAAATAAGATCAAAACTGCCCAACATTTTCATACGGGTACTGTCCAACAGGTTCAGATGGCTGATGGTAACCAGCTTCCTGACCTCGTCCTTGATCCGATAACCACCTTCTTCATGGGGAGTGAAATATTTACTTTTAAAGTAAGCATCGGTTGAACGAAAAGCTGAGGGCCCATACACGCCCCGGCGGGCATGCTGCAGCACCCGCTGGCTGATATCAGTGCCAACAATCTCGATTGACCAGTCACGCAGGCAGTCCATCTCAAGCAACAGCATGGCAATGGTATACGGCTCTTCACCGGTTGAGCAACCGGCAGACCAGACCCGGATTCGATGATTAAACTCCTTTGTCCCGCGTGCAGCGCAGATTTCCGGGACAATTTCATCGGCAAATGCCTTCAGCTGATACTCTTCCCGAAAAAAATAGGTTTCGTTGGTGGTCAGCAGATCCATGATCTCTTCCAGTTCCTGCTCACGTTTCCGATTAAAGCGCAGCAACTGGTAATATTCACGGAACGATTTCAACTGGTGTACTGCCAGACGGCGGCCCAGACGTTTTTGAAGTAGATACGAGTTCTGATCATCAAACCAGAGACCGCAATGGCTGTAGACCAGGTCACGTAACAACCTGAATTCCTCTTCAGCCATAGGTATTTCTACTTCAAAGGGACACATCTCAGGCGGTGCCTAACCGGGATAGTATTTCAGACCTGACCAGATCATTATCCTCACGATCCAGAGCCATCTGCAACAGGGTCATCCGTTCTTCTGCAGGCAATGCACTGCTGGCCCTGACTGCCGTGATACGGACATCCCAATCCTGATGGCAGAGAATATGATTGAACCAAGGCGCCAGCAGAGACAGGTCATGACGATGCAACAGCTCTATGGCTCCCTTGAGTACTTCGCCGTCATGCCGCCCCAGATCACGGGATAGAGCCTTTAGCCCTTCAGGTGAGGAAACCTGCTCAAATGCCTCTAAACAGGCCAGCTGCACCACTTCATCCCCCTGTTCCCACAGTTTGATCAGATCAGGCAGTGCTGCCTCTCCTGCCAGTTGCACCAGACTTCGCAGGGCTGCGGCCTGCACCCAGGCATCGCTATCATTCAGTAAAAGACGCAGCGGCGCTATTGCAGCGGTATCCCGGCAATCTCCCAGGGCCTCGGCAGCTGCAATACGCACATCCGGTTCTTCATCAACCAGGGCCAACATCAGATGGGAACAACCATCAGAGGGCTTTAATTTACCTGCTGCACGGGCAGCAGCTTCACGAACCGACGGTTCCTCGTCCTTAAGCAGACGGGCAATACCTTCACCATTATGCACAGCGGCAAAGAGCAATGCAGCCCCTCTGCGCCGTTCAGATTCCATTGATCCGGCAAGTTGTTCCGCTGCCGAGCTGATCAGTTGCTGATCAATGCCGGCATACCGGCGCAACGTAGCAAGCGCCGCCTCACGAACCAAGACATCTTCATCATCCATCAGATCAGCAACCAGTGTTGGCAATTCCGGATCGCTTAACCTGGCTGCTGCATAGGCTGCTGCAGCACGCACCTGAGCAGAGGCATCAACAAGACCACGACGAATGGCAACTACCCCTTCAACAGCCCCTTGGTTACCAATAAACCTGCACAGGGCAGCCCGTTCAGCAGAAGATTCGGCTTGTCCAAATCGTGCCACAGCTGCTTTAATTGCACAGGGACCAACGGCTTTAAGGGCAGTTTCTGCCTCTGTTGCAAGACGTTCATCTGATAGTGCTGAAAACAGCAGGCCAAGTCCACAGGGGTTGGCCGTTACCGCTAAAATGGTGATGACCGCCTGGTTAAGAACAAGGTTACCCGGCACAAAGGAGGCAGCAAGCTGCTCCATCAGGCCCTGATCTGACAACAGGCAGAGTCGTTTCTGAGCACTACTGCGGAGAGAGGAATCACTATGCTGCAGAACCTGCGCCAACGAGCTGACGGCTGCCTGGCGTACACTGGGAAGGTGTGATAAAACCCCTTCAAGCAGCAGTTCAATGGCCTCACTATCGCCGCCAATCTTCCCCAGACATTCGTACACAGCCCGCCGCAGAATATCCTGGCTGGCAAGCTGTTTGACCACCACCGGCAACGGGCCTGGAACCCCGATCTGCCCTAAAGCGGCCAAGGCGTTAAAACGGAAGAACGATTCCTGATTCTGCTCAAGATGCCGCAGTAACTCTGGCACAGAGCGGGCATTTCCTGCAACACCCACTCCCTCTGCTGCTGCTGCTGCGACATTATTGTCCGGGTCAGACAAGGCCCTGATCAGCCCATTGTGGGCATCTTCACCACCAAGTGCGCCCAGCGCATCAACCACCAGCTTGCGCAGGTCATGGTCCGGGTCATCCAGATATCCCAACAGAATCGGCACCACCCTGACACCACACCTGACCAGCAGTTCAGCTGTTGCATTGCGTAGTCCGGCATTATCCTCATCCCGTAGCAGATCAATCAGCTGATGGAGTGTGTCCTGATCCGGTCGTGCTGCCAGCAGCACCTCAACCGCCTGTTTGCGCACACGCCAGCTTTCATCTCCCAAAGCGTTAAAGAGTATCTCCCTGCTTTTCTGAAGGGGGAGCTGGCGCTGTTCCTGCACCATCCGATAGCGTTGTTCTTCGTCATGGTCTGCAGCCAGAGAGCGGCTTTCAGATGTCACCATGCGGAAAATCCTCCTGCATCAGCCCCTGCTTATGCCGCCCTGTTGGCGAAAAAAGGGTATCAATATCAAGTACCAGATAAAGCCGTTCATTGCAGAGACAAACTGCAACTAAAAATTCCGCTCCAATCCCTTCAACCATATCAGGGGGTGGCGTTAAATCCCGAACCGGCACCGTCACGACTTCATCAAGATCATCAACAGCAAGTGCAACCTGGCGCCCGGCTACTGATACGATCATCAGCTTGCCGGGACCACCGGGACGGGGAGGCAGGCCAAAGCGCGCCCGTAGGTTCATGACCGGAATAACCTGACCACGCAGGTTAATCATGCCATCAAGAGTACTGTTCTGCAGCGGAAATCCCGCCAGCTTCTGTGGAATAACAATCTCTTTAATCCGCATGATATCAACCGCAAACAGATTCTCACCCATCAGAAATCCTGCCAGCTGCAGTTCCTGAATCCCGGTTTCCATGTCAGACAACCTCGCCCAGAGCAGTATCAACCACCTTGCAGATATCCAGGATAATCAGCATCCGTTTTCCGGTCCTGCCGATACCTGACACAAACTCACGGGCTACCCCTTCAAGCACCGATGGTGTCGCTTCACGATCTGTTTTGGAAATCTTGACCACATCAGTCACCCGATCCACCCGTAGTCCATGCAGCCCGTCTCCACTGCGGACAATGACAATCCGTTCCTGACTGCCATCATAGTCTAACGTCATGCCCAACCGCTTACGCATGGTAAATACCGGTACAATCACACCGCGTAAGGAGAGCACACCATCAACAAAACCAGGGGCTCGCGGAACCTCAGTCAACTCTCGTGGTTTGATGATCTCCTTGATCTCCATGATGTTGATGCCGTACTCCTCATCACCCAGACGAAAACAGAGAAATTCTTCAAAATCCACCTCAAAAGAGACTGGCTGTGTCTCCTGTTCCGGCTCCAGATTAACAGCTCCGTTAACAGCACGATCATATTCTCTTCCAGCCAGGATTTTGGCTAACGGGTCAAAACGGAGTTCAGGCTGTTCAGGTCGAAACGATACTGGACTCGGGAAGGAAACAACAGGTGGCTGCAGATCAAACAAACTGTCAGGTAATGACACTGCCTGTTTTGGTAATGGTTCTTCAAACACCCCGGCAACCGCCGGTTCTTCCAACGGGGCAGCCTGTGCCGGTGCTTCCGAGGTAGCTTCCTGCCGGGCTTTATTGCGGATCTTGGCCAGTTCCATCAGAGCGTTACCTCATCACGGACTTCCTGAATAATTGAAGCATCAATTACCGCTGCGTCATTACCGTAGCCAACCAGCAGGGCATTGGTGGCTATGGCATTGATTCTGCGGGGCACTCCGGCTGAAAGCTCATAGATCGCCTGCACGGCGTCAGGGGTAAAGAGACCGGGGACACCGCCACTTGTCACTATTCTGAAGTCAAGATATTCCATGGTCTCCTCAAGGGAAAGCGGCTGCAGATGAAAATGCAGAGATATCCGCTGCCTGAGCGGCTCCATCGGTTGATACCGCAGCAGGCTGCGCAACTCTGGCTGCCCCATGATCAGGACACTGATCAGGTTATGATCATCCATCTGATAGTTGGTCAGCAGGCGGATCTCATCGAACACCTCAAGCTCAGTAATGGTCTGGGCCTCATCAATAACCAGCACCGGACAGAGGTTATCCCGGTACAGGTCGTAAAGTCTGCCGGTAATCTGGCGTAACAGGTCATCCTTGGATCGAGCCGGTTGCTCAATCTCAAGCCCATGGGCCACGGTGCGCAAAAACTCAACCGCTCCCATGCGGGGATTAAAGATCATGATGAACCGGTAACCGCTGCCGCAACGATCCATCAAAGCCCGTGACAGGGTGGTCTTGCCACAGCCCACATCGCCGGTCAAAAGGGCTATCTCACGTTCTTCAACTGCGTACTCGAGCCTGGCCAGTGCCTCTTCGTGTCCTTTGGACAAAAACAGCAAGCGAGGGTCAGGTGTCTTGCCAAACGGCTTCTCCTTGAGTCCAAAATACTGCTTGTACACGTTTAGGCCCCACCGCTGCGCATGGTTTCACCAATAATGCCGCCTGCATCCAGTACCAGAATCGTACGTTGATCCCCCAGATCTGCAGCGCCTGAGATACCCCGTAACGCCTTGAATGCCGTACCCAGCGGTTTGATCACAATATCCTGCTGGCCCAGCAGATCATCCACCACAAGACCGAGCCGTTTTTCAGCAGAACCAACAATAACCACATACTGGTCACCGGGGTTAATGCCGATCCGGTCAATGTTAAAAAGCCGTTCCAGGCGCAGCAGCGGCAGGGTCTGCTCACGCAGATTGATAACCTCTTTACCTTCAACGGTCTTGATATCAGCTGGTTCCAGAATCAGAGATTCCACCACAGAGGTGATCGGCACCGCATAGGTTCGACCAGCACAGAAGATGATCAAGACCTTGATAATGGCCAGTGTGATCGGCAGTACAATGGTAAATCGTGAGCCCTGCCCCAGCCTGGTTTCAATATCAACCATACCGGAAACTGCGGCAATATTGTTGCGCACCACATCCATACCAACACCACGTCCCGAGATATCAGTGATCGTATCGGCTGTTGAAAAACCGGGCATAAAGATCAGATCAAGGGCTTCCCGATCAGTCATACCGTTAACATCCTGCACCAATCCCTTGGACAATGCCTTTTGCTTGATCTTCTCAATATCAATACCGCCGCCGTCATCCTCGACCTCAATGACAACATGGTTACCTTTTTGAAAAGAGGAAAGCCGAACCGTACCCCGTTCATCCTTGCCCGCAGCCAGGCGACGCTCTGGTGACTCTATCCCGTGATCAATGGCATTGCGGATGATATGCATCAACGGATCAGCAATATCTTCCACAATCAGCTTGTCCAGTTCGGTTTCAGCACCATACATCTTCAGCTCGATCTTTTTACCCTGTTCACGGGAGACCTTGCGTACAATCCGGGACATCTTCTCATACAACTGTCCCACCGGAATCATACGGATATCCATGACCCCCTTTTGCAGGTCAGTCAGGCGCCGTTCCAGCCCTTTGGCTGCCTTGCCAAGGTCAATGGCCATACGTGAAAAACCTTCTGCACGCATCCGGTTGGCAATGGATGAGATGGAGGAGTGGGCCAGCACCAGTTCTCCCACGATGTTCATCAGTTCATCCAGCTTACCGATATCGACCCGCACCGTACGGCTCATACTCTTGGCCGTAAGCGGTTCATCAGCGCTGGCTGCTGCACCTTCCAAAACAGGAAGCTTTGCCGGTATACCTGCTTTATCAGGGGATATCGCCACTGCCTCAACTTCAGGAACAGCTGGCGCTGAAACAGGCGCTGGCTCAGATTGGCTTACAGCAACGGCAGAACCTGCGACCTGAATAGAGACATCAAGATCTTTCAGAAGAGCAGCAAATTCCTGTTCATTCCGGTCACTGCCAGCCAGCAGATCAAAATCAATATGCGTCTCCATATTTTCGCCCACACTGGGCAGGGTGCTGATCACTTCGCCACAGCTTTTAAGGATATCAGTCACCTGTGATAAGCCTTGATCAAAGGTGGTAAGTTCAAAGGAGGCATGTACCACGTAGATATGACGTCCTTTGCTGCAGTTTTCCTTTAGGCGATGTTCTTCATATTCAGTCAGTGCCCCCATCAGCGATTCTGAAAGGCCAAGCTGTTCAAGCAGCGGGGCTGCTACAGCCGGAGCGGTGGGATTAAGATAGGCGCTGATTGCAGCTGCGTGGGCAGTAGCTGCAGCTTGATGCTGATCAAGAGCACCATCAACACAGGCACGCAATAGGGAGGTAAGCAGTTCTGCAGAAGCAAACAGCAGTTCAAGTACCTCGGGTGTAAGCGATACCTTGCCCATCCTCAACCAATCAAGCAGGTTTTCTGCGTGGTGGGCAACTTCGGCTATCATACCAAAGCCAAACATGCCGGCCAGCCCCTTCAGCGAGTGGGCACCGCGAAAGATAGCATTTAGCAGGTCAGGCTCCAAGGTGCCTCGCTCTGCCATATCTGCCAGATCAGCTAACTGAGTGCCAAGCTCCTCGACAATTTCCTCTGCCTCTGCAAGAAAATCCCGCGCAGCATCAGATGATGGGACAGAGGAAGAGCTCATAGAAACCTTTTGACAATTTCAAGGAGTTGTTCAGGTTGGAAAGGTTTGACCAGATATTCATTGGCCCCAAGGGAGAGGCCCTTTTCAATATCTTTACGGCTTCCTTCTGTGGAGATGACAACCACCGGAACATCTTTGTAGATGGGATTATTACGAATAAAGCTGAGTAGTTCAAGCCCATTGATATCAGGCATGTTAATATCGGTCAGGATCAGATCAACCTGTTCACGGGGCAGCATGCGTAATGCTTCAAAGCCGTTCGGCGCCTGCACAATAGCAAGATTCCCCAATGTCTCCAGGGTGGAGACAAGCAAGGAACGCATAGCAGCGGAATCATCAACAATAAGGATAGTGAGGCTCTTCATCACTACAGATT
>NZ_JAOTRZ010000031.1 GCF_030247655.1 Trichlorobacter sp. | reverse complement strand
AGTGCGTCTCCCGGACAAACCTGTTATCTGTTCTGCTGACTATTTTCAGCTTGAACGTGCGCTTGTCAATCTCATTGATAATGCGCTGGATGCATCTGCACCAGGCATGCTAGTGACAATCTCGTGTGCAGCGCATGACGAAACGCTGGAGATCACCATCAATGATCAGGGAAGCGGCATGGATGCAGATACCCTTGAACATCTCTTTACCCTCACTTTCACCACCAAAAACGAGGGTACCGGCTTTGGTGTGCCGATCGCGAAAAAAATCATTGAGGCCCACGGCGGTACGTTGCAGGTTTCAAGTCGGTTACAGCAGGGAACTTGCGTACTGATTTTCATGCCCCTCAGGAGAACTACGGATTAGAGGTGATAATCTCCGGCTGCCTCCGGCTGATAGAGAACTTTGATTATTTTTAACTTTCTGATACCGCCGGGCACGGTCCAGCTGATACGGTCACCGCTACGGTAGCCGATCAAAGCGGTGCCTACCGGCGCAAGGATCGATATCTTGCCTGCTTCCAGATTCGCATCACCAGGAAAGACCAAGGTGTACTCCAGCTCTTCCCCCGTATCCAGATCTTTCAGACAGACCTTTGAGTTCATGGTGACCACATCAGGCGGTATTCCCGCAGGATCGACCACTTCAGCCTTCAATAGCTCCTGCTCAAGTTGCTCGATGTTCCTGCTGTCACGTGTTGATCCGGCTGCTGCTGCATCAACAAGCCCTTCAAGGCGCTGCAGGTCGAAATTGGTGATGTAAATCTGTCGGGGTACGCTACTTCTTTTCATTGCTTGCTCCTCATTATGGTGTTGATGCAGCCTTAGAATGGTTGTCAGGTGTCATTCGTTCCATAGATTCAACATGACCACCACCGGCAGGATGGCGCGGGCTCCCTCCACTACGCAGTAGCAGGGAGTTGCCGCCGGTGTAACCGTGATACCGGTACGCGCTTCCAGAAACGCAGGTAGACCGGGTATCAGTGCTCCGCCTCCGGTGAGACAGATGCCACTTTCTATTGCCTCGCAGCCGATTTCAGGCGAGAGATTGTGCAGAAACCCCTCCAGCAGTCCGGCGACCCTTTCCCGAGCAAACTGTGGCCTTGCAGCGTCCTGCTGCAGTTGACTGCAGCCGATCCTGACTGCAGCCGTGGCCTGTATCCTGCTCATCCGGATCAGGGCGCAATCAGTAACGCCGGCACCGATATCAACCACCACCTGGGCGTAGGAGGAGGAGACATCCAGGCCGGCCCCCACTGCGGCGGCAAGCGGCTCAGGTATGACGTAAACCAACGCGGCACCGGCATCCAGTACCGCCTGGGTCAGCCGTGCTCGTTCGATCCGGTTGACGTCACTGGGCGCACAGGCCAGGACGCATGGCTTAACGATGCCGAACAGTCGAGTCCGGTCCAGGAGCGGTTTGAGTAGTTGAACGACCATTGTCTGATCAACTATGACACCGCCTCGCAGCCCCTCCCGTTCTCCCAGGCAGGAAGAGCGCTCGAACACCGCTCCCCGGCCGGCAGCAATCCGTATGGTTGCAGTTCCCAAATCCAGAGCAACCTGTTGCCGCCAGTTCCAGAGCTGCAGTCGAGTATTATCCATAAGCATCATCCAATAAAAAAAGCCCCCACTGGCTAGAACCGGCGGGGGCTGCAGGTGTACAGATGTTATAAAGGCCTAGGTAGTCCCCTCCGCACCATGCACAGCCTGCAGCCGACTGCGCTGCAGCTTTATCTGTAGTTGCACGTTTTGGGTTTTGAAGGAGTGGGATTGCATAGCTACTGTCCTTGATCTTGATTTTTGTGGAATCTAGCACAGCCCCACAGAAGAGTCAAATCTGTCCGTCGATATCCAGCACCTACCGGATTATTGTGCCTTATATCGCACATTACTCGTGCGATGCCGCTTCACACTTCGCCAGCCGTTGTTTCAGCTCTTTTTCCTTCAGCCAGCGCTCGGTCACATCCCGCATAATTGAGGCGCAACCCAGCATGACACCCTGCTCATCCTTCAACAGTACCATGCTGAATTCCAGTGAAACCTGGCTACCGTCCTTGCGGATGCCGGGGGAGGTAAGCAGGCCGGTTTTGTATTTGGTCTCGCCGCTGGCCATCACCCGATGATACCCCTCCCAATGACGCCCTCGCAGTTTCTCCGGGATAAAAAGATCAAGTGACTGACCAACTGCGTCACTGGCGCTGTAACCCAGCATCTTTTCTGCTCCGGTGTTCCAGTAACGGATGATCCCTTCACCGTCAGCGATCAGAATCGCGTCTGCTGATTGTGCAACGGTTTGCTCCAGAAGTTTTAAAAGAGTTTCCATCTTGTATTCCTTTCATGTTCATGGTCAAGGCATTGCAGTATGGCAAGGCAGACAGACCTCCCCGGTCTGACGCCGCCGTTTTTCATATCAGCACAGCCTTCCTTCACCCGCCTCTTCTACGGTTCTTCCGTCACGAATCCGGTAGATCCGTTTGAAGGTTGGAATTATCTTCTCGTCATGGGTCACGACGATCACCGCAGCTTGATACTGTACCGCCATCTGGTTGAGCATGCGGATGACAGAAAGGGCCCGTTCGCTATCAAGGGGGGCCGTTGGTTCATCAGCCAGCACAACCGGAGGCCTGTTGACCAGCGCCCGTGCTATTGAAACCCGCTGCTGTTCACCGCCGGAGAGTTGTGAAGGGAAAGCCTTGGCACGATGCCCGACGTCCAGAGCTTCAAGGAGTTCCATCGCCCGATTGCGCGATTCAGTGTTCGATACCCCGGCCAACATCGGTACCAGGGCAATGTTGTCAATCACATCCAGAAAGGGAATCAGATAGGGGGCCTGAAAGACAAAGCCGATCTTGTCACGCCGTAAGGCACGCAGATCAGAAACCAGCCATGACCCGTCATAGATCAACTCACTTCGCAATGCCATTTGCCCTGAAGTTGGCTCTATCACGGCGCCAAGGCACTTGAGCAAGGTGCTTTTGCCTGATCCGGAAGGCCCGATCAGCCCTACAACCTCACCGGGCACCACCTGCAGATCCACCCCTTTCAGTGCCTCAACAACCGATTCGCCGCTCCCGTACTGTTTACGCAGATCAGTAATCCGTATCCCAGTATTCTCAGCCACCGATCGCCTCCGCTGGATCAACCTTGAGCGCAGCCCTGATCGCTATAACACTTGACAAGGAACAGATGACAATCACCGCCAGCAGTCCGCGCAGAGCATCACCAGGCTCAAGCAGCACATATTTCGGGAAGATTGGCGCCCACAAGGTTGCGACCAGCTTGCCTGCAATAAATCCGATCAAACCGAGCCCCAGCGCCTGCTGCAGGATCATGGCCACAATCGTTTTGTTCCGGGTGCCGATCAACTTAAGCACCGCAATTTCCCTGATTTTACCCATGGTAAGCGTGTAGATGATAAAAGCGACTATTGCAGCGCTGACCACCATAAGGATCACCATAAACATACCGATCTGTCTGGCAGAGGTGGCGATCAGCTTGCCGATCAGAATCTGCTCCATCTCTGCCCTGGTATACACCTGCAAATGTTTCCAGCGTTTGATCTCGTCTGCAACCTTCCCATGGTTTTGTCCCGGTTTCAGTTGCACCAGCACTGCGTTGACGTAGGGATTCGTACTCTGCGAGGAGATGACAGCATCCAGAAGCTTCGGCTGGCCTGGCGGGTTGAAGGCCGGATTAAGGGCAGTACGCCGGCGCTGCTGCAGGATTGCGTCATTATCTTTGAGGAACTGCGCCTCCTGAGCATCCTTAAGCGGAATGAACACCATCGGATCTCCGCTTGAAGAAACCATCCGACGGGTCAACCCGACAACGGTGTACTGTTTGCGGCGGATCTGAATCGAATCACCGAGGCTGAAACGTGTCGCCATGTCGGCCACCGCCTCATAGTGACCTCTGGTTATCTGACGACCGGCAACCAGATAACCCGGCTGTCCGGGATCTCCATAGCTGACAGTCGATGTTCCGACCACCATGGCACGGACATCTGCGTTCCCTTTACGAACCTGCATGGTCAGGTACGTGGCGTTTGCCGCCCGCTCAACACCCGGTACGGTTCTGATGCTGCGCCAGGTATCATCATACAGGCTGGATGGCTCTGCATACGGCCCCAGCGTGCCCTGCTGCACCACCCACAGGTCAGAGCCACTATTATCCAGCAACACCTTGGCATCATCAACCATACCGCGATAGACTCCGGCCATGGTCATGGTCGCACCAATCAGAAGTCCCAGGCCTGCACCGGTAAACAGAAACTTGCTCCAGGCGTGGCGGATGTCTCGCCAGGCAAGGTTAATCATTTGGGCGCACCGGAAAGTTGTTTGACAACCCGTACCCGTGTCTTCTGGTTCAGGGACTGACGGCTGTAGACAACCACCTGCTCACCTGCCTTTACTCCTTCAACTATCTGCACCAGGCCATCAAGGTCTTTTCCACCAAACCGGGCCGGTGCGAAATGCAGCTTCCCCCCGTTCAGCAGCCAGACGCCAGTCTTGTTGTCATAGCGATGGATAGCGCTGTTTGGAACAACCGGAGCAGCCGGGAGGTCTGGCAGGGTAATGATTACTTCAACCATTTCACCCACAGCAGGAACCTGCGTCGGCAAGGCCTCAAAGGAAACCTTGGCCAGCGTTTCTTCGGTTACTGAATCGGCTTTGGGTTCAATCCGTGTCAGGGTACCCTTAAACGGCTGATCCGCCCTTGAACGCAAGCTGATGCGAGCTGATTGCCCGGCCTTGAGGGTGCCGACTTCTGCCTGGTTAAAGCGTACATTCAGCCAGATTGTTGCGGGATCAATAATCTCAATTACGGTTTGTCCGGAAACAACCGTTGTGCCCGGCTCAGCCTCGCGCAACGTCACAAGCCCGGACGCAGGCGACCGCAAAACCAGATTACCCCGCTGCTCTTTCAGGCTTTTCAGGTCAGACCTGATCCGCGACAGCTCTTGTGCGGCTGCACGCAGGTTTGCCTGACTTGCAGCGCGTGCTGACCGGGTAATCTGAGCGTCCTGCAGTTTGCTGTCTGCCGTTTCTTTACTGACCGCTCCATCTGATATGAGATCGGCATAGCGGGTCGTCTGCAGTTGCGCATAACGATCTCGCGCTGCTGCCTCGCGCAGTTGAGCTTCCGAGGCCTGCAATGATGCTTCAGCTTTTTGCACGGCTGCAAGCTGTCCGGTTATTCGCGTATCCAGATCAACCGGGTCAATTTCAGCGACGATCTGGCCAGACTGAACGGTATCCCCCACCTGAACGGCTACACGCTTGATCCGTCCGGCACTAACCGGCCCGATCCGGAAGCTGTAGCGGGCTTCAACAGTGCCGATGCCGAATAGTTGCGGATGGAGCTGTTTGTTCTGGACTGTTGTGACGGTTATCTGCACAGGAGCCAGTGGGCCTGAACGAATGACAACGTAAATGAAGAGTGCCAGGGTTAGTAGCGCAAGAATTGCAAGCAGAACGTTACGGTAGGTACTAGACAGACGTTGCATGGTGTTCCTCTATTCCACGGCGGTACACGCTAAAAACCCCTGCTGCCTCCAGCATTGCTTTTGAAGGTGTGTCAGCAAGGATTGACCGCAACACCAGCCCCTGGATGGTTCCAACGAAAAGTGTGGCAGCAGAGGCTGTTGAAATGTGCCGGTTCAGCTCACCAGATGCCTTTCCGGTTTCAATCAACTGGCAGATACGTTCTTCATAGTTCTTAAGTAATGTCTGGGCCATCTGCTTGGCTGGCGTCACCTCACCGCGCTGCAACTCCATCAATAAGATACGCGGAACTCCAGGGTGGGAGGTTACAAAATCCATATGGGTCATAAAGACAGCCTCAAGCGCCGCCAGTGGAGATTGTGCTGAACGGATCACATTATCCACCCTTGACAGCAGGCAGTCAGCAACCCACTCCATAACAGATTGCCACATCAGATCTTTGTTGAGAAAGTGACGGAACAGTGCTCCTTGGGTCAGTCCCATCACGGCTGCAATGGCAGACGTACTGATATCGTTTGGATTCTTTTCAGCAGCCAATGTTACGACCGCCTGAACGGTAGCAGCTCTTCTCTTGTCTGCGGGGAGGTTTTTAGCGGTTTGCATCATTTCTTATACCCCATAAAGTAAGTAATTGATTACTCACTTTATGGGGTAAGCTTCCTGCTGTCAAGCAGTATTATGGAGTGTCTTAAATCAAACTTATTTCTCTTCTATCTCGCCAGCCCCGGACCAGATTGGATCCCACGAGTATTGACGTTTCAGGTGTTCATCAGGAGCCTGACGATAAAACTCTTCTTGCGTGAAAGCGAAACGGTAGGACTGGACGTAATCCATGATGGTTTTAGCTGCTTCATTCAGCGTGCGTATCCGCTCTGTATCAACACCAGCGTGTAAATCCGGGTGTGCCTTCCTGACCAGGTTACGGTGGCGCTGTTTGATCCGCTTGATGGTTAGCAGATCATTCTCATGGAATCCAAAAACATAGAGGGCAGCTTGTAACTCTGGATAGGTCATGACATGGCAACCGGCTCGTGGCGTTTTACCCCCTTGAGAATGTACAAGGCTGCTTTATCAGGATCAGTACACGGGAAAAGCTCCTCACCATCAATTCCGAGAAAATAGTCGCCTTCTGTTTGCAACCAGACTGAGGCGCTCTGTTCGATAGCTTGGAGGTCTGTGTGCTTCAGTTTGCGAACATATGAATCCGTGGTGTCATAGCGGGTTTTGAAGAACTGCGAGGCCGGGTTAAGCAGCATGGCAATCATCCTGCCACCCGGCCTGAGTACCTGAGCGGTCCGTTCAAGTGACTTCCGGTAGTCATCTATAAATTGTAATGAAGCGATGTAGAGCACCACATCAAATGAGGCATCGGGAAACGGCATTTCTTCAGCCGATGCAGCCACGGCCCTGATAGCGTCACCGGCACAGGCCAGAGCTTCACGGGAAACATCCAACCCGACAACCATGAATCCCTTGCTGGCCAGACTGCTTTCCATAATTGCCGGGCCGCAGCCCACACTCAGGATTTCATCGTCTGTCTTGAGCTGTTGCAGAAGGTAGTCCAACTCGGCTGTAAAGACCTTTTCCCAGAACGTGCTCTCGCAGGATTTCAAGTAGCGTGCTGCTTTATCGCTTGACTGCATACATGGCTCCCGTGTGTACTACTGAGCGATTTTACTACAGATCTCGGCCAGTTCGTCAGTTTCAGGAAAACGGCGCTGTTCCAGCCTTGAAAACACCTGCACCTCATCCACAAAAACGGCAAACTCGCTCTTTTGTGGCCCTACTTCAATTGCTACGTCAGCAGTTTTCAGCTGCTCCTTCAGTTCAGCAGCGAGACTCGCTGCTCGGGGCTGATGCCCTCAAGATGCACAATACTGAATCTTGACCTTCATCTGGTACTACTCCTTTCCTGTGGTGGTTATTGGTGTTGTAAACCATCAAGATAGCGTTCAGCATCCAGCGCGGCCATGCAGCCGGTGCCTGCTGAGGTGATGGCCTGACGGTAGATATGATCCTGCACATCTCCGGCTGCAAACACACCGGGGATGCTTGTCTGGGTGGCAAAGCCTTCTGAGCCGCCTTTGGTTTTAAGGTAGCCGTCCTGCATCTCAAGTTGTCCTTCAAAGATAGCCGTGTTGGGTGAATGACCGATGGCGATGAAGACCCCCTCCAGACTGATCTCTTTGGCGGAGCCGTTACGGACATCCTTGATCCGCATGCCGGTGACACCTTTATCATCCCCCAACACCTCATCCAGTACATGGAACCACTCAATAGTAACCTTGCCTTCAGCAACCTTTGCCTTAATCTTGTCTGAGAGGATTTTTTCAGATCGAAGCTGATCACGGCGGTGAACGAGAGTGACATGGGAGGCGATGTTGGCCAGATAGAGTGCTTCTTCGACGGCGGTATTGCCGCCGCCAATTACAGCTACCGGTAGATTGCGGTAGAAGAATCCGTCACAGGTGGCGCAGGCTGACACCCCTTTTCCCTTGAAGGCTTCCTCAGAAGGCAGCCCCAGATATTGGGCTGATGCGCCAGTGGCGATGATCAGGGCATCACAGGTATAGGTGGAGCTGTCCCCCTTGAGTACAAAAGGGCGTTCCTGTAGGTTGGCTTCTACAATCTGGTCGTAGATAATCCGAGTCTCAAACCGCTCGGCATGCTGGCGCATCCGCTCCATCAGGTCCGGTCCTTCAACTCCAGCATGGTCACCGGGCCAGTTGTCAACCTCAGTGGTGGTGGTTAGCTGACCACCAGGCTGAAGACCGGCAATCAGTACCGGATTAAGGTTTGCTCGTGCTGCGTAAACGGCGGCAGTGTAACCGGCGGGGCCGGAACCGAGGATAATCAAGCGGTGATGCTCTGTTGTACTCATCAACATATTCCTTTCAACTAGATTTTAACTAGAAGGTAACGACCTTGTCAGCTGTTACAGTCAGATCATATAGCCCCTGCATGGTAGAGACAGTACAGATGTCACTGCCAGCCAGATCACGTAATTTCAAACAGGAACCACAACCGAGAATCGTACCGCCCTGCTGAACAAAGCTGGTTGCTTGTCCCTTGACATCAAAACGAGGATCGTCAAGACGTACAGCCTCAACCCCTTCTGCGGTTAAAAAAACCGTCACTTCATCATTCTTGCCCCGTGCGAAGTTAGCAAACCGTAGAGCTGTAAAAACCTGTTCTGCGTTTGACTGCGTGATAATTACCGCAAGCTTCATCTGTGTCCTCCTTGATTCGGTTTATCAAACCGCTTGGTGACCGTCTGCGTTTTCAGGTTTGCGCAGGCAGCATTGGACTTTTTTCGCTTTGCTCTCCGGCTGCTCATTGCGTAACAGCTCCAATACTCCTTCAACCAGTTCTGGACGGCAGACGTAATAGCAACGTTGGGAACCGTCCTGTGCAAAATCAACGATCCGGGCATTGCGTAGTACCGTAAGGTGCTGGGAGATATTTGCCTGAGAGGCTGGCAGAATGTCATGGATATCAGTTACGCATTTAGTGCCCTTGAGAAGCTCAATGACAATCTGCAGGCGGGTAGGATGGCCGAGGGCTTTAAGGATAGTGACCCAATAATTTTCTATAACTGCTGGCATGACAACCCCTTAAATAATATTCGCATATTCTAATATCAATAAGCTAATTTTGAGTCAACTACTGATTTTCTACTGCTTGAGGTGGGTGAGGCGGTGGACGGATAGCGCGTGGATCAGTCGCAGCGCCATCGGCTTGTATTGCTTGAGGGTTATAGCGTTCTCAATGCGGGATTCCAGCACCTGGCTACAATCAATGACCGCCCGGATCTCGGGAATGGCTCGGAAGGAAGCGTTCTGTTTGAGCGTGTTCCAGTAGCTTTCGAAGGCGATCAGGCCGGGTTCGTCATGCGGCAAGTCCTTGCCGAGAATACCTTTCATGCCCATGGACAGGGTCTTGAGCACCTCACGCTTTTCCACCACGGTGACCCGCTCGAAGGTGTCGATGTAATCGGGATGCACCGGGAAGAGCCGGACGAACTCGTCCATGCGCTCATTGAGCCCGCCATAGTATTTGGAAAGGGCATCAGGTAGTCGCGGATCTTGGCTTGTTACTCGACGGTTTTCTTGAGTATTGTCAGAGCCGACATCACCATCAGCTTGCTTCCGCTTTCACCCCTCAACCTGCACGCCAATCTTCTCCTGAATTGAAATAATAATCCGGTTCCCCCCAGCTTCCGCGCTGCGCTTGTGCAGCCGGTTCCCCCCATATTTTTAACACTTCGTTTTTCCCTTCTTCCGCAGACCGGGCTTTGCCCTTTGTCATTTGGTTTCAGGTCTCACCGGCGCGGCGCCTTACCCCACGTTCTTAGGTATCCGGTTGTGCGGGTGTTTCCCGCTCTGTTGATTCCCATCACCCCAGTTCAGGTGAGGGTGATGGAACTCAAAGAGCAAAAGGAAACACCCAGATCTTTCACAACCGAATACCGCAGACACCGAGAGCCAGAGGGTTCAGGAATCTAAAGAGCAAGAAGGGGGAAACCACTAATGAAATTAATCAATCTCAATCAATTTGTATCAGTCATCACCGCATCCGCAACCGTTGCAAAAGCTGGGTCAGCCACACTGTTTATTCTGTCGCTTGTCATTGTTTGGCAACTAATCAGCCACGGTCAGGCAGCACTGGGAATTTATATGCTGATCGGAAATCTGCTGGAAAAATATCATCACCATCATGCCAGCAAGGAAACAGGCGAACACGTTGTACATATCGTCGCCCATACCACCAAGGCCCACTAATACAGACAACAACCGGCATGGGGAAGCCACCCCGCCGATGGAGGATATAGTCATGACACGCGAAGCCAAGAAGTCAATCGACGTTATCAACGTGCAAATGGTCAAAGAACGCCACTACCTTTACAATGCGGAAAGGTTAACCGCACCAGAGCAGGCAGCAAAAGCATTCTGTGAGATTATCGGCGACCCGGATCGAGAATATTTTGTCACTCTGATGCTGGACGGCAAAAACCGAATCACTGGCCTACATGTTGTATCAGAGGGCAGTTTGAATCAGTCAATTGTCCATCCCCGCGAAACCTTCAAGGCCGCCATTCTGGCCAACGCCGCTGCTGTGATTCTGGCCCACAACCACCCCAGCGGCGACACGGCACCCAGCCGTGAGGATCGAGAAATTACCCGTCGTCTGCAGGAGGCCGGGGAGTTGCTGGGAATTAAAGTTCTGGATCACGTCATCGTCGCCACCGACACCGGCAACTATTTGTCATTCACCGAATCAGGACTTTTGTAATACTTCGCAACCGGGAGTCGTCTTACGGCGGCTCCCGGAAAAAATCGGCCGCCTGCGCTATGCTTGGCGGCATTCGGTATAGATGAAATTGACAGGCAGATAATGATTCTCTCCAGCCTTTTTACCACATCCCCAATAAAAAAGCGGCGCCGGAGGGGTAGTGAGAAATAAATAACATTCACACATCCCCCCGACGCCGCTTGTGCCACGATCAACGCCGGCACCCACTGAATTGCTGCGGAACCCCCGCAGCTGGGTTACATCCTTGGATAGTCCGGGTAAAACTTCGTAGCCCATACTACCCTGTGCACATCTGGTTACGACTGTTTCTGCATATACAAACTACAGACATCCAAGCCAAACAGACAACGGCATGTAGCCCCCTTCGTCCGGCCGGTTTTGTTCCCGACCCGCCTGTCCTTCGCTTACCCCTCTCCCCAGCCACGGGTGTCAGGTGCTCTGTGCTGTTAACACAGATTCGGACGCAGGCGTTGCCCCTTGCGGGGGGATTACTACGAGACCTCCGAGTCCAAGGATTCCCGCCAAGGAACCCCAGGTTACTTCCCCGATTCAGGATGTCAGCTCTTGACCTTTCGGTCAGACCGCCGACGTGGGCTGTTACCCCACACACGTTTTACTTGAGTTGAAATAAGGTGGCTTCTGTGCCATGCGGAAGATGGTGGACTTCTCCACTGAACGTGAATTTCGGAGTACGGAGTGTCATGGCTCCTCCTACTTTTCATCCGCCGCATAACGTTAAAATGAAGCTTCGCTTTCGCTCACCAATTTCAACCTGCCGGTTGCGGTTATCACCGCTTTAAACGGACTGCTCTAATCCCAAGGGAGTCATCGATAGCCAATAGATGTGACAGCTGCCAACTGTCACCAACTTAGCCCCCTGAAACCGTCCGTTCCGACACCGGTATTTTGCATTGCTGCATAGCCCCGGTCCTGCTCTCGCAGGTTACGTGTACCCCTATCCAGGCGCACCACTCACGTGGATTGCAAACCATCCGCAATCGTAGACTCAATACATGGTCACGCATCATTCATGGTGTTGGCAGCACCATTATATAGAATGACTTGCTCCCCTGTACTGGTCTCAGAACCGTACGTGCGTCTTTCGATCGCATACGGCTCCCATGCCTTGCCCTTATTCAATGCTGTACTACCGGAAAGACTGGCGGTCTTTCCTTAATCAACTGGCTGGGCTGATCATGACATTGACTTCGGACAGTACTGGTTTGTGCTTGGATGGCAGCAACAATCAGCGGGATTTATATCAACAGCGCTAGGCTGGAGGCTGGGAATCGTCGCTCTGTTCTACCAGACCGCACAGCGGATGGTTGGGCATAAGAGCCCGATACAGAAGCGGAGGGTGAGCACAAGGGCTCGATGCGGGGCGAAGATGGGATGAGTATACCCCAAAAAGTGCGCCGCTGGGCGGCGAATTCTGTCTAAAATACCCACTCCAAACATACAAGCGCAAGCGCTTGATAATACTTTGTATTATGTGAAATGATCACGCCTCCCTGCTGGAGGCGCGGCTACCGCCATTTTAGCGGCAGCTGAGAGGCAAACTCTTAAAGTTGTCCGGAATGGTGATGTTTTTTTCAAAAAAAGTATTTGACAAGTTTTAAAAACGAGATATATGGGAAAACATATAGGGCGATTCCGCCACCAAGGTGGGGTTGTTCAGGCCCGGAGAATGAGAGACGGCAACAGCAAGACTTTTGCCAGCAAGCAATTCAGCGGACTGCTCCAGAAACTGAATGAAGAAAATTTAGGCTGACCGGTTGGACAGAACCGTGTCAGTCAATTCGGGGGTCGCTCCCCCTTCATCCCTGATCCATCTGAGCACATCAGGGATGTGACCAATGACAGCGTGTCAACTGCCGTGATGGCGGCAGAAGCAAGGACGGTTCCGCATCGCATTGGCAGCGACCGGACCACCCGCATGTCTCCTGTTTCACGGCCTTTGCAGCATACGCGGCAGTAGTACGACCAGTGTTTGAGTCTGGTCTGCTAATGGTATCCGTATGTGCAGGGGATCGTGTAACCAGTGAGACAATTCAATCTACCATTCAACACCAACGGGCCATTGTCGTAGATGCGACAGTGGCCTTTCTGTTGAATGCGTCCGTAATACTCGGCTGAGAACTTCCTTTCTATGCTGTATCCCCACCTGATCGGCTGGAGGCTGCGCCGTACCGACAGCAACCAGCCAGCGGAAAACCATCACGCCCTCCGAAAGGAGGCCCAATGGCCGTTATCGTAGACAAGAAAAAACGTAGATTTCGTATGCAATTCAGCATTTCACGCGAACAGCACGGATTGCACCAGCAGTGCCTGCAGAAAGCTGAAAAACTGGGGCTGACCATTGATTTCAGTAACGACTTTGAGCGCTGGCTCAAAACGCAACTGGAGCAGGTAAACCGTGAACTGCTGCAGCGCGAACAAAATGCTGCAGCAGGAGCTGCACCAAAGCGGGTCTCACCACTTGATGGTCTGATGGAGGAGCTGGAAGATGGCAACGATTAAACCATCAAGTGAAGCCACTGCGAAGCAGAATGACTACTACCTGTTACGCCGTGCGCAGGCTGTCATTGCGGCGTACCAGCACTTTGGTAATGGAGATCTGTCAAAATATCTTGATAGAGCCTCATTCAACACTATCGCTGAGAAACTGACCACGCAGTATTTCTACAAGTCCAGCGCGCTAGTACAGACGCTGGTGATGCAGGTTTATCTGGCACTGCTTGTGCTGGCACCGGTTCTTCAGCGTCAGCAGATGTCGTGCAAACTCGACTGGCACATCGGGCATGTACTGTCCTTTATCCGTCGCAATACCGGCAGCAAGATTGGCAGAGTGCATGCCGCCGTGCGTGAGGTTGACCGTAGCTACCACCCGGACAAGCTGGCTGCCAGCCTGGAGGCAGTTGGTGTTAGAGACTACGACATGGTGGCGGTTGTGCTGGACCTGTACCGCCGCCATTCTGGTGGTACAGCATTGAAGGATTGTTTGGCGCACCAGCTGTTTGATCCGCTCATCATGCTGCCAGAACGGCAGGGATTTGAACTCCGTTACGGCAATCAGTTTCTCAGGTTGGAACGTAGTCCGTTTGAAGGTTCCATTGATTTGAGGAATGAACCGTTGGATTTTCTTGGGTACTCATTACGCTCCGTTAAACACCACGGCGGCCAGCATCTGGAGATCAAGATTGCAGATTCATGCATTGCTGCGTTCCACGAGCATGTCAAACGGATCAATGCAGCAGCAGCCGACCAAGATTACAAAATTGCAGCCATTACCAACCGCATAGAGGATTTTGTTCAGCAGGCCAAGTTTGCAAGAACCGGGTTGCACCAGATAAAAGAACAGAAGCTGTGGCTGACAAACCAGATGCAAAACCTTGGACGTGTCAACCCAAATGCCAAAGTGCTGCCAAACCTGCTGATCAACCGTTGGCTTGACGTAGTCGATTCAGGGCTTTACTTCAAACAGCCAAGTTTTTTCTGGGATGCCCATGCTATTGATGAAAAGACCTATATCAAGTTCTTTTCACCATACCGGGAGGCCTTGTCATGAAATCACTGCACAGAAAAGATCTTGTTGCGTCTGATTTCAGAATTTTGGCCTTGTTCTGCTATGCCCTGCAAACGTTAGAGGATGAAACAGGTTCATCTCTTTACTGGCTGTTGGGGGCAATACCACTGCTGTTGCCGGTCTGGTACCTGTCTGGCAACGGCTGGCAGTTCTCATCGTACAAGTGTTACACGTTCCAGGCCATCTGGATCGAGACACGGCATTTCAGGCGTATTGGTAAATATCTTCAGCTGCCGGAACCTCTGCTGATTAAGACACTGTATCGCTTTTCGATGCTCGCAGTAGTGCCGGATCAGAAAAACTTGGATAAACCGAAGTTCCGGCAGCCAACATGGCGTAACACGACGGATGGCTGGAAACAGGATGCAGAGGGGGTGTTGGGATTTCTTTTGGAAGCTCGACGGGCATTAGGTGATTTCCGTAAACATGAGGTGTCACTTGATGAACAATAATGAACTTCTCACCCCCGAAGAGTTTGCCGAGCGCCTGAAAATTGGCCGGTCAACTCTGTTCGACTGGCTTGGTAAAGGAATTCTGGTCCCAGGCCAACATTATTTCAAAATCGGCCGAGTGTTGCGGTTTGTGTGGTCTGATGAGCTGGTCCAGTGCCTTTTGGAACGGACAGTAACAATCTGTGTGGATGGAGACAAATTGCTTTTAGTCTCCAGGCAGATAAACTCAACAAAATCGGCCAACAAGAAGAAACCAAGCATCAACTTGGAGTACTAATTTTCAGCCAGGTGTGGTATCCTGCCTGCGGACATTTGGTCGGCGGGTAGGATGCGCATCGGAGGATATATGCGCAACAAAAACGCCAAGATTAAGATCTTTGACAATATGGACAAACATGAGGGTGCGGTAATCCGCAAGCCAGGCAGCAAAAAACTGTATGTACTGTTCTACTATTTTAACCGGCGTATTGAAAAATCTACCGGATTGGATGATACACCTGAGAATCAGCGGCAGGTTAGAACATGGCTTGACCGGCAGATGGAAAAAATCGGGGTAGGTAAATTTGTTTTTGCTGAAGCTTTTCCCTCAGCACCGAACGAAGAGAAGGCACTGTTTGCCAAACTGGAAGGTTGGGAGTTTCAGCCGGAACCCAAAGATATTCTCTTTGGTGACTACGTTCAGCAGTGGCTGGTAAGGGTGCGGGCCAACCCACGCTTTACCGCAAAGATGGTTGACTGGCAGTGTTCAATTGATGGCTGGCTGTTGCCGTTCTTCAGGGATTTGACTTTCTATCAGATCTCCGGGCCAGTGGTGAAACAGTTCATTGCCAAAATGAAGTTGAAAAAAGGGCCACAAAAAGGGCAGCCTCTGTCCAAGAAACGGATCAAGGGTATTTTCATCCCGATGCGGGCCATCTGGCGGGATGCTTGCGAAGAATTCCGCTGGGTGCTGCCTGACCCGTTAGGCAACATCAGAGCCCATGACCTGCCTGATTCAGAGGAAAAAGAGCGGGAAGTGTTCCGCTTTGACGATTGGGTTCATCTGTTGGAACATATTGACCCCTGGTATCAGCCGATTGTCGAAATCATGATTATGACCGGTATGATCAGCTCCGAGATAGCCGGATTACGGAAAAGTGATATCAAGGACAACCACATTCTTGTTCAAAACACTATTGTCAGGAAGGTGGAGAAGCAAAAGGGCAAAACCAAGTACCGCACCCGCAAGATTCCAATCACCAAGGCAATCCGTCAAAGGCTTGATGAAGTAATGAGCCGATCCAAAGGGGACTATCTCCTTACCAAGCCAACCGGCCAGAACTTTGGTGCTGCCAACTTTTCTAACAACATCTGGAAAAAGGCGTTTATCAAGGCAGGCCTGCCGTACAAGGTCCCCTACTGTATGCGTCACAGTTTTGCCGCCTGGGCACTGACTATCAGGATCGATATGCTCAGGCTGGTCAGTCTGATGGGGCACCGAGATAAAAAGATGGTGTTCGAGGTGTACGGCAACTATGTCGAGGGGCTTGAGCAGGATGCCATGAAGATTCTGGCCTACTTTGGAGAAGACTTTCTGTTTCCCAATGGGCGGATGCCTCAAATGATTCAGATGCAGCAGATGCCCAATGGGTATGGCTATCTGCCACCAGCATTGGAGCTGCCGCAAGTAGCTTATACGGCGGCCTGAAAGACTGTGTCTGTACCGTTTGGTGAAAGTTTTGGTGAAAGCCGGGGCAAAAAAGAAGGGAATCCATAAGGATTCCCTTTAATTAGCTTGGAGCGGGAAACGAGATTCGAACTCGCGACTTCAACCTTGGCAAGGTTGCACTCTACCACTGAGTTATTCCCGCGCGGTGAGAAAAGTTATTTAGCAAATGTTGGGTTCAGAGTCAATAATTTTTTGCGATATTTCTCGCTGTGCGTGAAAAAAGTTGCCAATATCTGGTTGTTGCTATTTTGATGCGCCAAAGAAATTAAGGATCGCATCATCCAGGCTGACGGCATCCTGCTTTTTTGCTGATGCTTCGGCTGTTTTTGTGGGCACTGGGGTGCCTGAGGATGTTTGTACGGTTTCCTGGAAAAGCAGACCAATGCCGGTGGTGGTTTCTGTCGTATCTACTGGGGGGGAGGCTGCTGGGGGTGGTGTAGGAGAAGCTGGAGCTGGTGCAGGATGAGCCGGAGCGGCACTCTCTTCTTTTGTCTCCAGAGGTTTTGATTCTGCTGGCTGTGAACTGCCAAAGGCCTTGTCATCAAACTCACCGACTTTCAGGCGGCGTAGCATGTCTTTGTGTTGTTCCTTCATCAGGTCTTCTACAACGGCCTCCAGGTTGTCGATTCTGAGAATATCGGCGTAACTGGTTTTTTTTGAACAGAGGATAACGCCTTCTCGATACAGCAGGGTGATGATATGAGGGTTTTTAACGCCGCTGTCCTCGGTCTGGATGTGGAATACAGAGCCTTTGTAGTTGATGTTATGGTTATAGCCCAGCAGCATGGTGGTATCCCTCTACATTCTTTTCTGCTGTGGCGTGGCAGCAGGTGCGGGAGGCTCCAGAGAATAATCAGGTTCCAGTGGCTCGGATAGGTCCAGGTGGCGCAGGTGCGCTGCCTGGTTGCCATCAAGAGTGATCTTGACCCGCTGTATTTCCGGCATGTTGACGCAGACCGTGTTGACTATTGCGTAGACTGCCATCATTTCAGCCGAACTGCCGGACTCCAGTGCTTCAGCAAAGTCTTTACCCAGGTCAACAGTGGCGAGGTTATTCTCGATTTTCACGTTGTTGATTGTGGTCCATTCTGGAATAACAGCGGTTAGTTCGCCTACCGGTCCGACAAAAAGCTCTTCCAGGATTGAGCGGAGGCATCTGGTTCTGTCGCCAGAAGCTTCTATTTCACGTGCTTCCCTGACTAAGCAGGATTCGGTATCGCCAAAAAAGAGGGTTATTTTTTGGACTGTAGCAGCTCCCTGCTTGCCAGGTGGTGTGTCTGGCAGCTGCCGAGCTTCCTGATATTTTTGCCAGAACAGTCCGCCAAAAACCAGGGCAATCAGGATGAAGGGTACTAAAACATCAGCGCCAATGCGTTGTTTGTGGTGTATCGCCATCAGTCTTTCTCCGTGCTAAGCCGACAGTCATCAAGTGAAACCTGGTACACATCCCCCAGCTTGCCACCCAGGAAGCGATTGCCTACCCGTATAAAGCCAGCTGGTACATCGGTGACATAATAGTGATGGTTGCCCAGTTCTGCCGGAGGGCGCAGCATGTTTTTTTCCTGCAGGATGGTCGCGACGGTGCGGGCAGTTTCTTCGGCAGAGTCCACCAGAGTGACGTCAGGTCCCATGACTTCGGCTATGATCTTTTTTAGCAAAGGGTAGTGGGTGCAGCCCAATACCAGTGTATCGACCTGTGCCGCTCGCAGTTCTTCAAGGTAGAGCCGGGCGGTCATCATGGTTACATCATTATCGATCCAGCCTTCTTCTGCCAGGGGTACAAAGAGCGGGCAGGGCTTGGCAAGTACCGAGATCTCTGGATTCAGGCGCTTGATGGCCCGGGAGTAGGCGCTGCTGCGGATGGTGCCGCTGGTGCCGATGACCCCGACAACGCCGCTGCGGGTTACTTCTGCGGCACGCTTTGCTCCGGGCTCGATCACGCCTACCACCGGAACCGGTAGCGAGCGTCGAAGGGTTGGCAGTGCTACGGCAGAGGCGGTGTTGCAGGCAACTACCAATAGCTTGATGTCCCGTTTGATCAGAAATGAGGCGATTTCCTGAGAATAGCGGATAACCGTGTCTGGCGACTTGGTGCCGTAGGGAACCCGTGCCGTATCACCGAAGTAGATAGTGTCTTCCTGAGGCAGTGCTCTGGTCAGTTCCCGCAAGACCGTTAAGCCACCTACTCCGGAATCAAATATGCCGATTGCCTGCCAGGACACCGGGATCATCCTCCTGTATTCATTTGAACAATTATATATATAGCGTTTCTTTCCGGCAGGCAAGTCATTTGCTGGTTTTCTGGTTGGAACCATGCCCCGTTTTTGTTTGAATATGACCTTGACAAATAACGGGCTGCTGATTACTTTGTGCTGTGTTAGCACTCAAGTTTGTAGAGTGCTAACAAATTGTCAGTGTGTCTGACAGCGGCGCAAGAAACGGGTAAAGGATGTGTCATGGTTGATCTGACACTCTCACAACGAAGCAGGCAGATTTTAGAGGCGATTGTAGAGGATTACATTGCCACGGCTGAACCGGTTGGCAGCAGTGCTGTTGCCCGGCGTCATGCCTTGCCCCTGTCTTCGGCTACGGTGCGTAATGTTATGGCAAGTCTTGAAGAATTGGGCTTGTTGGTATCGCCCCATACCTCTGCCGGACGGATTCCTACCGACAAGGGTTTTCGTTTTTATGTTGATTCTCTGGTCGGTTTACGGACGATCACTCACACAGAAAAAAAAGAGATCCTCAAGCGTTGCCGTGAAACCGGCGGTAACCTGACTGATCTGCTGCGTGAGGCCAGTCGTACCCTTTCAAGCCTTTCTAATTACACCGGTATTGTGGTTGCGCCGCGTTTCACTTCCGGTATGTTTCGCCAGATTGAGTTTGTCAAGCTTGGCTCCCGGCGGATTTTGGCTATTCTGGTCACTTGTAGCGGTGCGGTGCAGAACCGGATCATTGAGGTTGAGCAGGATTTTATGCCTGAAGATCTGGTCAGGATGTCTAACTACCTGAATAGCACGCTTGAAGGTCTGTCCATCAGTCAGGTGCGGGAAAAGATTCTGGCTGAGATGGAGCTGGAAAAGAACCACTATGACCAGATGATGACCAAGGCGCTGAGCCTGTCACAGCAGGCATTGCCTGATGAACAGGATGAGGTCTACATCACCGGTCAGTCCCGTATCTTTGAACAACCTGAATTTAGTGATGTAACCAAGATGCGTGAAATATTTCAGGCCTTTGAGGAAAAAGGCCGATTGGTACAACTACTTGGCAACTGCATGCAGGCGCAGGGGGTTCAGATCTTTATCGGTTCAGAGACCCCTTTAAAAGAGATAGCCGGCATGAGTCTGATTACTTCTACCTATATGACTGATGTCAATACCATCGGCCTGATGGGGGTGATCGGTCCGACCCGGATGGGGTATTCATCAGTCATTCCCATAGTTGATTATACGGCACAACTGGTCAGCCGTTTGCTGACAGAACGATAATGAACGCTGCTAGATGCAGGCTGTTCTGAAAGGATAGTTTGATATCATGGATAAAGAAAATCTTGATGCACAGATAGAGCAGGAGCCGGTGGTTGAAGCTGGCGAGGTTACACCTGAGCAGATGATTGCTCAACTGCAGGAGCAACTTGCAGCCAAAGAGCAGGAGGCAAAGGATAACTGGGATAAGTTGCTGCGTGAGCGGGCTGACCTGGAAAACTATCGCAAGCGTGCCTCCCGTGAAAAGGAAGAGCTGCTGAACTACGGTATCAAGTCACTGGTGGAAGAAGTGCTGCCGGTACTGGACAACCTTGAGCGCGCCCTTGAGCATGCCACTGAAGATGGCCTGCCAGCCCTGGTTGAGGGGGTCAAGATGACCCATACCCTGCTGCAGACAGCACTGAAAAAGTTCGGGGTTTGTGCCGTGGATGGGAATTGCGGCACGCTGTTTGACTCGGCCTTCCACCAGGCCATGGCTCAAGTTGAAACAACTGAGCATCCGGCTAACACTATTGTGCAGGAGTTCCAGAAGGGCTATCTGCTGAAAGAGCGCTTGCTACGGCCATCCATGGTGTCGGTTGCCAAGAATCCCTAGATTTATTTTCAGCTACCCCTTGTTTTTTTAAAAACCAATACCCACGTTGACTATTAGAAGACATTTTGGGAAGGAGAATTACAGTTATGAGTAAAGTTATCGGCATTGACCTGGGAACCACCAACTCCTGCGTAGCAATCATGGAGGGCGGGGAGCCGATCGTTATCGCCAACTCTGAAGGCAGCCGTACCACCCCTTCAATGGTTGCCTTTACCGAGGCAGGTGAGCGAATTGTTGGCCAGCAGGCCAAGCGTCAGGCAGTCACCAACCCGGAAAACACCCTTTTTGCTATCAAGCGGCTGATTGGCCGTAAATTCGATACCGAAGCGGTTAAGAAGGATATCGCCATTTCCCCGTTCAAGATCGTCAAGGCAGACAATGGTGATGCCTGGGTTGATGTGCGGGATAAAAAATATTCTCCGCCGGAGATCTCGGCCATCATTCTGCAGAAGATGAAGAAAACTGCTGAAGACTATCTGGGTGAGATCGTGACCGATGCGGTTATTACGGTTCCGGCCTATTTTGATGACTCCCAGCGTCAGGCGACCAAGGATGCCGGCAAGATCGCCGGTCTGAACGTGTTGCGGATTATCAACGAGCCGACTGCTGCTGCGCTGGCCTATGGTCTGGATAAGAAAAAGGATGAAAAGATCGCCGTGTTTGACCTGGGCGGCGGTACTTTTGACGTATCTGTACTTGAACTGGGTGACGGTGTGTTTGAGGTGAAATCCACCAACGGTGATACCTTCCTGGGGGGCGAGGATTTTGACCAGAAGATCATCGACTGGATCGCCGACGAGTTCAAAAAAGATCAAGGCATTGACCTGCGTGGCGACAAGATGGCCCTGCAGCGTCTGAAAGAGGCAGCAGAAAAGGCCAAGTGCGAGCTGTCCGGTTCCATGGAGACCGACATCAATCTGCCGTTCATTACGGCTGATGCCAGTGGTCCCAAGCACCTTAACCTGAAGCTGTCCCGTGCCAAGCTGGAGTCGCTCTGCGATGACCTGCTGCGCAAACTGGAAGCCCCCTGCCGTACTGCCATGAAGGATGCTGGTCTGTCTGCATCCGAGATTGATGAAGTTATCCTGGTGGGTGGTATGACCCGTATGCCAGCTGTTATGCAGCGGGTACAGGAGATCTTCGGCAAGGTACCTAACAAAGGGGTTAACCCGGATGAGGTTGTTGCTATTGGTGCCGGTATCCAGGGCGGCGTGCTCAAAGGTGATGTCAAGGATGTGCTGTTGCTGGATGTTACCCCGCTTTCATTGGGGATCGAGACTCTGGGCGGTGTGTTGACCCGGTTGATCGAAAAGAACACCACTATCCCGTGCCGCAAGTCCCAGACCTTCTCCACGGCTGCCGATAACCAGCCTGCCGTGTCGATCCATGTCCTGCAGGGTGAGCGCGAGATGGCCCGTGATAACAAGACGCTGGGTAACTTTGAACTGACCGGTATTCCCGCTGCACTCAGTGGCGTACCGCAGATTGAGGTGACCTTCAATATTGATGCCAACGGTATCGTGCATGTCTCTGCCAAGGATCTGGGTACCGGTAAGGAACAGTCAATCCGTATCACCGCCTCATCCGGTCTTTCCAAGGACGAGATTGACAAGATGGTCAAGGATGCCGAGTCCCATGCTGCAGAAGACAAGAAAAAGCGTGAGGCGATTGAGGCTCGTAACCAGGCTGACTCCATGATCTACAGCACCGAAAAGTCACTGAAGGATGTTGGTGACAAGGTGGATGCCGTTGAAAAAGGTAATATTGAGAACAAGATTGCTGATCTGAAAAAGGTCATGGACAGCGATGATGCAGAAGTGATCAAAAAGGCTACTGATGAGCTGGCCCAGGCTGCCCATAAGCTGGCAGAGGCGATGTACGCTCAAGCTCAGCAGGCGCCCGGTGCGGATTCGTGCGGTAGTGACTGCGGTGCAGATTGCAGTGGCGGCCACCAGGAAGGCAGCGCAAAGCCCAAGGATGAGAAAGTCGTTGATGCAGACTTTGAGGAAGTGAAGAAGTAGTCGATACGTAAAGTATTTGCTGGTTATATGGTAGGGGCGGGTTTTAGACTCGCCCCTACATCTGTATTCTCAATTAGATAAGGACATGAAGCGTGGCAAACGGCGAAAAACGCGACTATTACGAAATACTGGGCGTTCATAAGAACGCCTCGGAAACTGAAATTAAAAAGGCCTTCCGTAAGGTAGCCATCCAGCATCATCCCGATAAAAACCCTGGTGATAAAGCGGCAGAGGAGCTGTTTAAGGAGGCGTCGGAGGCCTATGAAGTGCTATCTGACGGCCAGAAACGTGCCCAGTACGACCAGTTTGGCCATGCCGGAATGTCCAATGGCGGCGGCTTCTCCGGTGGTGGATTCGGGGCGGGTTCTCCCTTTGGCGATATCTTCGGTGATATCTTTGGCGACATTTTCGGCGGTGGCACTGGCCGTCGTAGTCAGGGGCGGCGGGGCGATGATCTGCTCTACAATATGGAGATCTCCTTTGAAGAGGCAGCCTTTGGCTGTGAGAAGAAGATTGATATCCCCTATGT